>DATNIO010000212.1:0-44823 GCA_035604385.1 Verrucomicrobiia bacterium | reverse complement strand
GAGGACGCTCCGGTCGCCCTCCGGGCTCCCTCCGCGTCCTCCGCGCAAGAAACACCCAAGGAATCGAAAGACCCAGTGTAAAGGATGTCCTGGCAACGACTGTAAATGATGTCTTGGCACTTTACACTTCAGGCGGGCACTTGCTTAGTTCCAAAATGCCCGCCTGAAGGCGGGCGCTACAATAACCTGGAAATTTGGTTTCGAAAGCGTTTTTGTATTCCGCAGATTCTTCTTTGTTGGGCGGGCGGGGGCCTCGCAAGTCGGATATGAAGCTCGACAATCGCACTTCCAGTTTGCAGGAACTGTACGCGGAAGAATCCGCGAGGATTCAGAAACGCTTTGAAGAGGTGGGTGACGGCAAAGCCGCGGTCCATGACCGTACCGCGTTGATCGATGCCGTGATCACCGAGCTGTGGAATGAAGTCACGGCGGCGAGCGGTCCGATCGAAGGATTTTGCGTTGCAGCCATGGGCGGATACGGGCGGCGGGGATTATTTCCGTATTCGGACATCGATCTCCTGTTTCTCTACGCAAGAGAAGGCAAAGAGGAATTTCTTAGCAAAAAGGCTATTGCCCCGCTGAGCCAGTCCCTCTGGGACCTGCATCTTCGCGTAAGCCCCGCCACACGGACGCTCGCGGAATGCGGGAAACTTTACCGCAACAACATCGAATTCAATATTTCGCTTCTGGACTGCCGCTACATTTGCGGCGATGAAAAACTCTACGAGCGTCTGCGAACCCGCGTCCTTCCTGGCATGGTGATTCGCGAATCCGAAACCCTGATGCAGGAACTTACGGGCCTCGCTCGCGCGCGGCATCAGAAATACGGCCAAACGATTTTTCACCTCGAGCCCAACATCAAGGACGGCCCCGGCGGTCTCCGTGATTATCAAGTAGCTTGCTGGCTCTCGCAAATCGCGGAGATGAAGCGTTCACGCGAATGGAAAGACCCGGCGCCCCTGCTGCCGCTCCCGCTCCGCGCGGATGCGGTGAACGCGATCGATTTCCTCGATGCCGTCCGGTGTTACCTCCACTATCGACAGGGCCGCGACCTCAACGTGCTGACGTACGAGATGCAGTCCGAAGCGGCGGCCAGGGGCATCGGACTTCATGGGGGGAAGGCGGCGTCTCCCAATGACTGGATGCGGGCCTATTTTCGCCAGGCGCGCGCCATTTACCGGCTGACCGTTCTGTTTGACGAAGTCCCGCGGGCGAAATCGATTTGGAAGCGCTTGCTGGGCGCCCGCCGGTCCTCGCTATCGGGCGCGGATTTCAAAGTTGTGGACGGTCGAATTTCCCTGAGGCAATCGGATTCCGTGCAAGACCACAAGGTGATGTTCCGCCTGTTCGAGCTTGTCGCGCGGCACGATCTTAAACTAACAGCAGAAACCGAAAACGCGGTCGAGGCCGCATTGCCGCGAATCCAGAAGTGGAATTCCACCAGTCCGGATTTGTGGGAGTACTTCCGCGCGATTCTGGTCTTGCCTCACGCCGCGTCTTCGCTGCGCGCGATGCACCGCGTCGGCCTTCTGGTTTTGCTCTTCAAGGAATTTCACGCGATCGATTCTCTGGTGATCCGCGACTACTACCACCGGTACACGGTCGATGAGCATTCCCTGGTAACCATCGAAAATCTGCACAGCCTCGCGTCCAAAAAAGGCGACCTGGACCGCCGGTTCCACGACATTCTTTCCACCTTGGACCACCCCGAGCTGCTTTATTTATCGCTCCTGTTTCACGACGTTGGCAAGGGCATGCCCAATGAAAGCCACGTGGAAGGCAGCTTGGAAGCGGTTCAAGGCGTGTTCGAGCGATTGCGCTTCGATACCTTCGACCGCGAAACGGTGACCTTCCTCATCGCCAACCATCTGCGCATGTCCGCCACGCTGCTGCGGCGTGACATCTTCGATCCGGAAGCGGTCCACGATTTTGCGAAGACCGTCGGGACCATCGAACATCTCAAGATGCTGACGCTTTTTACCTACGCGGACATTAAAGCGGTGAATCCGGAAGCGCTGACCACCTGGAAGGCGGAAATGTTGTGGCAACTATACGCCGCCACGGAAAATTATCTCAATCGTTCGGTGGACGACCAGCGCATGTATCTGGCGGGAGAAGATGCCCAACAGCTCGAGCGCCTGATTCCAACGGGCGAGGATGCGGTGGAAGCGGACAGATTCCGAAATTTCCTGGATGGTTTTCCCCGGCGATATTTGCTGACTCATTCGTCCACGGAAATTTCCTCTCATTACCGGATGTACCGGCGGCTCGGGCATTCCGTGGCGGAAATCAGCATCACGAAGCGGGACCAGTACTATGAACTTGTTCTGGTCACCAAAGATCGTCCCTTTCTTTTTACGAAAGTGGTGGGGACGATCTCCTCGTGGGGCATGAATATCCTGAAGGCCGACGCCTGCGCCAATCGAAACGGAATCGTTCTGGACGCGCTGCGTTTTTCCGACCGGTTTCAAACGCTCGATCACAATCCGTCGGAAATCATCCGGCTGAAGCAGCAACTCGTCGCCGCGATCTTGGGCGAGCTGGACGTTGCCGCCCTCATGAAAAGAAAATTTCACCCTGAAAAACGGCCGCCCAAAGTCAGCGTGGAAACGCGAATCCACATGGACAACGAGTGCTCCTCGCACAGCACCGTCGTCGAAATCGTCGCGCTCGACCGGCCGGGTCTTCTGTACGAGATCAGCTCCACATTTGCCGAACACAACTTCAATATCGAAGTCGGCTTGATCGACACGGAGGGCGGAACCGCGACCGACGTTTTTTATGTCACACAAAATGGCGCGAAGCTGACCCCGGCCCGCCAGCACGAGTTACAGCTCGAACTCCGGCAGCGCCTTTGAACCCGCCCTGAATTCAGCGTTACTGTTCATTGGTAGGCAGGCCCGGATGGGAAATCAGAAGGGAGGCGGCCCCCGATGATCGTGAAGGTGAAGGGCGGATACAAGGTGCTTTCGACAAAGGGGAAAAATCTCGGCGGACCCTACAAAACCCTGAAAGAGGCCCAGAAGCGGCTGCGCCAAGTCGAGTTCTTCAAGCATCGCAAGGCATAAGCGGATCCGCGGGCGCGTGGCCCGGCCTTTGAAGTTGAACTTGGGGTGCCCTGTCCTTCGTTTTTGGAAGGGCAGGGCTTTTGACTTGGTTCTCCGAGTTTGCCTCTGCATCCGGGATCGGTGCGGGCCCGCGTGGATTCCCTCTCTTCGAAGAACCGTTGAACCAAAAGCCCCGCCCTTGAAGAACGTCAAGGACGGGGCACCCCAACGTCAGAATCTTAACTCCAAGTGGACGTACGGGAGTAGTATTAGTCAGTGAGTGGCGGTGGATTTGTGGAATGCGCAAAGGGCGGGCCACCCGCCCCATCCGTCGCACCGGGTAACGAGATGATGCGAGCGGTTAACGCTGGAGATGTGACCCAGGACAATTTCACGGCCTACCGTTTCATTCATGTGGACGGGAAAGCCGTAGTTAGTCAAGGCTTGCTCAATCGCAGGAAGGCGGAGTACCAGATGTATTCGGAAGGAGATCAATAGTCATGCTAACGATCTATATCCACAAGTGCTGCGTGTGCTTTGGAATACTGGCGTTTGCGCTCTTGGCGGTGGCCATGCCGACGCCACCACCGGATTCCATATTGGGGTGCTGGGTCGTAACGAAGTTGCTTCCAACGCCGGGGATTAGCGGACTGTCTCAGAAGCAGGTAAATGCGATCATCGGCACGCGACTCGCTCTCACTTCCACTTGTGCGAGTTCGGGTCACGTATTAGTACGGTCCCCCGAGTATTCCACAAAAGTTTTATCTGACCGAGACTTTTTCAAACTCGGCTATGTTTCCTTAAGTCAAATAGGCGTCAAAGAACAGAAGGTTACCCAAGTAACTTTGGTCAACCCCAACATGTCTGACATGGGTTTCTTAGGTCACAACATGTTCTTGCGCACGTCAGACATCGTCATTGAGGTCGAAAACGACTACTTTGTAGCCGAACGGGCGAAGATGGGGGAAAGTGCCTGCAAGTGTGAAATTCCTAAAGCTCAATAAAGATCGAGTGGGCCAGGGGCGGGCGGGTGGCGCACTCTCTGAGACGATTTTGAACTTCCGGGTGGCCGCTCCTTCGCTGCCTTTCGAAGGGGCGGAGCGTATGGCTTTGTCAATTTGGCGGGTGGCGCAGCCTTTGAGGCGGGTTTGAACTTCCGGGTGGCAGACCCTCTCGGTTTTAGAGGGTCTGGGTTTTGACTTATTTCTCGGCTGACGCGCGGTCCAGCCACCCCTGTGGAAATCGTTAGGCTCAAACCCAATTTCGTGATATCGTGCAATTGCGTTTGTTGCTCTTGTGAAACCTTTAGATTCGATATAAAGGGGCTGCGAGTTACAAACTCGTAGCCTTTTTTTGTTGTACGGCTGGAGGCGGTCGAGAAGCACCAAATAGCTCAAATCAGTGAAAAGGAAACACCGTGAAAGAACAAGGAACAGTAAAGTGGTTCAATGCCAGCAAGGGATTCGGGTTCATCCAGCGCCAGTCCGGCGAGGACATCTTCGTCCACTTCTCCGCGATTCAAGCGGAGGGGTACAAATCGTTGAACGAAGGCCAGGCGGTTGAGTTCGAAGTTACCTCCGGCCCCAAGGGCCTGCAGGCAGCGAACGTCACCAGCCTGTAAGAAATCGGGGCGAAACGGCGACCGCCGTTTCGCCCTATTTTTTTGTCTGGAAGTCTTCAGGAAGTCGCTTGCACGCTCGACGAATCGGCCAACTCTACGGCAACAGGGGCAAGTGACATCTCCCAGTCACTCTTCAGCTGCGTGGCCCTATGAAGAGAGGCCAATTTTGGAATCCTGGTGCTCAGTCCTAACGATTTTCATAACCTGCTGAAATATAAAATATTATGCCGTAGCGAGGGGGGCTGGAAACCATGGATGCCAGATTTATGCGACGAGGTATCCTGACCTGAGGCAACAGTCTAGCGGCTGACGGAGCCACTTCGCCAACAGCACCACATTTCCGCTGATCGGCGATACGTGAATGTAATAGGTCTCGTAATTGGTTTCGATTTCGTAGAAATTTTCGCGGCGGGCATCTCGTTGCGCCGGGATGCCAACTTCCAGCAATTGGCGAAGGTGCTCGACCGCGCCAAGTTCATACATTCGGGGATTTTCGATCCTCGCTCCTTCTTTGACCTGAATCATCCTGCCTCCAATCGCTTCCTGCACTATTAGACCACTACGGATTCGGCTTACTCCAAGTATATGATGAGCGAATTTCCGAAACGCTCCTTCAACACTGCGTTAAATGTCGGCAAAAGTTTCCTGGAGCCGAACATGCACCGAATTGCCGGGGTTCAAACCTTTGCATGCCCACCGGCGATGTGCGTTCCTCCTGCATTCATTAGACGCTGCGGTGCGATGGAGGAGAATTCCAAATTTTTGATCGTGTTCATTCGCATTCCAACGGCAACCACAGTCTCGAAGCTGGGACGAACCATCCCAAATCGTGCGAAAGATTGACGAAGCCTTGTATAAATGCGCTGAGAATGAGGAAAGGGTGTGCCGCCGCGACGACTCGATTTTCTAATATTTTCTTAATGAATTTTGCCCGGCATTGGGATGAACTCGAAAGAGGGACGTTCCGCGCTGGGCTGAGTGGCTCTCCAGAACGGGCCGGTAGGAAATTTCTGGTACCTTACCTTTAGTCGTTACAACGGAGGCGATAATAAAGTATAATTCGATTGCGTGCAAAGTATTGACCTAATTGGCACTTGTGCGCACGAAGCGTCATTGAGATATTCAAACCATGCCCAAAACCAAAACCGCACGGAAACGCACCAAGTTCGGGAAGGATCGGCGGCGGAAGCACAAACACTGGCAGGTGACAGTGTTTTACAAGGACGGGGAGCGGTTTGCTCGCGTGTATACGGACAGGGAAAAAGCCGCCAAGTTTGCCGAACGGCAACGAAAATCTCCTGTCGTAAAAACCGCGCGAGTATTGCAAGTCGGCTGATCCCACTGGCTTACGAGTTCTCAAAGGATGCCTGGGCGGGCAGGCCTGGTCTTACGGGTGTGTTTGCAAGGCCATATCTCATTTCGACCCGGCTAGGATCTTGTCGCCGAAACGCTGGCATGTTAAAGTTTCGATGATTCGGGCGGCCGTAGTATAGGGGTAGTACGGGACCTTGCCAAGGTCCAGGCGTGGGTTCGAGTCCCATCGGCCGCTCCATTCCTTCTTGAACTGGTCCTTACCTAATTTCCATGCTGGCATATTTGTGTGGCCCGATTGAATTCGCGCCGGACGGCGGCAAGTTGTGGCGCCGGAAACTCATGCCGTTCTTGCACAACGATCTCGGGCATCGCGTTTACGATCCCGCCGAGGACGAAAAGAAAAACCTCACCGACGAAGAAGCCGCGCACTTCCGGGACTGGAAGGAAACCGACGTCGATCGATTCCGCCGAGTGGTCCGCAAGATCATTCAATACGACCTCGATATCGTGGAGAACAAGGCCGACTACGTCATCTGTTGCTTGAGCGGCGACGGCGCGGCGCTCTCCTCCGGCGGGACCTCCGCCGAACTAACCTTCGCTCAGCGCCGCGGGATTCCTGTCTATCTCGTGACGGACGCGCCCCTGGGAGAAATCAGCGGCTGGATGCTGGCATGCGCCGACCGCGTGTTTGCGAACGTGGATGATTTGAAGAAATTTCTCCTCGATCGATACGGGAAGGAAAAGCAAGCGCCGCTTTGGCGCGTGTAAGAATTATGAAACCACGGATGGACACGGATGCACACGGATTGAATTAAACTTAGGATCGGTTTTCATTTGTGGATGATGTTTGCCGGAGTAGCAGCGCAATATGCTACTCTGCGGCAAGATTCACCAGGAGACAAGGTCAAGTGGACATCGTAAAAGGGAACATGGGCTGGATCGAAGTGATCGTGGGCCCCATGTTCTCGGGCAAGAGTGAAGAATTAATCCGGCGCTTGAAGCGCGCCGAGATCGCCCGTCAGCGCGTGCAGATCTTCAAACCGGTCATCGATCAGCGATACAAGCAAACCGACATCGTTTCTCATTCCGGGTTCGAGCTGCCGTCGCAGGTCGTCCGGAACGCGGCCGAGGTCTTCGAAAAAGTTCAGCCGCGGACCGAAGTGGTGGGGATTGATGAAGGCCAGTTCCTCGGGGAAGGGCTCGTCGACACGTGCATGCGCATGGCGGACGCCGGCAAGCGGGTGATCGTCACCGGCCTGGACACCGATTACCTCGGGCGCCCCTTCGAGCCGATGCCGCGCCTGCTTGCCGTGGCTGAAGAAATCACCAAGCTGCTCGCCATCTGCGTGCAGTGCGGAAATCCCGCCGTGCATACGCAGCGGCTTGTCGCGTCGGAGGATTTGATCGTCGTCGGCGCCGCCGGCATGTACGAACCGCGCTGCCGGCGATGCTTCGAGCCGCACCTGGCGCACGATCGAGTCGAAGCAAACAAGAATGCGTCGTCGGGAGCAGTTCCTCCCGCGGCACGAGCCTCCACATCTTCAGAGTAGAATTCGTCGTTTCATGAGAATTGTTTTTCTCTGTGCCCTCTGTGTTAAAGATTTTTTCCGATCTGCTTGAACACAGAGCCTGCAGAAAATTCACCGCAGACGCGCGCGAATCCCTTCCGCCAACCGTTGATATTCCTTGCACCCCAAAATGTCGATCGATGGCCCGGGCCCTGGTGCTTTCGCCTGGATACATGCGCGCTCGATTCGGTTCAAAGATGCACGCCACTCATCCTCGTCGAAGCCCCCTTCTTGTCTCGCTTTCCTGACTGCTGCGATTGCAGGCGCCACGGCAGACCAGTCATGGCATAGCATGGCCATGTCTGTCCCCGCGCGCAGCGTTTGCACCGCAGCCTCTCCCGGCCCGAATCGCTTGGCGATCGCGCCCATGCCGAGATCGTCGGCAAGGATCACGCCATCGAATCGCAAGCGGCGCCGCAAGACGCCGTCGAGCATCGAGCGCGAAAGTGAAGCAGGATTTTCGGGATCGATTTGGGGCAGCAGGATATGTGCCGTCATCACCAGTGGCACACCCGCCGCAACCGCCATGGCGAAGGGAACAAGCTCGGCCGACTCCAATCGCTGCATCGATCCCGCGAAAACCGGCAAGTCCAAGTGCGGATCCACGACGGCATCGCCATGCCCTGGAAAATGCTTGGCGCAGGAGAGCACGCCCCCTGACCGCAACCCGCGATCAAACGCAGCGCCCATCCTGGCCACAAGATTTGGATCAGAACCAAAACTGCGATCCCGTGTCACAGGACTTTCAGGATTGACGTGCAAGTCCAGCATGGGTGCGAAATTAACATTGCAACCGACGGCGCGCAGCTCCTTTGCCATCGCGCGGGCGACTTCCTCCGCGGATTCGGCTTCTCCCAATCGCCCCAGTTCGGCCGCCGAAGGCCACGCCGTGAAAGGTTCCCGGAGCGCAAAACGCGTCCCGCCTTCCTGATCGATTCCGATCAGCACCGGGCGTCCGGCGGCCTCGCGGATCGCCGAAGTCAGTTCTCGCAGTCTCTGCGCGCTCGTGAAATTGCGCCGGTAAAGAACCACTCCTGCCAGGCCGCGAGCGAGATACACCGCGAGCTCGCCGGGAAGGGAATCGCCGTCGAAGCCCAGCATGAATCGTGCAAGTACGGAATCACGCGGCTCCGTTCCGGATTGGGCGACCGTGTTCATCTGATATGATTCGCGCGGAAGTCGCAAATCAGCGTGAAGCAAGAGGCTAGCGGGAGGAAGGAAACAAGTCAAAGTGAGAATCGAATCGAGAGCGCCGACGCGGATTGACCTGGCCGGGGGAACGCTGGACATCTGGCCGCTGTACCTGTTTCACGAGGGGGCGCTGACCGTGAATTGCGCCATCACGCGATACGCGTCCTGCGTAATCGAGACCGCGCCGGAGTCCTCTCGCCGCATCGTTTTAGCTTCGCGTGATACAAGGCGCCAGGAGTCATTCGCCTCGCTCGAAGCGTTGTGCCGCGCACGCCGCTACAAGTTGCCATTGCTCGCGCGCCTCGTCCGATTTTTCTGCCCGACGGGCGGGTTCACGTTGACCACGGATTCGGAAGCGCCCGCCGGGGCGGGAATCGGCGGCTCGTCCGCCATGGCCGTGGCCATCTGTGCCGCGCTGGACCGGCTCACGCGCGCTGGTCTGCGGCGGGAGGACTGGATCCACATCAGTCGCGACGTCGAGGCCATCGTCATCCGCGTGCCAACAGGGACACAGGATCACTACCCTCCGGCGTTCGGCGGCGCAGCCGCGATTGTCCTCGCCCCTGGCGGCGAGCGGCGCGAAACCCTTGGCTGCGATCTCGACGAACTCGAGCGCCGGCTGGTCCTGTGCTACACAGGAAAACCCCGGCAACATGGGATCAACAACTGGGAAGTTTTCAAGCGGCACATCGATGGCGACCGCCGCGTTTCGCAAAATCTGGAAAAGATTTCGGGAGTCGCGCGAGCCGTGCGTGCCGCGCTCGAGCGGAGCGAGTGGAACGAAGTGGGCCGCCTGATCCGCGAAGAATGGGATTTCCGCCGCCGCAATCTTCGCACGATTTCGACTCCGCTCATCGACAAGGTGATTTCCTCCGCGTGCCGTCAGGGCGCGCTTGCCGGAAAAGTCTGCGGCGCTGGGGGCGGCGGCTGCGTCACGCTCGTGATTGATCCTGATGCGCGCGCGCGCGTCGAAGCCGCCGTCGTCGCCACGGGCGCAAAAGTGTTGCCGTTGCGAATCGATCGCGGCGGGGTTCTCGTTCAATCCGACGCAGACAATCCTCCAATTCGTTGACGCACTTGCGGGATGCGTTTAGTGCTAAAATAAATCCAGAAGGTACCGAATGGTCCGTCTGGCTTCTATGATCGTGACGGCGGCGCTCCTGCTGAGCGCGGACGCGTCCGGATTGCTTCGCACGCCACCTCCCAGTCAGGTTGTAAATATCTCTCCCGACGAAAACTTGCCCGCGTTGCAAGGAACAACTCAGAGTGTTGATAAGGGGAAGCCTGCGCAAAACGATTCCCCCAACAATCCCGACCGGCAAACGAAAGCTCAACCTGGGCCCTTGCAACCCATGTCCCGCCTGTCGCTCGTTCGGTATGTGGATGGGGAAGTTGTGCGAGTAGTTCGAGCGATACCCGCGGGGAAAAAGGGATTCCATCTGAAAGCTGGCGTTCCTCTCAATGAAAATGCGCTCCGGATGGCGGTCGCCTCGGCCGGTTCCGCCATCAATCCGGGAGACCATGCTCAGATCACAAATCTGGATTTTAAGGACAAGGAAATCATCGTGGACATCAATGGAGGCGGCCGCGGGAAAACCCGGCTGCGCGACCGCATCCATTTGGAAGTCGGGGGGATCCCCACGGGGACAGTTACTCCGAACACGCCCGTGAACACAAACGCGGGCGCCACGCTGTACCTGGATTTTGACAAGCCTCTGCCGGACATGACGGCCGAGGAATTGGAGCAATTCCTTTCCGGCGTGCTCGATTTCTCCAAGCGGCACTCCGCGGCTGTGCAGTGGGTGGAAAGTTTGCCTCCCGAGATCCAGAAAGCGATTCAAGACAAGCAGCCTGTAGTGGGCATGGATCACGATATGGTGCTGGCGGCAATGGGCCGGCCGGATCGCAAAGTCCGCGAAAAAGGTACTGATGGGAACGAAATTGAAGATTGGATCTATGGCACGCCTCCTGCCAAGACAATCTTCGTGAGTTTTGAAGGGGACAAGGTTACCGAGGTTCATCAATATCCGCAATAGTCCCCGACCGATTGAATTTTTTACCGGATGAACGGAAGAAACGGTTTTGGTAGCCCCACCCCTTGTGAATTTTCAAAGGGTGGGGATTTTGCTGCATACCCGCGTTTGAAATGAGGAGCGATGATTCAAGACCGAAAAACCCCGCCATCGCCGCGGCGGGGATGGGGCACTCCGGTTACCCGGGCGTGGTCCATTCTCCTAATTCTGCTCCTGACGGCGGCGATGTGGGCCGTGCAATCGACCAGCCCGGTCGTCGAAGTCCTAAATCCGCCGAACACTGCGGAGCAACGAGCCAAACATTATGTCGTGCTGGTTTCGCTCGACGGATTTCGCTATGATTATGCGACGAAGTACGGCGCAAAAAATCTCCTGGCGATGGCGGCGCGAGGCGCGAGCGCGCCGGATGGAATGATTCCGTCGTTCCCGTCGGTGACGTTCCCGAATCACTACACGATCGTGACCGGCCTCTACCCGGATCATCATGGTATCGTCGGAAACACCTTCTACGATCCAGCACGCAAACAGACCTACTCCATCACCGATCCAAAAACCACGGGCGACGGTAGCTGGTACGGTGGCACGCCGTTGTGGGTGCTGGCAGAACAGCAGGGAATGCGCTCGGCAAGCTTCTACTGGCCCATCTCGCAGACCGAGATTCAGGGTAAACGCCCCAGCTACTACCTTCCGACCTACCATGAGAGTTTTCCCGACGAGAAACGCGTCAAGCAAGTTCTCGCGTGGCTCCAGCTTCCACCCGAAAAAAGGCCCCATTTCATCACGCTCTACTTCGAGAATACCGATACTGCCGGCCACACCTACGGTCCCGATGCGCCGGAGACAGCCAAGGCCGTCCGGCACCTCGACGAAATGATTGGAAAACTATCGGATGGAATTGGGGCCACCGGATTGCCCGTGGACCTGATTGTGGTTGCCGATCACGGGATGGAAACTTTGCAGGGCGGCTGGGTGATTCTCGACAAATGGGCCGACCTGTCGCAATTCGAAACTTCAGGCGGCCGGCTCTATCCCCAATCGGAAGCGGACGCGGAGAAGGCCTACCAATCGCTGTTGGGCAAAAGTGACACGTTCAAGGTGTACCGGCGCGCCCAGGTGCCCGCTGATTTGCATTTTAATTCGAACCCGCGCGAAGGCGATCCGGTCGTCGTGCCAACGGGCCCTTATTCCATCGTGCCTCACGATCCCAATGCGAAAGGCGGCACCAGGATGCCGTCCCGGGGCGGGCACGGATACGATCCGCGGCAGATGCCCAGCATGAAAGCGATTTTCATTGCGGCCGGGCCAGACATTCGCCCGGGCGTCACCGTGGCATCCTTCGAAAACGTCGATGTGTACCCCTTCATTGCCAGGATTCTTGGGCTGCAAACGGGGCCAATCGACGGCAAGGTTAGCACTCTGCAAGGGATACTGGAACAGAACTCCAAAAACTGATGAAGGCAATCACATTTTTGACACATCGCATGTACAAACTGGTTTGACTTTTCGTTGTGGCGACCCTAGCATCTTGAGATTACATTCCGCGTGAAAGATGATGAAGGGACGGAATTATCTCGCCCAAGCCTCGACGTGAGGTCTACAGCGATTGCGCTAAACATCCACCGAATATGGCCGATGATATTTATGTTGTAGCGACTCTTTTTGTGTGTGCAACCGGGCCCTTGCAGCTGATTGGGATGGAGCGGTGATTGCGCTATTCACTCTTCCGGAGGATTCATGCCGATTAAAGTGGGAATCAACGGTTTTGGCCGCATTGGGCGGAACATCGTGCGCGCATCGCTGGGAAATTCAGCGGTTGAATTCGTCGCGGTAAATGACATTACCGACTCGAAGACCCTCGCGCATTTGCTGAAATACGATTCCGTCCTCGGCAATCTCCACCAGAAGGTGACTCACACCGAGGATTCGATCGCCGTGGACGGCAAGAGCTTTCGCGTGTTCAAGACGAAAGATCCCGCGGAGATCGACTGGCCCTCGGTCGGCGCGGACATTGTGATTGAGTCCACGGGCCTCTTCACGAATGCCTCCGATGCGGCCAAGCACAAGCGCGGCACGGTGAAAAAAGTCATTATCTCGGCGCCCGCGACGAACGAGGACTTGACGGTCGTGCTTGGCGTGAACGATAAGGCTTACGACCCGGCGAAGCATCACATCATCTCGAACGCATCCTGTACCACCAATTGCCTCGCTCCCGTTGCGAAAGTGATTCAGGACACGTTTGGGATTTCCTGCGGCACGATGACCACGATCCACTCCTACACGAACGACCAGAAGCTGCTCGACCTGCCGCACAAGGATTTGCGGCGCGCCCGCGCCGCGGCGCTTTCCATGATTCCCACCTCGACCGGGGCGGCCAAGGCGCTGCACCTTGTCATTCCGGCGCTGAAAGGGAAACTCGATGGCTATTCCATTCGCGTGCCCACGCCGAATGTCAGCGTGGTCGACCTGACGGTGTTCACGGAAAAGCCTGTGACGGTGAATTCGGTGAACGCCGCGCTCAAGACCGCGGCCGATGGCCCGATGAAGAACATCCTCGAATACACTGAGGAGGAACTGGTTTCCGCCGACTTCCGCGGAAATCCGCATTCCTCGATTGTGGATTCCGGCTACACGCGCGCCGTGGGAACGAACTGCGCCAAGGTTCTCGCGTGGTATGACAACGAGTGGGGATATTCCAGCCGGTGCCGCGATTTGATCACGCTTCTGGCGTCGAAGATGTAGGAGGAAGTGACTGGTGACTGGTGATTCGTGAATTGTGATTCGTGATGGGCGACTGGTGACTGACGATTCGTGCGATTCCAGCGCCAAGAAAATGTTGCGATAGGGCCAAGGTTTGTGGGTCGCGGCTTCAGCCGCGACATCCAGCACGGTAAGGTGCGGGGGCTTTAGCCCCTGAAGTCCTTCGTGGCGTTGCTGAAGCGATGTTTCAGTCTCCCAATCCTATGCATCTTCTGACATAAGCCATGAACAAACTATCGATTCGCGATCTGGAAATGGGCGGGAAACGCGTCTTTATGCGCGTGGATTTTAATGTTCCCCTGGACGGCGGGCGCGTTACCGACGATACGCGCATCCGTGAAACGCTGCCAACGATTGAGTTTGCCCGCAAGCGCGGCGCGAGGCTCGTCCTCGCTTCCCATCTGGGGCGGCCCAAGGGAAAGCCCGATCCAAAATACAGCATGAAGCCCGTGGCGGCGAAACTTGCGGAATTGCTCGGCGCTGCCGTTGATTTTGCCGCGGACTGCGTTGGCGCGGATGCCGAAGCCAAGAGCCGCGCTCTCACGAATGGCGGCGTGCTCCTTCTCGAAAATGTGCGCTACCACGCGGAGGAAGAGGCCAACGACGAGAATTTCTCGCGCCAGTTGGCGGCGCTATGCGACGGCTTGTTTGTGTGCGACGCCTTCGGCTCGGCCCATCGCGCGCACGCGTCCGTCGTGGGGATCACGCGCTTTGTGAGGCAAGCTGCGGCAGGGCTCCTGATGGAACGGGAACTTGCCTATCTAGGAAAGGCGCTGTCGAATCCTGAACGCCCATTCGTAGCGGTGCTGGGCGGCGCAAAGGTGTCCGACAAGATTGAAGTCGTGGAAAACCTGATGCGCGTGGCCGACGCGATGCTCATCGGCGGCGGCATGGCATACACATTTCTGAAATCACAGGGGCTGCCCGTCGGGAATTCGCTCGTGGAGGCGGACAAGCTGGACCTGGCGCGAAAGCTGCTCGCCGAAGCGAAACAGCGAAATTTCCGCCTGCTGCTGCCAACCGACCACGTGTTGGGCGCCCAATTCAAGCCGGACACCGAGACGCAAACGACCAGCGTCAACTCCACGCCGGACGGCTGGATGGGGCTTGACATCGGGCCGGATACCATCGCGAAATATTCCGCGGAGTTGGCGCGGGCGAAAACAATTGTGTGGAACGGGCCGATGGGTGTGTTCGAGATGCCGGTGTTCGCCAAGGGCACGCTGGAAATCGCGCGCGCGGTCGCGGCGGCGACTGCCAAGGGCGCCACGTCCATTGTTGGCGGCGGAGATTCCGTCGCCGCGATTCATGCCGCCGGACTCGCCGACAAAGTTTCCCACATCTCGACTGGCGGCGGCGCGTCGCTCGAATTTTTGGGCGGCAGGATATTGCCGGGCGTGGAAGCGCTGACCGACGAGGTTTAAAAATCTATTGCCACAGCGCGGCTAGCCGCAGGCAAATCCGGCTTCAGCGGCTAAAGCCGATTTTAGATCTGGTCGTTACGGCCGGGCTGAAGCCCGGCCCTACAAAGCGAGTGAAGAGAGAAGAGGTGCGATGCGGCGGCCGGTGATTGCGGGGAATTGGAAGATGTACAAGACGCAGGCGGAAGCGCGCGCGTATTTTTCGGCGCTCGCGCCGCTCGTCAAGAGCTGCGTGCATTGCGACATTATCGTCGCGCCGCCTTTCACGGCGCTCGCGGTTGCGGTGGAAGCCGTGAAGGGAACTCCGATTTCGATCGCGGCGCAAGAAATGCACGGGGAGCCCGAGGGGGCGTTCACCGGCGAAGTGTCCGCCGCGATGCTGCTCGATGCGGGATGCCGCGCCGTCATCATCGCGCATTCCGAACGGCGGCAGTTCTTCGGAGAGACCGATGAGAGCGCCAACAAAAAAGTTAAAGCGGCGCTGGGGGCGGGGCTGACGCCGATACTGTGCGTCGGCGAATTGCTCGCCGAGCGGGAAGCCGGCAAGACCGAGGAGGTGCTCGAACGCCAGTTCAGCGGCGGCGTGGCCGCGTTGACCGGTGCCGAGTTCTCGCGTATCATCCTTGCTTACGAGCCCGTTTGGGCGATTGGCACGGGCCGCACAGCAACGCCGGAAATGGCTGCCGAGACGCACCGGTTCTTGCGAGGACAGGCGGCGGCGAGTTTTACTCCGGAGCGCGCTGCTGGGCTGAGAATCCTCTACGGCGGGAGCGTCAAGCCCGACAACATCAAGGGATTGATGGCTCAAGTGGAAATTGACGGAGCGCTGGTCGGCGGCGCAAGTCTGAATGCGGAGGCCTTTGCCTCCATTGTGAATTTCTGAAAGTAAGGGAAAAGAAATGCCAAGAGAAGTGAAATGGGCAATTTCGTTGGCTGTGGGATTGGGCCTGCTGGCGCTCGGCTGGAAAGTGTATTTCATGCTGGTCACATTGCACATCGTGATCTGCGGACTTTTGATCGTCGTCATCATGCTGCAAAGCGGCGAGGCGGCGGACCTGGCGGGCGCCTTCGGCGGCGCGGGCAGCCAAACGGCGTTCGGCCCGCGTGGAGCGGCCACGTTTCTCTCCAAGGCGACGACCTGGTGCGCCATCATGTTCATGCTTACGTCCATGGCGTTGACCATGCACCAGAACTCGGCCGTGGCGTCAACCGGCAGCTCCGTGTTGCAACAGTTCTCGAAAACTTCTAAGTCGGCGCCCGCAGCCCCTGCTCCGACAGCTCCGGCGTCAGCGCCTACCCCGGCCCCGGCCATTCCCGCACCGGCAGCGCCTGCGCCGTCGAAATAAGTAAGAAAGACCGTTCAGAATCCGGCGGTTGATCCTTTGCGGGACTACAGAAACGTCTCCGCCTCGCAATTCCAGGGAAGACCAAACAAAAATCATCATCTGTATTTGCAAGAACCTGTTGATACAAAGCGAAGCGGATTCATACTTTCGTTCGCTAAGAATTGAGATTCTGTGCCAATTCTAGGTTGGAATTTCGTGCGGCAGAGAGGATTCGAACCTCCACGGTATTGCTACCGCCAGCCCCTCAAGCTGGTGCGTCTGCCAGTTCCGCCACTGCCGCCTGCCGACATTCTCTCACGTTTAGTCGCGACTCGCCATGCCCATGTGGCATGCCCTGCGGCGCGTGATTCCTCCGAAGCATAATTCGCCCATCAGCAACGGACCGGACGGCAAATATAGGATGCGAGGGTCGTGCCGCAGCCGCCGCGAGGGAAAAACTTATGTGGAACTTTTAAGCCAAGAGGGTTCCTGCCCTACTCGTAGAACTGAGGCGATTTTTTCAGTTTTGCGTTGCCCACAAAATCGTGTTGGATCCAGAGCTGCGCGCCCGTTTTCTTCAGGAAAGCGTCGACCGCCACTCGGCTTGCGCGCGTTTGGTCTTGGCTGAACTCGAACGTCGGGACTCGATCCAGCGTCTTCTCCGCCGGATAGTGATAGAGATCGCCGGACAGTACGACTCCGCCGGTCTTGGCCAGCTTCACGTACAAGACCTGGTGGCCCTGCGTGTGGCCGGGAGCGGACTTGATGATGACGCTGCCGTCGCCGAACACGTCGTATTCGTCGGTCTTGATAATGACCGTTTTGCTTTTCTGCAAGGCCGAAAACGTGGAGGGTTGCAGCGAGCCGGAGAATTTTCCACCGAACATCGCGTCGCGCTCGATCTGCCGAACGAGCCACGT
Source organism: Verrucomicrobiia bacterium (assembly GCA_035604385.1). Classification (GTDB taxonomy): domain Bacteria; phylum Acidobacteriota; class Terriglobia; order Acidiferrales; family UBA7541; genus Palsa-360. The sequence continues at coordinate 27,626 of DATNIO010000212.1, read as the reverse complement.
GGCGCTCGCGAATTCATTCGCGTTGGCCGTGTGATCGTAGTGGTAGTGCGAAAGCGCAAGGTAGTTGATGTCGGAAGGGGAGTAGCCGATTTCCTTGAGCTGCCCGAGAAGGGTCTTGTCCACGTCCGCATCTCGTTTCTGCCCGTCCGGAAGAGTGACATGCTGCGTGGTCATGCGGCCGGTCGGAGTCCAGGAATCGTCCGGGATGGCGCCGGTGTCCCAGATCAGATTTCCTTTGGGATGCGCGATCAGAAAACAGCCCATGGACATATCCGTCGTAGCGACATCTTCCGCTTTCAAATTGAAGCGTCCCATGTCCGCATTGTGGAGGACGCCGCAATCAAACACGTACAGCCGGACCGAGCGCGGGGGCTGCGCCTTGTGCGGTGCGGCAGAAGCGGTCTGCGCGCCGCCAATCGTTGGAAAAGAAAAAAGGAGTGCCGCAGCCGCGGCAACCAGGAACCATCGAATCACGTTTCGTTTCATAACCCGGAACCTCGCTCTCGTTAGCAGATAGCCGTTCTGGCTTGCGAATTGTGCGGCATTGTATACCGGCTTGCGCCGGACAGGGGCAAAATGGGCAAAATTCACCTGCGATCTCCCGGGCCTGTCACAGGGCCGGGGCGCTCTGTCTTTACCGAAAATCGAACAGTTGGATCGTTTCCCAGGCGGATCTCGCTTCTCAGGATGGAATACAGCTTTTGTCTTGCTCCCGCATTCTTCAACGACGGGGCAGGCTCCAAAAATCCTACAAACTTCATTCCCGCCTTCACGGCTAGCCGTTGAGAACTAAAATTGTCCAGGTCGACTCGAGCCTGGATTCGCGCGAGCCCGATCCCCTCGAATCCGAATGCGAAGAGCAAAATCAACGCCTCGGTAGCCAGCCCCCGGTTTCGATAAGGCGGAGCGATGTAACAGTTGACTTCTCCAAGATGCTCCTTGAAATTGATATCCGGAAACCCACAGTTGCCCACAACCGATCCTGTTTCCTTGCTCCGAATTGCCCAGGGGCCAATGCCTCGCTCACGGTATTCGCGCAAGCAATAGTCGAGAAACTCCTGCGCCGCAGCTCCGGGATTTTGCGCGGCGGCAATTTCTTCCCAAGCGGCTATTTCTCCGAGGTCCTCGCGATCAAACGGGCGTAACGCGAGCCGTTCGGTCTGCAGGGCCGGCATTTTCAATATTCTGTATTTGAAAGCTGCGGGGAAAAAGCGGCGGGCGCACCTACCAAGCGCGTTCAGAACCGGCCCGCGAACAGTAAACTCCATGAAATCCTCTGCAACCGTCCGACTATTTCCGACAGGCACCCAGCGGCTGACATCCTACGCTTTCCGAGCAGCTGATTCAAAGCGCGTGCAGTCCGCGTCATTCGTGGAAAAAGCTGGGCCGAGACGCCGGCCATCTCTCCTTGCGGCGCGCAAAACTCCGCCAAAATCATTGTTTCGTGAATTGAGGAAGCGTACGATGCCCTGTCCGATAAACGGAATCGGAAATTTCGACAGCCTGAGTGTGAAAAGAGGGAGTGCCCCGATGCGGATTCGCCTTGAAGTGTTGGTGGGTGTGCTGGCGGCGGCGACCGGCCTCTCCACTGCATTACCAACCGAGGCCAATCCGCAGAGCTCCGCCCCGCTGGCTGAAGCGACGGCGCAAAGCTCGGTCGCGAGCCACGATCTGTCCGGGGTCTGGAATGCGACGTCCGGGCTGTACCAATACGCAGCCTTCAGCAAGGACGAGCCGCCCATGACCCCGTGGGGGAAGGCGAAGTTCGACGCGGCCAGACCCTCCCAAGGGCCGAACGGCGTCAAACTCAACGAAACGAACGACAGAGTTTACAAGTGCACCCCACCGGGAATGCCCTACATTTACATCCAGCTCTTTCCCATGCAGATCATCCAAACTCCGAAAGAAGTGATCGAACTGTTTGAGTACGACCATATCGTACGCCACATCTATATCGACGGGCGCAAGCATCCCGTTGTCGTGAAGCCTTCCTACAACGGCCACTCCATCGGACACTGGGAAGACGATACGCTGGTCGTCGATACGATCGGCCTCAATGGAAAGAATTGGCTGGACCGCGTGGGCCATCCGGAAAGCGCGCAGATGCACATCCTCGAGCGCATCCGTCGCGTGGACGACAAGACGTTGCAGGTCGACCTAAAATTTGACGACGCCAAAAGTTACACGAAGCCGTGGACGGCGCAGATCCGTTTCCTACTCCACCCCGATTGGGACATCCTCGAGCACATCTGCGAGGACAACCTCGCCTTTGAAAGCTTCGAACATTAGACCAGCGAACCGCCGCAGCGCATCGTGACAACCCTGCGCTTCAACCGACGGGAAATAATTTTTGTGTGTCGAATCGAGTTCCGGCGCTCACGCTCATTAATTTTTCCCTGCAGGAACTTTTTGCTTCAATTCTTCAAACCAGTTCAGCACCACGTTGATTTGTGTTGGCGCCGCTTGCGCCTGATCAACTGGCTTGAGCATCAGGAAGCGCTGGCCATCGGGAGAGACGTCGTAGTTGGAGATTGGGAATGGAGCCTTTTCGTATTGTCCCTCAAAGACCATCCGGGGCGTGCCCGCAGAGAATCCATGCTGCGTGGCGATGTCCACGGCCATCATCTTGTCGCCGCTGCGGTAGAACAGCTCCCGCCCATTCGGATTCCACACCGGCTCCGTGCCGCCTTCCGTCGAGATCTGCCACTTCCCGCCCGGGCCCGGATAGGGCTGCACGTAAATCTCATATCGCCCCGATTCATCCGAGATATAGGCCAACCAGCGCCCATCGGGGGAAAACCGTGGCTCTGCTTCGTCGAACCGTGTTCGCAGAAAAGGCTGTGCCTTGTGGTCGCTTATCCGCAGCACCCAGATGTCCCGCTGCGTGGTGGGATTGACTTCATGGTAGGCCAGCAGTTGCCCGTCCGGGGACCAGGAACCCGCAGCCTTGAGGGAGCCGTTGGTGGTCAAACTCTCAAGACCACCACTGCCGTCGGCCAATTGCCAGAAAATGTTCCCCGCTCCTTCGTTGTTCGAGTTAAACGCAATCCGCTTGCCATCTGGTGTCCATAGCGGGGCATTGTTGGCAGTCCCCTCAAACGTCAGCCGGGTCAGCGTCTCCCGGGAAAGATCGTACAACCAGACTTGCGTCTCCTGTTCTGTGATCGTGACGGCTACCTGCCGACCGTCGGGGGAAAAGCGCGGACCCACATAAGCGTGAGCAGGGGCGGCCAAGGGCTGCTCTGTTCCATTCCGATTGACCCATACCAGCCTGAGTTGGGCCAATTGAATGGCTCCCGAAACATAAACCAGCGATCCCGTGGCAGAAACGCTGTACTGGGCGGCTCCGAATGTGTTTTGCAGGACGCCCTCCACCACAGGGACCGCCGCGCCCGTCGTTTCCAGCCGCTGGGGATCGAATGGTACGGCCATCAGGCTCCCCCCTTGCGCATAAACGAGGTGCCCAGAGGAAGCGTAGCGCGGATTTGTCCCACCTTGGATAAGGTTCCTCCGTTCCCGCGTCCCAACGGACTGGACGGCCACCTGTGCGCCTGTGAAATTGAGTGCATTCGTACCGGCAGCAAAGACCACTGCTTTGCCGCCGGGCAGAAATTCCGGCCATCGGTGGACAATCTCCCCTTTTTCAATAGCGGTCAGCGGCTGCGGGGCCCCTCCGGCATCCGGCACTTGCTGGAGAACTCCAATTGCAGTAGGAGAAAATGCGATCATCCCCTGGCTACCCCAACTGGCCCCGACGGGGGTCGCAGCTTCACCGAGAGTTACCGCCGATCCCCCGCTCACTGAGACCTTCTTGAGTTTCCCGCCTGCGAAAAATCCCACCCATTGGCCGTCAGATGAGAAAAAGGGTTCCATAGCTCCTTCGGTGCCGGGGATCAGCTTGACCTCCAGGCTATCCATCGCCCTTAAGTAAAGCTGCTGCGTGCCGCTCTGGCTGGCGACATATGCAAGATGCGTGCCGTCGGGAGAGAGGGCCACAACGGAGCCAGCATTCAGACCTGCCAACCGTTGACCCGCCGGCAGCGTGATCGTAAGGCGCGAGACAGGCCGTGGCGGCAAGGGCTTCAAATTCCAGATTGCGATGCCGCTAATCGCCGCACCCAACAGGAAGATGCCGAAGCTCAGGATTAGCACCCGCCATGATCCTTTAATGCCTTCCAGCGGCACTTTCTGTGTAGAGAGGACCTGTGAGCCGCCCTCGGCAATCCACTTCAGTTCTCCGCAAAGATCAGTGGCCGTCTGCCATCTTTGGTCCGGTTCCTTGAGCAGACATTTCTTCACCACGCGGTCCAGCGCCGGAGGCGTCATCGGCTGGAGCGAAGACATTGCTGGTGGCTCATCTTTCAATATTGCCGCCATCACGCTGGCGGAAGTTTTTCCTTGAAATGCCCTTTTGCCCGTCGCCATTTCGTAGACCACTGCGCCGAACGCGAAAATATCCGTGCGGGCATCCACCTCTTTGGCTTCGACTTGCTCCGGCGCCATGTATTGCAACGTGCCCAGGATCGTTCCTTCCCCTGTGATTGCGTTCTGCATCGTCGGAAGCTGCGAAGCCGATGTGGCCGGAGCCGCTTCCTGCGCCAGCTTCGCCAACCCAAAGTCGAGCAGCTTCGTCCCCGACTTGGTCAGCATGATGTTGCCGGGTTTCAAATCGCGGTGGGTGATGCCCTTGCGATGCGCCTTGTCCAGCGCGTCGGCAATCTCGATGGCATACTGCAATACCTGTTGGATCGGCAGCGCGCCTTTCTGCAACCGCTGAGCGAGCGTCTCGCCCTCGATATATTCCATCACCAGAAAATCGATTTCGTCTTGATGGCCCGTGTCGTAGAGCGTGCAGATGTGGGGATGATTCAGGCTGGCGATGGTTTTTGCTTCGCGCTCGAATCGCTCGCGCAATTCAGCGCGGTCGGCGAGATGAGTTGGCAGAACTTTAATCGCGACGGTTCTATCGAGGCGAGTATCGCGGGCTTTGTACACTTCTCCCATTCCGCCCGCACCGATAGCGGAGAGAATTTCGTAAGGCCCTAGACGTCTGCCAGGGATGATCGGCATGGGCTCCAGCCATTTTAGGATCGGCAGAGTATAACCCTTTCGGGTATTTACTCCGCTAAAAATTCTTGCTCGCGATCGGGTTTTAGTAGGACAGCCACTCTTGGCTGTCCGGGCGAGCCGCGGACAGCCAAGAGTGGCTGTCCTACCAGACGCAGTGACGCCGCCGCCCTGGCTGTGGCAATATCCCAAGGTTTGCAACTCAGGGGAGGGAAGAAGATGAACCTCAAAAATGCGGTCGCCTTGGTCACCGGAGGCAGTAGCGGCATCGGACGTGCCATTGCCCAGTCTCTTGTCACAAGCGGGGCGCGCGTCGCCATCACAGGACGCGACCAGCGCCGGCTGGCGGAGACGGCGCGAGAATTGGGCGTGCATGCCATTCATGCCGACGTGTCGGTGGAGGCGGACGTCGAGCGGACGTATCGTGAAGTTCTGCAGCAGTTCGACGATCTGGACATTCTGGTGAACAATGCTGGCAGCGGCGTCTTCAAGAATCTCGTGGATTTCGACCGGAAAGAATTCGAGGCCGTATTTGCGACGAACGTTACGGGAGCGATGCTGATGGCCCGCGAGGCCGCCAAACATTTTGTAAAGCGCCAGCGCGGAAACATCGTGAACATCGCCTCCACTGCCGCTCTGCGCGGGGCGCCCAAAGGCACGGCTTACTACGGGAGCAAGTTCGCTCTGCGTGGCATGACCGAGTGCTGGCGAGCCGAGCTTCGACAATACAACGTCCGCGTATTTCTGGTCGAACCAAGCGAGGTCTTGACGAATTTCTACCAAACCGCAGGTTTGCCCCAGAAAGACAACGCCACCAAGCTCCGCTCGGAGGACATCGCCCACATGGTGAAAGCCATACTGCAAATGGACGACCGCGGTTTCACGCCCGAGCTGTCCATTTTTGCCACCAATCCGAAGGATTGATAGCCGCTCTCGTGGTGCCGGCGTCCCGCCGGCGGTTTTTCTTTTCTCCACACGTCGCAAAATCGCCGGCGAGACGCCGGCGCCACAAGAATCTGCATCATGCACTACTTGATGTTGTTTTCTTTGCCTTCCTTCACGTAGGCGACCGAGGAAGCGATATGATTTCGGCTGTGGATGGACTTCTTCTTGGCCAGATGCGCGAACATCTGGATGCCGAAGCCGCCGTCCAAATCGTCCGTAATCCTCTTTTTCCAGGGACGACGAATGATTTGCGTGGTGAGGCGGCGCGTGATGCGGGGCTGAGTCATGATGTGGTCGGCAAGCTTCCAGGCGCGGTCGAGAAGCTTTTCCCGAGGCACGACTTCATTCACGAGTCCGTACTCCAGCGCTTTTTGCGCGTCAATCGCCTGGCCCGTGAGCAGGGCATAGGCGCCGCGCTTCACGCCCAGCAATTCCATGAAGCAGCTGTGAATGCCGTCTCCGGGAACGGAGCCAATGTCGTAGTGGAGATCGAAGATGACGGCGTCTTCGCTGCAAATTGTGATGTCGCACATGAGGCAAATTTCGGTATGAAAGCCCGGCCCGTTCAAAACGCCGATGGTCGGAATTTCCAGATCGTTTACCAGTGAGCTGACATTGATTCGGCCGTCTTTGTACGCATACTCATAGGCCCAATGCTGCAAATCCTCTTGCTCGAGTTTGAAGCCTTCGGGATCCGCGTCCATCATGAATTCCTTGCCCGACCCGGTGAAAATCATGACTTCGTTTTCTGGGTCCGCGCCGACCGTTTTGAAAAGCTGGCCGACCGAACGATGATTTTCGACACTCAGCTGAATGGGTCCCCCGGCGGTGTGCGCTTGAACGAGAATGACGCCGTCCGCGCGCCGTTCCAGTTTGTAGTGCTGCTTGAATCGCTCTTTGTATTCCTCGAACTTTGCGCCGGGGATAAAATCTACGAGTGACATGTCTGGTTCTCCTTGTCGTTATCCAAGAAGCTTGAGGTAGCGCCGGCGTCTCGCCGGCAATTTTTCTGATCTCCACCCTGCTTACATATGCCGGCGGGACGCCGGCGCTGCGCGAAAATCTTCCTATGATTTCGATTTCAGTCCGGCGTTGCGCGCAATCACCTGCGTCATGCTCGACCAGTCCATCTCGCCTTGGCCTTGCGCCAGCGCGGAAAGCAGATGATCGTGCACCAAGCCAGCCAGCGGCATCGGCGAGGCGCACTCCTCGGCCGCAGCCAGCACCAGACGAACATCTTTCAAGCCCAACTGTAAAGCAAATCCAGCCGGCTCGAATTGCTCTTGCGCGATGATCCGCCCGTAGTTCGCAATGACCGGGGATCCAAATAAAGCGTTCATGATCTCGAGGAACGACATCGGAGCAACTTCCGCTTTCCGCAACGTCGCGTAGGCTTCTCCCAGCCCCTCAATCACGCTGGCGATCAGGAAATTGCCGCACAACTTGGCGACGTTTGCCTGCCAGGGCTCGGTCCCGACCACAAAGGTCTGGCGGCCGATGGCGTCGAATAGAGGGCGGCAACGTTCTACATATTCAGATGGCCCGGCGGCCACCACCAACAAACTCTTGGCTTCCGCGCTTTCCGGGCGGCCGAAGACGGGCACGCTGAGATAGCCCTGGCTCCGCTGAGCATGTTCGGCGGTCAATCGGCGGCCCAGCGCAGTACTGATCGTGCTGTGCGAAACGTGAATGCAATCGTTCTTCATGGCCGAAGCGATGCCATCACGCCCAAAAACAATTTCCTCGACCGCGTAATCGTCCGCGAGCATGGTCAGAACAGCTTCTGCATTTCGGCAAGCATCCGCCGGAGAACTCGCCACGCGCGCGCCGTCGGCGGCAAGCGTCATCGCTTTTTTGTGGCTGCGATTGAAGACCGCAACAGTGTTTCCCGCGCGCAGCAGATTGCGCGCCATGCCCATTCCCATTCTGCCTAATCCGATGAATCCAATTTTCATAGCCGCCAGCATAGCGACTCCGCCAGTTGGAGCCAAGCGGTTTAAGTGGCGCAGGCTTCAGCCTGTGGGGGTTCGTCCTTGCAAGGACCAAAACCCACAGGCTGAAGCCTGCGCCACTAGGTACTCAATTCAACTTCCGGGAATAGTTCGATTGGAGGAAGAAAAATATCTAAGCGGACTACCCCACCAGGGCGGGCGAATTCTCGTGAACGGCGATGTTCAGATACACCGCGCCTTTGGGCAATTCAAACCGGAGCAAAACCGTCTCGCTATCCAGCGTTCCCCGCGGTCCCACGTCGATCAAGAAAATTTCGGGCGGGTGCACTCTAAATTTGAAGCCGCGGTCATTCAATTGCGTCACGGAGTTGCCGATCACCATGTTGGTCAGTTCGCAGACGATCTCGCGCGTGGTTTCTTCAGAAGGTGCGCCGGCGATCTCGGAAAGATCGGAAGCTGCTTGGCCGGCGGCTGCTGCGTCCATGTCAAGAATGATACGTCCCTCGATATCTCCACTGAGGGTAACAAGCGCGGCAACTCCGGTCCGCTGGTAACTTCCCTCTTCCATCGTCACGTCCGCAATTCGCGCGGAGCAGCGCATGGTTTCGGAGATGACGGCGTCCAACGAGTTGATGAATGGCTGGATTAGTTCCATGTTCATGACTGGACCTCTGCTGGGGTGGTTCGCGACGGCTCTGAATTTTCGCTCAACACGTAGCGGATGATTTCGTAAAACGCTTCCGGCTTCACGGGTTTCTGCACGAAGTGCCGTGCGCCCTTCTGAAGGGCGGAAAGAATGTTGTCCTGGTATCCCACGGAGGAAACCATGACGATGCAGGCTTCCGGATGATCGCGGACGATATGCTCCACGGCCTCGATCCCTTCCATTTTTGGCATCGTGATGTCCATCAGCACGATATCCGGGCGGGTGTCTTTGTACTTGGAGATGGCCGCGATGCCGTCGCCCGCTTCGCCGGCGATTTCTCCGCCGAAGGCTTCCACCATTTTGCAAATGTTCTTGCGGGCGAAGACGGAGTCGTCGACCACCAGAAAGCGGATCTTCGGCTGGTCTGCCGAGGTTAGAGGTTTAAACTCCATGATGACTTTCTCCTCTCAAAAACTGTCTCATCGGCGATCTCCGCGAAGCGTTTCGAGCTCCGTTGCGAGAGCACGCGGGTTGGAACCGTCGTCCTGACATAAGATCTGCAAAACACTGGGAAGGCTCTCGAGCGACACGACGCGCGACGCATAACCGGCTTCGATTGCCGCGCGCGGCATGCTGTCCACGACGCAGGAGTCCGTGCTCTGCGCGATGGTCAAGCCGCCCGCCGCTTGCACGGCCTGCATGGCGTCGGCGCCATCGTCGCCCATCCCCGTCATGAGGACCGCGACGCTATCCTTGCCGAGTTCTTTTGCGACGGAACGGAAAAGCACGTCCACCGATGGCCGATGTCCGTTCACCGGCGCCTGATCCACAAGCGCGATCATGTCTCCCTGCGGGGTGCGCCGAATTTTCAAATGGCGGTTACCGGGACATACAAACGCCCGGCCGGGCCGAAGAAGATCTCCTGACAGAGCCTCCGAAATGTGAATCGAGGAGCACTCGTTCAACCGCCGCGCGAACATCCCGGTAAATCCTTCGGGCATGTGTTGAACGATGACCAGACATCCGGCGAATTCCGCCGGAAGCTGCGAACAAAGGTAATGCAGGGCGTTCGGTCCGCCGGTCGAGATACCGATGGCGATCGTGCGCGTGGGCCGGTTCTCGGTAGGCTGCTGCTTCGGCGCATGCGGAGTATTGGCTGCCAGATGAAATGTCAGTTTGGGCGGACCCGAGATCGCCGCCACTTTTATTTTTACCGCGAGCTCCTTGGCAATTTGCTCCAGCCCGCCCTTGGGAGAGTCGGTAGGCTTGGCGATAAAATCAAAAGCGCCCTGGCTCAGCGCATTCAATGCGGAATACGCGCCCTTGGAAGTGTGACTGCTGACCACGATGACGGGAATGGAGTATTGCCGGACGATCTCGCGGAGCATATCGAGCCCGTCCATTCTCGGCATTTCCAAATCGAGGGTCACCACATCGGGGCGCAACTCTTCGATTTTCTTGAGGCCAAGCAGACCGTCCATCGCGGTGCCTACCACCTCGATGGCCGGATCGCCCTGCAACAATTGTGGTATCAATTTCCGCATCAACGCGGAATCGTCCACCACCAGCACGCGAACGGGGCTCCTCCTCATACGGCCACCTCGAGGAGTCGCTTCTGCGTCAAATGCGAGACCACGGCTGGGACATTCAAGATCAGGACCACGGTTCCGTCTCCCAGAATGGATGCGCCACTCACCAGTTCGGTGGCGACCAGACGGTCCTCGAACGCCTTGATGACGAGCTCTTCCTCTCCCACCAGGCTGTCGACAATCAATCCGAAACGGTGGCTGCCTGCGCCGATCGTCACCACAAAGTGCCGCGTCTTTTGCGAACTCGATTCGCAGGCGATCAATTGGTCCAGGCGCACGACGCTCAGCACCTGGTCGCGCAGCCGAATCACCTCGTGGCCATCGATTTTGTGAATCTCACCGTCGGTCGTTCGAGCAATTTCAATCACGGAATCGAGCGGCACGGCGTAGTGCTGTTTCTCCACGCGGAACATCAATGCCTGAATGCTCGCCAGGGTCAGCGGCGCGATCAGTTGAAAGGTCGTGCCGCGCCCCGGTTCGCTTTCCACCGCGACTCTCCCCTTCAACCGGTCCATGACCGTCTTTACGACATCCATGCCCACGCCACGTCCCGAGATTTCGGTGACTTCCTCGGCGGTGGTCAGCCCAGGATGGAAGATCAGCTTGAGGATTTCATCGTGGGACATCGATCTGATTTCTTCCTGGGACACGATTCCGGCTTCCACAGCCTTCCTCATCAGCTTCTCGTGGTTGATTCCGCGCCCGTCGTCCGTAACTTCGATCACCACCTGATTTCCTTGATGGTAGGCGTCCAAACGGATCGTCCCGCGGGCGGACTTTCCATGCACCAGGCGCTCTTCCGGCGTTTCGATGCCGTGGTCCGCCGCGTTGCGTATCAGATGAGCCATTGGTTCGGCGAGCGCGTCGAGCACGCTCTTATCCAGGTCCGTGTTCTGTCCCGCCATTTCGATGGAGATTTCCTTTTTGCGCGCTTTCGCCACGTCTCGGACGATGCGCGGGAGACGCCGAAAGAGCTGCTCGACCGGCACCATTCGGATCTTCATGACCGATTTTTGAAGTTCACCCAGGACGCGCGACTGAAACGAGAGAACATCGCCCAGGCGGTTGCGCAATGCATCCTTGGGAAATCTCTGATCGAACTCATTGATGGCCCGGTGCAGCATCGATTTTCCGATGATCAATTCGCCGATCAGATTCATGACGGTGTCGATGCGGCCCGTCTCAACGCGAAGCCATGCTTCGGTCGAACCCAGCATCCCTCCCGACGCGCCGGCAGCTCCCGGCGTCCCTTCGGCAGGTGATTCGGTCTGGCCGTTTTCGCCAGTGAGCGAGGCCATCGATTCCGCGGCCGTCTCGGCCTCCAGAAGAACCTGGAGAGCGTCGCGAGGTTCGTCCTCGGTGAGCTTCAACGGCTCAATGGAAATGTCTGACACGATGCTCGGCACCTGGCACCGCGCGCGAATCCACTCGGGCGGATGAGAACTCGAAAGGGCGGCATGCACCGCGGGCAAAGTTTGCAGCGGGACTCCGCTGGCAGGGGACTGCGCCACGACGGTGCCGCATTTCTCGAGGGCCGCGCGAACGAGTTGCAGCGCCGCCGCGGGCATCTGGAGGCTGGGGTCGATTCCCAGCGCCAGGTGATAAACGGGCGCGTTGTCGCGCAAAGCTTCCAAGATTTGCTGCCTATCTTTGCCAGTCCACTCATGCCGGGAATGCGATGGCTGAGAGCCGGGGACGGATTTCGGACTCTGTGCAAGTGAACGAATGTGCGCCCGAAGTTCGGTGATGTCGGGAGGCTGCAGGTTGCCGCGATGCGCGCCGAGCATGGCATGAAAGCTGTCCGCGGCGGAAAGGACGATCTCGGCCACGACTTCGCCGCGCTCGGTCACCAGCGCCGGCGTCAACAAATCTTCAATATCGTGCGCGAGTTCGCTGAGCTGGCGGAAGCCGCAAGCGGCGGCGTCGCCCTTGAGCGTGTGCATGGCCCGCCGGACGCGAGCCAGCGCGTCGGAGTCCGCCGGGTCGGTTTCCAGGAGGATTCCCGCTTCGTTCAGCTCCTGCAGTTGGTCCTGCGCGCTCTCAAAGAAGAGTTCGCGAAGTTCCGCCGCGCGTTCATCGGAAAAAAAATTCACCCGTTCCCCTCGATCCGCTGGTACGCGGTGGCATTGTTCAAATGGATCATGCGAAACTTCGAGCTCAATCCGAAGAGGCTTTCCGCGTGCCCCACGAACAGATATCCCTCGGGATTCATGCAGTGGTAGAACTTTTCGATCAGGCGCTTTTGCTCGGGCTCATCGAAATAGATCATCACGTTCCGGCAGAAAATAATGTCGTTGCGCCGCGGCAGGAAGTCCGTCTTCAGGTTATGAAAGTCAAATTGAATGAGGCTCTTCAGCGCCGGCTTGACGGAATATTTGTCCGCGAGCTTATCGAAATAGCGCAGTCGTGAGGTGTAGTCCACGGTTTCCAATTGCGCATCGCTGTAGATGCCTTGCTGTGCGGTCAGCAGGCCGGAATAGCTCATGTCGCTGGCGAGAACTTCCACTTTCCAGGGCGGCGGAACGATTGGTTTGGGCGACGGCATCTCGAAGGCCGACGGATTGCGCAGATAGTAGTAGGCCAGGGCATCGCAGATCAGCATGGCGAGGCTGTAGGGTTCTTGCCCGGTCGAGCAGCCCGCGCTCCAAACGCGCAAACTCCAATCGCGATTGGCCTGTTTCCGGCTCAGGATCTGCTCGAGAATCGTTTTCTGGAAAAGTTCCAGCTGGGGCTTGGCTCGGAAGAAACTTGTTTCGTTGACGGTCAGGTTTTCCAGCAACGCGGTAAGTTCGGCTTTGCCTTCACGGCTGGTCAGCAGCCGGTAGTAGCTGTAGAAGGAATCCGCCTGGCAGACTTTCAGCCGCCGTTGCACGCGGTCGCGCAAAAAGTGGATGCGGCGCTCGTCAAAAAACATGCCGCATTCCTGGTAGACCAGAGTTTGCAGGAGCTTCAACTCCGGATCGGTCAAGGAAATGGGCTCGAGTGTGGTAGGTGTGGACATGATTCTCCGGCGCTCGGAATGCCAATCTCTCGTTAACGGAGCCGGGAAGGTCCAGCGCCCATCGACGCGCCGGCGAGTTCCGCGACTTCGTTCAATCGCTGCAATTCAACGCGCTGCAAAATCCGGTTCAGGTCAAGAAGAATAATCAGCCGGTCCTGCAGCTTGCCGACCCCCGTCACATAATTCATGTCTTCATTGGGGAAAACGTTTTGCGGAGCCTCGATTTCCGACGGCGAGAGCCTCAACACTTCGGAAGCGGAATTTACCAGGAGTCCCACCAGCCGCTCTTCCAACTCGACGACGACGATCCGGCTTTTCGAGTTGCGTTCGATGGCGGCTTCGCCGAAACGCTTGCTCAGGTCGACGACGGCTATGATTTTGCCCCGCAGATTGATGACGCCTTCGATGTGATCGGGAGCGTTCGGAACCGGCGTAATTTCGGGGACGCGCACAATCTCACGGACCAGGGAAATGGGCAGGCCCAGGGTCTCGCGGCCGATCCGCAGACCGACAACCTGCAACTGCTTGTCTAATGGTCTGCTCAAGGTTCAGACCCGCGCCAGTTCTGTTTCCAAATCAGGCGAATTGGAATTTTCCTCGAGGGAAGGCCGCTTGGATGGTTTTCCCTTGGGCCGCGAGTAGCCTTGATCTTCGAGAACGAAAAGGTCCGCCACCTCGATGAGCTTGCCGGACAATTTCGACGAGTGTGTCGCCATGGCGGCCAGTTGTGAGGAACTGGAGGTGGCTTGCTGGACCACTTCGCGCATTTTTTCCATCGCGCGAACCACCGATTGCACGCCCGAGGCCTGCTCTTCAATGGTGGAATTGATTTCCTGCGTGATTTCGGTGAGCCGCGAGGTAGCCTTGCCGATCTGAGTCGAGCCCGCGGACTGTTCGTTCGTGGCGCCGCCGATTTGCTGCGCGTATTTGTAGACTTCGGAAACCACGTCGGAAATCTTGGTCAGCGCCACGTTCAGTTCGCTGCCGAGTTCGAGGCCTTGCTGGACCATGGTCGTGCTCTTTTCCATGTTCTCGACGGCCTCGCGCGCCTCTTTTTGAATTCCCTGAATCAGGTCGGAAATTTCCTTCGTGGATTGCGTGGATTTTTCGGCCAGCTTCCGGACTTCCTCGGCCACAACGGCGAAGCCGAGGCCGTGTTCGCCGGCCCTGGCGGCTTCGATGGCGGCATTAAGGGCCAGCAAGTTGGTCTGTTCGGCGAGGTCGTCGATGACCTCGATGATTTTTCCGATTTCATCCGCGCGCCGGCCTAGGACATCGATAATTTCCGCCGAAGAGCGGATGGCGGAGCTGGTGCGGGTGAGCCCGGTGGTGGCCTTGTCCATCGTCTCGATGCCGCGGTGGACTTCTTCGCGCGAGCGCTGGCAAATCTCGAGAAGAGTTCGCGCCGTGTCGGCGACTCTCTGGATGGAGGCAACCATCTGGTCGATGGAAGCGGAAGTCTCGGCGACGCTGGACGACTGCAACTGCGTGCTCTTGACCACGTTCTGCACGTTGATGCTCATTTCGTGCATCGTGCTGGTGACTTCATCGATGGCCCTGGCCGCTTCCACGCTGACCTTGGCGGATTCGTTGGATGCGCCCGCCATCTGGCTCGATCCGGTCGCGACGCCCGTAGCGCTGTCCCGTATTTTTGTGGCCAGATCGCGGAGTCCCGTGATCATCCGCAAAAAGGCGTTGGCCATGGTGTCGCGCGAAGACCTCGGCCGGACGGTTACATTTAATTGTCCTTCGGCAATCGCGGAGGAAGCGTTGGCCATTTCTTTGAGATGAAGCATCATGTTGCGATAGTGGTTTGCCAGTGTGCCGATCTCGTCGTCTCTGTGCACATCGATGTTCTGGTCCAGATCGCCGGTTTCTGCGATCTCGCGAGTGACCTCAATCAGTTCCGTAAGGGGCTGGGTGATGGACAAGGACGTGCGATACGCAACGAAGATCCCAACGAGGGCCCCCAGGATCGTGCCCAGCGACAGAACTATCGTGCTGATAGTTGCGGAGGCGTTGGCCGATTCTTCCGATTTGTCCAGCGCCTTCTGGATGCTGCGCTCGGCCTCGTCCATCGCCGTTACGCTTTTTTCCACCCAGTTGTTCGTGGAGCGTTGCAGGTAGACAATTTGGAGATCGGAAACGGTGGTCTGGCCGGCGTCAACCTGATGGCGCTTCGCAATCAGGGGCGTGGCGAATTCGTCATCCCAGCTCTGTTGATTCGTTTCGATGGAGGAGTAGAGATCGCGCAGTTGGTCGTCGTGTGTCTTTTCGCGCACCTCACGCAGCGTGGACCCTAACACCTTGGAATCGTTTGCTTTTGCCGATTCCATGCGCGGATCGCCGCTGAGCAAGTAGTTGCGCAGGTCCAGCCCGCCTTGCATCACCTGGAAGCGAACTCTTTCGATGTTTTGAATGCTATGAAGCGCTTCGGCGGCGGTATTTCTCGCCGAATGTTCGATATGGCTCGCCGTGAAGCTGACCACGAACAGGAGGATGAGAATCCCCAGAATCGAGCCAAAGCCGGTATAGAGCTTCCTGCCAATGGTCATGTGCAATCGCCTCTCAATTTCTTCTATCGTTCCCCAAGTACGTCGCGCCGGCATGGCGGATTACTGGTAGACGACTTCAACGACTTCAACCGTCTCTTTCGGGGCCTCTTCATACTTCCATTTTTTCACGGCGTTGGTAGCCTCTTGAGCCAGCATCGGGCTTCCCCCGACCACGCGCGTGTCGCGCACCTTGCCGTCCGGAGCCACGGTTGCTTCGAGCCGCACCGTGCCCGTGATATGCAACTGGCGGGCGACATCTGGATAGACCGGCTTGACCGATGTCTTCACTTTTCGGCCACCGTGATCCTTGACGTCGCCGGTGGGCGCGTCCTGCGCGAGGGATTTGACCGGTAAAAGCGTAAGGGCTGCAGCGGAGAAGGCGATTGTCGCAAAGAGTAACCAAATTCGATTTGAGCGGGGCATATGTCACCTCAGTAAAATTTCCAGCACCCCTTCTTATGCACGAACCTTACCAGTTGGCCGGCCCCAGCAAGGCTGTGGGGAAAGAGGGCTCGAAATCTCGCATCCTGATGCATGTAAGGGACTTACGAAATGCTCACGAATAGGGCATACCTATTATGCCTACTGGTCGAATGTCTCACTCGTCGCCCTGGCGGTAGATAGGGCGTCTCATTTTGCGATGCCTGTTGCCGCCAAGGGAACCGTCTCAATTTAAAACCCGGAAGTAATATTGACCTGACTCAAGTTAATCCCATAATTGATAAACGTTTAAAAGATAAGGAAGTTAACGGAGCATTCGTACCCCTGTGTGCGCCACAAGAACGATTCACGAACTGCCAAGCATTACTCGTTTGTCATTTGAGACGCTACTGGCTCGCCTTACTTCTGAATCCTGTGCCTTGAGCCAGAACGAGCTGTTTCGTCTTTTCTGTCAGACGGTGCGCGAATTCTTTGGCGCTAGGGGGGTGTGCTGCTGCCTCACTTCCGCTCAAGGGGCTTGGCGCATCCTGGAATCCGCGGGGCTGCCAACTTGGGGAACGCACGGAGAAATCCTCTCCTCCAGAGCGGCCGAATTGCTCGCCCAAGCGCAACAAATTCGGAAGGCGATCATTTGCCAAACCTCGTCGCAGGAAGTCAATCGGGGAAAGGGCAGTGGCGGATTCTCCGAGGTTGCTGTGCCGATTTTCAGCCAGGGAGAGTTCCTCGGCGCGGCCCTCGCGGCGTGGCAAGATGCAACAGAGATTTCCGAAGAATTTTTGGAACGGCTAACGCTCCTCGGCATGTGTTTCGGCGGCTTGCTCGAACACGCGCGCCTGTTTGAGCAAGTGCATGGTTCCCGGGAACGGTGGGTCCGGGTCATCGATGCGATTCCGGACTCGATCGTCGTTCACAACCCTGAGGGGAATATTGTTCGAATCAACCGTCCGCTCGCCGCGCGGCTGGGGGTTCATCCGTCCAGGCTGATCGGGCGCCCGATCCACGAAGTGCTTGGAACCAAGCGGGAAGAAATCGCCGGGCTGTGCCCACTTTGTTCGGATCAGCCGGGAGGCGTCGAGGGACCGGTCGAACTGCTGGCGGACGGCAGCTTCCTGGTATCCACGACGAAAATGTCCCCGGACGAAGGGGCGGACGCGCACACGATCCACGTCCTCGTCAATATTCGCGAAAAATTGGAAGCGGAACGGCGCTACCGGGATCTCTTCGACAGCATTCAAGAGGGAGCTTTCTTTTGCGATCCGCACGGGCGGATGGTGGATGCAAATCACGCGCTGGTGCAAATGCTGGGCTGTTCGAGCCGTGAAGAACTTCTCACGAAAAATTTGTTTGGAGATCTGCTGCCGCCAACGGGCCGTGGCCGTCTGCTGGAGGAGTTGCGGAATGCGGATATCCTGCGCAACCGCGAAACCGAATTGCGAAGTCAAAATGGCCGCCCGCTCGAGGCCCTCCTTCATGTCAGCGCGGTTCGCGACGCAAGTGGAACGCTCGTGCAATATCGCGGGCTGATTCTGGACATCACCGATCAGAAAAACTCGCGCGCGGCGCTTCGGCGCGAGCGTGATTTCAACTGGAGCATCCTGAATCACACGCAAAATATTATTCTCGTGCTCGATGCTTCCGGACGCATCGGCTACGTGAATCACCGCGCCGCGGAGATCGGCTATTCGGTGGAGGCGCTTCAGGGCCTGCCTCTCGCGCGCCTGATTCACACCTCACACAGGCCTATTTTTCAGGAAGCGTTGCGGACGGTTCTGGATACCGGCGCGGTTCAAAGGCTGGAGCTTCCTTTCCTGCGGAGGGAAGGAAGCATGACGCGATTCGTCGTGCATCTCAGTTCGATGCGGGAGAAGAGCGGGGACGCGAGCAGCGCCGTGGTCGTCATGACCGACGTTACCGAAGCCTCTCTCTTGCAAGCGAAGCTCGCGCACGCCGAGAAGATGGCCGCGCTCGGTCAACTGGTGTCCGGCGTGGCGCATGAAGTGAACAACCCGCTTTCAGGCATCGTCGGATTCACCGACCTTTTACTGGAAAACCCCGAACTGCCGGAATTCGCGCGGGAAAATCTGGGCATCATTTTGCAAGAAGCGGAGCGCACTCGTCTGATCGTTCAGAATATGCTGCGCTTCGCAAGGGAGATGCCCCCGCAACGAGAGCTCGTTCAAATGAACGCGGTGCTCCGGCAGACTCTCAAGCTGCGGTCCTACGGATTGTCGAACCACAATGTCGAAATTCTGGAGCGCCTGGCCGAGAATCTTCCCGTCGTGGTGGCTGATCCGCACCAGCTCGAGCAGGTTTTTCTAAATATTCTCAATAACGCTTTTGACGCCATCGAGCAGAGCGGGCGGCCCGGCCGAATTGAAGTCGAGACCATCGCCTGCGCGGAAAATGTGGAGATTCATTTTCGCGATAATGGGCCGGGGATTTCAAATCCAGACCGCATTTTTGAGCCGTTCTTTACGACCAAGCCCGTCGGAAAGGGAACCGGCCTGGGTCTCAGCATCTGCTACGGAATCATCCAGGCGCACGACGGCGAAATTTTGTGCCGCAACAACGCCAATGCGGAAGGGTGCACGTTTCTGATCCGTCTTCCGGCTGCCGCCATCAGCTCGTAGGGCACGCCGACGGACGTAGGAATTTGGTTTCCATTCGCTTCGCGGCTAGATTCGCAAGGCGACTCATTTTTGTTCAAGGAGCACATTGGTGACTAGGGAAGATTCGCGGATTCGGCTTCTCGTCGTCGACGACGAGCAAAGCATTCGCCGCCTGTGCATGACCGTGGGCAGCTCGCTCGAGTATCTCTGTTCGGAAGCCGAGAGCGCCGAAGCCGCCCTGGCTCAAACTCCCGCGGTCCCGCCCGACATCGTCATCGCGGACCTGCGCCTGCCGAACCTGTCCGGCGCCGATCTGCTTCGCCAGATCAAGGCGCGCCTGCCGGCGACCGAAGTCGTCATCATGACGGGGCACGGTTCCATCGAATCCGCCGTCGAAGCCATGAAATTGGGCGCGTACGACTACATCCAGAAGCCGTTCCGCGTCGAGGAACTCCGCATGCTGCTTCGCCGGATGGAAGAAAAAATCCGGCTGGTGCAGGAGAACCGGGTCCTTCGGGAACGCGTCGAGACGGACCAGGAACTCGACGGGATCATCGGCGACTCGGCCAAGATTCGCGAGATTTTGCGGATGATCAGCCGCCTGAAAGACACGTGGACTCCCGTGTTGATCTGCGGTGAAAGTGGAACGGGAAAAGAATTGGTTGCGCGCGCCATCCATTATCGGGGGACGTTTGCGAAGCGGCCTTTCGTAGCCGTCGATTGCGGCGCCCTCGTCCCGACGCTGATGGAGAGCGATCTTTTCGGTTACGCGAAAGGCGCCTTTACGGGAGCGGCTAAATCCAAGATCGGTTTGTTTCAGGCGGCCGACGGAGGCACGATTTTTCTGGATGAAATCGGCGAACTCCCTCTGGAATTGCAGGCCAAGCTGTTGCGCGTCTTACAGGAGAAAGAAGTGCGGCCCGTGGGAAGCAATGAAAATATCCACGTGCAGGTGCGCGTGGTTGCCGCCACAAACCGCGATTTGGAATCGGCGATCAATGAGGGCACATTTCGCAAGGACCTTTTTTTCCGGCTGAATGTGGTTTCGATCACGCTCCCGCCCTTGCGCGAGCGCCGCTCGGATATTCCCATGCTGGCGCAATATTTTCTGGATCGCCTGGCCGAAGGAGAAAACATAAAGTTTACGGCCGCCGCCATGAAGCTGCTCATGCGCTACGAGTGGCCGGGGAACGTCCGCGAGCTGGAGAACTGCCTCTGCCGCGCGGTGACGCTCGGCGACCGCAAAACCATTGACGAGAGCGACCTGTCCCCCGCGTTGCTCCACGGCAGCGGCACGAGCAAGACGGAATCAGCCATGCCCGAGGTAGATGATGCAGCTTCCACGGTCGCGCTCGATGAACTCGAACGATTGACCATCCAGCGCGTGTTTGAAAAGGTGGGTGGAGACAAAACAAAAGCCGGCGAATTGTTGGGAATCAGCCGCGCGACCCTTTACCGCAAACTCAAACGCTACCAAATTTCCGCCACTCAGCGTGGCGAGAAGATTTTAGTCTAGCGAAATTGGTGAAAACCCCCTGCCGCTCTTTCCGAGTGAGACAAAGGGTCGCAATCTGAGATTCACTATAAAACCTCCTCGCCCCTCCGGAGCGAACTCCAAGAAAACACACCCCTTAGCGAGCTGCAGATTCTCTCCGCCTTTGGTCGTTCTCTTGCAGTACCTCCTGAGGACGCTTTTGCGCTGGCGATCGAGAATGTGTTACCAGGATTTTCTCATCGCCGCTCAGCCCTAGTCGGAATCATGCGCCAGACTGCAAATCTCACGGCCCCGTCTCACACTGAATCCGCGTTACGCAGCCTGGCGGACCTGTTCCCGAACGCCACTCCGCTGCGCATTTCGATTTTGGTGAGCGTGTCGCGAGGGAAGGGCCATCTCCTGGAAGAGAGCACCGTCATCGAATTCGGCACTTCCATGATGGTTTTCTTTGAATCGCGTCTTCCGCTGGAATTGGCGGACAAGCTTCATCTTGAGAATTCCGACAGGTCCTTGGGAACAGACGCGGTCGTTGTGGCGATACGTGACGGCGCGGGCCACAAGGCAATTGCGGCCCGATTCGCAGCCGAAGTCCGGCATTGGGTCATTCAAGGATAAAAGTGAACTCGCTCACTACAGACCGGAGCCGCACTCGTAAGCCGGGCGCAATTCCATCCGTCGTGCCCCAAACCTGGGAGGAATTCAGCCGCCTGTATCCGATCTATGAAGCGTTGGCGCGCCAGCTCGAACTCATCGGCGGGCCCTATTCTTTGGGGGCAAATTCCGGTTCGTGGGCCGACAAGAAGTCCCGGGAGCGCGACCTTCTCTGGCTCGATCAGGTGGATCAGGAAGTACAAGCTGTGCACCTTCGGCATTTCCTCGTCGCACCTGCCGTAGCGCGGGAAGACGGCCTGCGCCTTTTTCTGCAGCGCCATCTAAGTAAGCCGGAAAAACTACCGTCCGACCGGGATAAGATTGATTTGCTCGTCGTCCAGTACTTCGTTCTTTGCGCTCCGCAGGATCTGATTGCCGGGCGCATCGAGATCTCCGACGTCGCGAAAATCCTTCAGCCCGTCCTGGGGGAAGTGGAACCCGGCTCCGACGATGTTTGCAAACCGCTCGATCGCATCCTGGAAACGGCGCAACAGTGCCATAGACTGCGCGACCTCATGGAACAAGGCTTACTGGAGCAGGGGAAGCAGGTGAAAGTGGCGCTCGCGGAAAACTTCTATGACGCCTCCTCCCTCGTTGCCATCTGCCGGTTCAATTTCCTGCTTCGCCGTACTTTTATCCAGTGGCTGCATGCCGATCTGCGGGCGATCGGCGCGGCTCTGACTCAACTCGAAAAGCGAGGCCTCAAGTTCGTCGATTGCCGGAGAGCGGGCCTTTCCTCCAAGGAACAAATCTCCAAACTGCGCCAGTTTCATCAGCACTGGAAGCCTCCCTTCCAGACCGATTACAGCCAGGATTCAGCTTATCAACCGTATGAACAATTGATGTGCCTGCGCGAAGATCTGGAGGAAGCTCTCAACCCTTCCGCGGCTCCTGAAACACCAGCCTCCTTGATTGCCACACAGAAAATTACCCGGGAGGTGCTGGCTGCCGCCGAGGCGATGCGCACTAGCAAATCCGGCGAGGGAGCGAAACCAGTTTCGTCTCCGGCAGTTCCTTCGGTTCCCCCACCATCCGCAACGTCTCAGCGCCCTGCGGAGCCGGCCTCGCGGCCGAGTCCTGCCGCGGCAGAAGCGCCTCCGTCCTCGGACCAGGCACTTCCCAACATCGGCGTGGCCGACGTCGAGAATCTGGAAGAAAAAATCTGGGAACAATTGATCGCCACACCGCCGGTGCGAGGCCGCTCCATGACCACCGTGACGGTGGAAAACACGCGGATATTGCTCTCCGCGTGGGAAGTGGCGGCTTTCATCAGCGATTCGGGGCAGGATTCCGAGGAATTGCGGCGGCTCATCGTGGCGCGCGCCTTGCTGTCCACTTCCATCGAGCGAAGAAAACGACTCATGGATTTTAAAGGATTGCACCAGGCGGTAGCCCATGCGCGCGGCGAAATTCCGCGATTTCAGGAACGCGTGGACCAGCTCAAGCGAACCCAAAAGACGGACGGCGCTGTCAACCTCGGCATCAGTCTCAAACGGCTGCTCTCCCTGGTGGAAGAAGCAGATCAACTCCAAAAGGGAAATGAGCTGAAACAAGAAAAGCGATGACTCCCGGACAAATCCTGATCGTTTCCGATGATTCTGAATTCGTGCGGTCCTTGACGGCCCGCTGGCGAGCGGAGAAGGATTCTCCCACCATTACCGCTGTCTCCTCGGGTGTCAGCCGGCAGGCCAGTTCCACCGGCTACGAAATCGTTGTTGTGGGACCCTTACGCGAGGCCAAAACACTTCCTGCGGGTCCGGCCGTGCATCCTGAATCCGTGGTGTGCGCGGTTGGCGACCAGCAAAGTTTGGAGATGGTTCGCGCCGCCCACGGCGACTGGCTCCTGCTTCCGGAATGTCCCGGATGGACCAAGATCTTGTTTTCTCTGGCGGGCGAAATATTGCGCCGGAAAGCGGCGGAGACGCGCGCGCGCGAATCGGAAATCACAAATCTCTCGCAAAGGCGCTTTGGCATTCTCGGAAAATCCTTGTTGGAAGCTCGTCCCGGGATGGTCAATGCGCTCACGTCTCTTCTCGGCAACGCCGACCTGATTCTGCTCTCCGAGGAGCCTTTGCCGGATCATTGCCGTGAAAACGTGCGAACCATTCACACCATGGCGCTGCGGTTGAACGAAATTGTCCAGCGGCTCTCTTCGATTGAGAATGAGATGGAGTTGAGCGAGGGAAAATCTCACCTTGAGACGCCGGAGATGAGGATGGCCGAATCCTCCAAGACGTGACCGGCGCCCGATAGTCACTAAAGGTCCCGGTTTCAGTTGGTTAGACTCATTATCGGATTGAGAAACTCATTTTGACGAGTGGCGCTGCACTTGCTTTCTCTTGCTGGGGCACTTTGAAGTGAGGCCTAGTCGGTGAAGAAGATTCTGATTGTCGATGACTCCATAGGAATGGTGCGGATGATTTCGTCCGTCCTGGAGAAGGAAGGGTATCTCGCCGTCGGCATCAGCGATCCTTCAAAGATCGAACAGACGATCGATTCCGAGGGCCCCAGCCTCATCCTGCTGGACGTCGTCATGCCGGAGCGCGATGGCTTCCAAGTCTGCCGGTCGCTTAAGAATTCGCAGGCGTATAAGAGCATTCCGATCATCGTCGTCAGTGGAAAATCGACGGCGAGTGACCGCTTCTGGGCAGAGCAGCAGGGCGCCAACGGATACGTTGTGAAGCCGTTTGCGCCGGTCGATCTCATGCGTGAAGTAAGGCGGTTTGCCTGATGCCGGACGAAACATACTTGAATCCTCTCCCTTCGGACATGCAGTCCGATGAGCTGGCGGAGATTTCTGGCTCGGGCCAGCAAGCGCTGCCTTCCCGGCAATTTTGCGTTTTTCGCGCCGGGCGCGAGCGGTTTTGTCTTCCCGTGCTCGAAGTGGAAGAAGTGGTGGACTGGCCGCTGGTGACGCGCGTGCCGCTCGGGCCGCCGTTCCTGATGGGCGTTTTCAATTTGCGCGGCACGATTATTCCCGCCGTGGATATCGCGGTCACCGAAGGCCGCAGGCCGGGCCTGCTGCCGCGCAGCATCATCGTCGCCGTGCTGGCGGGCGATGACCAGAGCGAAGACATGCACGTCGGGATCGCCGCGGACGAAGTGATCGGCACTTTCCCGGCGAATTCGGAATCGCTCCTGGACCACGCGCCGCCGGACATGCCGCACTGCCGCGCCATGCTGCGTCACGAAGAGCGTCTGGCCCTGGTCCTCGACCTGCGCCAGTTGATTCAAGTTTTTTCCGTGCCCGTCATTTAATTCGGGCGATTTTCGGGCCACGTAGGGATTGCTGAAAAGTAGGGCGCTGCGAAAGCGAGATGAGGGAGGTTTTGAAGTCATGAAGACCCGGTTGAGTTCGACAATCTGGATGCTCGTCATATGGACGAGCGTCGCGCTATTCGGCGTGTTGGGGCTGGCCTATGAGGCCGGCGTGCATTCAGGGGGCGCCTCGGTTTTCCAGGGCGGAACCTCGGGCAGCGCCGGCATGGAATTTTTGATTGCCGCGGGCATCGCGGTATTTACCTCGCTCGTTCTCCTGATGACGCTGCCGCGGCGCGTGCTCGTTCCCATCGGGGCGCTTTCCACCTTCTCCGAGCGGTTCGCGGCAGGCGATTCGCGCGCCAAGGCGGAAGTGCCCGTCGAGGATGAGTTCAGCGTGATCGCGGAAAATCTGAACCGGACGGCCACGCGCGTTGCCAAGGCCTACGGGAACCAGGAGGCGCAGGAACTTCTACAGAAGAGCATCACGGACCTGCTGAACCTCATCAATCAGGTGGCGCGGGGCGACCTGACGCTGCGCGGGAAGGTCACCAACGACGCGCTCGGCAACGTCGCCGATTCCATTAATTTTATGTTGGACAATTTCACGACGGTTCTCGACCGAGTGCGCAACGCGGCCGTCGAAGTTTCCACCAACGCCAACCGCATTCTCGTCGCCACGGACGAGATGAACACGGGCACCGGCCAGCAGGATCAGGAAATCACCAACACGTCCTCGGCCGTCGAAGAGCTGACGGTTTCCATGAAACAAGTGTCCAACAACGCCGAAGCCAGCGCCGAAGCCGCGCGCCGCGCTCTCGATGCCGCCGAGCAGGGCAACCGCGCCGTGCGCGACACGCTCGACGGAATGCAGCGCATCCGTTCTTCCGTGCAGGCCACCGCCCGGAAGATCAAGTCGCTCGGCGATCGCTCCCTGGAAATCTCCGAAATCATCAACGTCATCAACGACATCACCGAGCAGACCAACTTGCTCGCTCTCAACGCCGCCATCGAAGCCGCTCGCGCCGGAGAAGCCGGCCGCGGGTTCGCCGTCGTCGCCGACGAAGTCCGCAAACTCGCCGAGCACTCCCGCACAGCCACGAAGGATATCGCGGCCCTCATCAAAGCGATTCAGGCCGAGACGAACGAAGCCGTGGTCGTCATGGAGGAAGGCACGAAAGAAGTGGAAGTCGGCGCGGGCCTGGCGGATCAAGCCGGAAAAGCGCTGGAAGCCATCTCGAGCGTCGTCCGGCAATCGGCGGAACTCGTCCAGGAAATCTCACTCGCTTCCAAACAACAGGTGCGCGGCACGGAAGGTGTCGCCAACGCCATGCAAATCATCTCCGGGATCACGCGGCAGACTTCGCAGAGCGCACGGCAAGCGGCCGGCACGGTAGGCACGCTGGTCAAGCTTTCCGAGCAACTCGTCGATGCACTGTCCCAATTCCGGTCCAACGGCGCGCCCGCTACGGCTCGGCGCGAGCCCGTCGCCGTCGAGGCGAGGCGGTAACCCATCGGATACCGGCCCGGAGGGGCCGGTCTGAGGATCCCTGGAACCCGCATGGACAAATCATCCACGCTACCGGCTGCCGTCACTGCTTCGGAGCTCGACGAGCTTCGCACGCTGATTGAAGAGCGGTCGGCTATATTCTTCGACGCCTCGCGCGAGCGGTTCTTCGCCCCGCGCGTGAACGAATACCTGCGCGCCAGCGGCGAACAAAACGCCGCAACGCTCCTTCGCCGGATCCGCAACTCCAACGTCGAATATGACCGTTTCCTCGGAAGCCTGCTGACGCAGGAAACTTCCTTCTTTCGTTATCCGGATATTTTCCAGGCGCTCGAGCGCGTGGTTCTGCCCGAGGTCCAGGCCCGCAACATGTGGCGCAACCCGCGCGTGTTGAGAATTTGGAGCGCGGGCTGCTCGACGGGCGAAGAAGCCTATTCCATCGCCATCACTCTGTCGGACACTTTGCCTTTTCCCGACGCGTGGCAAATTGAAATCCTGGCGACCGACATCAGCCGCGACGCCCTCCAGCTTGCGGAACGCGGCGTCTACGCGGGCCGGAGCCTCGCAAGCGTCACTCCGCTGCAATTGCAGACGCACTTCAAGAAAATAGGGGATTCCTGGGAAGTGAAGCCGCGCCTCCGCAAAATGATTTCGTTTGTGCAGATGAATTTGGCGCGGTCCGTTTACGTGGGCCGCATGGACTGCATCTTCTGCATGAACGTCCTGATGTATTTTTCCGAAGAGCGCAGGAACGAACTGCTCCAGCGGTTTTATGACACGCTCGAACCCGGCGGTCTTTTCTTTCTCGGCCATTCGGAATCCATGAAAACCGCTCCGGTAAAGTTCGAGACGGCGGTGCACGGAGATTGCCAGTACTACGTCAGGCCGTCCGCTTCGAAGACCGAACTGAAACCAGCGGCATTGGGGAACGGGTCATGACGCCCCACGATTCCAATTCGCTCGAGCAATTTCTGCAGGACGCTTCCGAGCGCCTGCAGTATTTGCGGGAATACGCCGCTCTGCCGGTCGAACCTCAGTCCGCGAGCGACGATCTCGTCCGGCTTTACGACGCCGCGCATGAACTGTCCGAATCCGCAACCCGCTGGGGTTATCCGCTTTTCGCCGACATCGCCGGCAGGCTGGCGCACATTTTTCAATACGCCTGCAAAGCGCAACTGAGTCCTGACACATACGGCCCTCTCACCGAGTTCCTCGCGGACGCGATCTCCGTTCTCGAATTTGACCTGCTGCAAATCAGTTCGGACGGCAAGGAAACCGCCGAAGACATTGCGGCGTTCAAGCACCGCTACGCATTCGCTTTCGGAGTCGTGTCAACTTCCCCATCCGAGTTTGAAGGGGAGCTTTCCTCCGGCCAACCGGCTGAGGCGCGGGATTCCAAGCCTCTGTCCGAAGGCAACCTGGCGGACGATTTGCCGGAAGATGACGATGTTCCCCGGGAAGTGTTGGACTTTTTTATCCCCGAGGCGGAAGAGCATCTGCAAATCGCCACACAGTGCTTGCTCGGTCTCGAATCCAATCAGGACCCAGAAGAAATTCACCGGCTTTTCCGTTCCGTCCACACGATCAAAGGATCGGCGGCGCAGGTGGGCCTCCGCCGTTTGGGCGCGGTGGCGCACCGGTTGGAAGACTTGATCGGTCTGCTGCGCGATGGAGCTTTGCATTCCAGCGCGGAAATCACGGACGCATGTCTGCAGACGGTCGATGCCCTGCGGAAATTCCTGCACCGGCAGTGGACGAGCGACGACGAAATGCGTTCCACCGTCGGACCTCTCCTCGCGCGTATGGCGAGGTGGATCCCGGAAGATCTATTGGAGGACGCCGTCACTGGAGAGGATGCGGCTCGCCCCGAATCCTTGGAATCGGATGCGGAAGCCGCGCCTGCCGCGCCT
>DATNIO010000211.1:0-17616 GCA_035604385.1 Verrucomicrobiia bacterium | reverse complement strand
GCAGGCGCAAACGGGACGCGTCTCTCTCGTGAATAAGGGTGGGCACGGCGGCGGAGCGTCGCAGTTGGGAGTTGATTTGCCGGAGCTGACCCTGGTCGACGGCCAGCAACTGCCTCTGCAGACGCAACTGTTCCAGACTTCGGCCGGCACTTCCCATGACAGGGACGCGGCCGTAGTTGGTACGACCACTGTCGTTGGCGCCGTGATCGGGGCCATTGCAGGCCGTGGCACCGGCGCTGCAATCGGCGCGGGAGTCGGCGCAACCGCCGGAATTATCGGCGTGATGTCCACGCCGGGCAGACCGACCGTGATTTCTCCTGAAACAGTTCTTTCCTTCCGCTTGCAGGCGCCCGTGACGATCTCGACAGAGAATAGTCAATTTGCGTTTCAACCCGTGACGCAGTCCGATTACGATTCGCGCTCTCCTCAAAGCCGCCCGCGCATGGCGAGGCCGGGTCCGCCGCCTCCGCCTTACTATCCTTACCCCTATACGTATCCGTACGCGTTTGCCTACCCCTATCCATTTGCTTATTATCCAGTACCCTTTTTCGGGTTTGGATATTACGGAGGCTACGGCAGATTTGGCGGTTATCGAAGGTAGCAGCTCGCGTTGTGGCGCAGGCTTCCAGCCTCTGGCAGTTGGTCCTTGCAAGCACCAAAATCCACAGGCTGGAAGCCTGCGCCACGCAAAGCCTGTCTTCCCACGATCTATCTCAGAACTTACGTTCCTGAGCGAATCCTAGCCGGCAATCGCGCTGCGCGTTGCATCTTCCTTTCCTCGCGCTGCGGTGATTGTGCGCCACGCCCGCAAAGTTTCTCCGACCGTCCACGCTTGCGCAATGCAGCCGTTTGGCGTGAACGGCGGATCACCGTCGAAAATTTCGCTGGCCGTGCCAAGCCCGGCGGCCTTGATGTGGCCGAACATCGGTTCCAGAAAAGACATCGCTTCGTCCGCATTTTGGTATACGTGTAAGTGAGCCAGCGCGAATGGACCGAGAAGCCATCCCCACGCCGTTCCCTGATGGTAAGCCGCGTCGCGCTCCTCCGGGCTTCCGGCGTAGCGCCCTCGGTAATCCGCTTCATTCCGCGCGAGGCTGTGCAGTCCGAACGAAGTTAGAAGTTCGCGCGCGCACACATCCACAACGGCTCGCTGCTGCTCCGGAGTGAGAGCGGTTTCCGGCAGCGAGACCGCAAGAATCTGATTGGGCCGCAGCGTGGCATCTTTGCCATTGGGGCTTCCGGGGGCGTCGATCACATCGAAGCAAAATCGCTTTTCAGAATTCCAATATTTCGCGAAGCCTGTTCGACAGCTCTGCGCGAGACTTTCGTATCGCGCGGCATTCCGGCCCTGGGCTCGCGCGAATCGCGCCATCGACGCCGCAGCATTGAGCCACAGCGCATTCACTTCGACGGGTTTTCCAATGCGGGGTGTCACGACGCGCTCGCCGACCTTCGCATCCATCCAGGTAAGTTGCACGCCCGGTTCACCGGCGTAGAGTAATCCGTCCGCCGGATCGACGTGGATGTGGTAGCGCGTGCCGCGCACATGTGCATCAATGATGCTGTCGAGCACAGGATACAATTCGTTCAGCAGGCCGATGTCGCTGGTCGCCTCGAAATATTGGCGCACGGCCTCGAAGTACCACAGCGTGGCATCCACCGTGTTGTAGACAGGGGCTGCACCGGCGCGTGGAAATTGATTGGGCAGCATCCCTTCGCTCACGAAGCGGGAGAATGTTCGCAAGATGTTGCGCGCCAGCCATGGGCGCCCGGTCGCGAGACACAATCCCGGCAGCGCAATCATGGTGTCGCGCCCCCAGTCGCTGAACCAGGGATATCCGGCCAGGATCGTCTTCGCATCGGCCGCGCCATCGAGCGGCCGCGCCGCAATAAACTGATCTGCCGCGAGCACAAGTTGCTGGATCGCCGGCGGAGGCGCCTGCGCATTTCCGTTGTTCGCTGCAAAGAACCGGTCGAGCAGCGCGCCCGTTTCAAACTGGCGCTTCACAAAGGCGGCCTCGCCGTTGAGAGAAGGCGTCGCCGCCGTGCTCGCGACCATTGTGAGCGACCCTCCCGGCGCAATTGTCGCCCGGAATTCCCCGGCGAAAAAGTGGTCGGTGCGGTCTGGAAGCCCGCGCGCCCGCTCGGCAGCGAGATCGAAATTGCGGTACCAGTCCTTGGCGGGCAGCGCCGTTGCCGAGTCGCTCAATACGAAAAACGGCGTCGCGCCTTCGACGGCCACAACCTTCAGCCCGCGCTCGACCGGCGTAACCTCCATGGGCCGGGTCCTTCCGACCGTCACGCAGTGCTCATCTCCATAGTCCGCCAGCGCTCTGATTGACAATTCGACGGGAGAACTGGCGCGCACGAGGCGGTAGAGGACGTACGTGGTATTCGCTCCGGATTGCATGAAGATCCGCTTTTCAAGCAGCGCATCGGCCAGAGCAAAAGTCCAAACCGGTGTCGTCCCTTCCAAATGAAATCGCTCGATGTTGCGGTAACCTTCTGGAGCAACCGTCCCGTCTGCCCAGCGATTCGCGAAAAGAGCAAACTCCTGGGAGGCATACCGCGCCGTTTCATCAAGCTTTGCGACGAGGAGAGTGCGGCCGAGAGGCGGTTGGAGCGCGGCGACCAGCAGTCCGTGGTAGCAACGCGTCTGGTGTCCGGCAATCGTGCCGAGCGCGTAGCCGCCCATGCCGTTGGTCACTAGCCACTCGCGCGATTCCGCAGCCTGCAGGTCGCCGCAAATGTCGCGGCCGAAATCGACCTCGGAGGGAAACGCCGACGCGGAATGATCGGTTGGAGGCTTCACAGGAGAATCATGGAGCCTGCCTGGGGTCTTGGGCCAGAAAAAAATTGGTCCTTCTGCCGGGGAGATTCGATTGCCCCAACCTACGCCGGTGTTAGCCTATTGAATGGACTTCCAAACCGGCCAGGTATTCGCGCAATGCCCTGAAATCAATCGGCTTGGTAAAGCAGGTATCGCAGCCTGCTTCCTGGATGCTCTTCAGCTCCTTGAAGGAACCGAGCCCTGTCACAGCTGCAATCGGCAGGTGAGCGAGATGCCTTTGCTTGCGTGCCCAGTGAACGAGCGTCAGGCCACTCTTATTCCCCAGGTGAATATCCAGGAGAACGACGTCCGGGAGGGGCTCCGTTGCAATTCCCACGAAACCCTCTTCCAGAGTCTCCGCAAGGATTGCTTCACGGCCCTCGGATTCAAGCCAGGTCTTGAGGAGATCGCGATACTGAGGATCATCATCCACTACAAGGATCCGCTGGTTCATTCAGGTTCCTTTATTTTAGGCAGGGGCGCAGTTGGCGAATCGCGCGCCCAAACCGGGACACCATGACGGTCATACTATCGTCCCAACCGCGATATGCCTTTAGTCCAACTGCCAAGATTGAAGCGATGAAGGCCGCATTCGACGCGGAACAAAAGCAGCTATGTGGAACTGACAAAGGCCAGCGAAAAGGTCACGCTTATGTCGGTCTAAGAAGGGATCCGATTTGCGCCTGGCGTTTTGTGGTCATTGCGGAAGCTACTTCTGGTTGGGGCGGGCCACGGGAACCGGTTCCGCATTCTCTGCGCCCGATTCCAGTTTGGCAGCCCACTCGGACAGATGATCGAGCGAGGTATCGTGCGTGCGGTCGAGATGGAGGGGTGTAATGGAAGCCGCGCCTTCGAAGATGGCTGCGTAATCGCTTTTCGGATCGATCCCTTCGATGTGCTCCTGTTCGAGGAGCCAGTAGAAGCTGCGCCCGCGCGGGTCGGTGCCTTCCTGCAACACGTTGCGCGTGACTTTCTTGGATTGGCGCGTGACGCGCACGTTGCCGTTCCACATCAGCGGCACGTTCACATTGAGAAGAACGCCTTGCGGCATGCCCTCGGCCAGCGCCAATTGCGCCAGTTCCCGCGATAATTTCGCGGCCTGCTCGAAGCGGAATCCCCTGCCCTTATGCGACACCGAAATGGCCATCGCCGGGATGTGATTGATCGCCGCTTCCATCGCCGCGCCCACCGTCCCGGAATAGAAAATGTTTTCGCCCAAATTTCCGCCGCGATTGATTCCGGAAATCACCAGGTCCGGCCGGTTCGGCAGCAATTTATTCAGCGCCAGAATCACCGAGTCCGCGGGCGTGCCCTCGACCGCCCATTCGCGCTCCGCTACCTGCTCCCAGAAGATCGGCTGCCGCAGCGTCAGCGACTGCGCGGACGCGCTGCGCTCATGGCTAGGCGCCACAACGCTGATCGTCCCCAGGCCTTCGACCGCCTGGACCAGCGCGCGCAAGCCTTCCGCTTGGATCCCGTCGTCGTTCGTAATCAGAATGTGCGCCATACATTTAAGTAGGACAGGCTTCAGCCTGTCTGGTTTTCATTTTCGCTAGCTCGAAACAGCAGACAGGCTGAAGCCCGTCCTACTCGCGGCCTAACCAATTCCTTGCAGGCTCGGGAATGCTCTCGGAGGCCTTTCTCTGCGCGCGAGGAAAAGAAGTCGGCAACCCGATCTGTGTAATGCCGACAAAACGATCTGCATCTCATCCTACGCACACATTTTACCAACAACTATGATCCACCAACAAGCTACGGAGAAGGAGTGGTTTCCTGAGATGAGACGTGTGTACGGCGTGACTGAAAGGGGCGAGAAGGAGGAAGAAATGGTCGGGACGACTGGATTTGAACCAGCGACCTCACGCACCCCAAGCGTGCGCGCTACCAGGCTGCGCTACGTCCCGACCGGCCGCGCTGCAACATGCTTGTTGTAGCCCGCCTATGAAGAGGCGGAGTTCTTAGCCTATTTCATGGAGAGTCCCCGCGCCTAAAGACGCGGGCTACAACACTGCCAGCGTATCACTCGGATTCGAGGACCGTCAATAAGGAGCGAAGCGAGTCGCGCAGGTCGAGCAGGGTCTTGCGGTTGAGCGAGGCAAGTGGCGGCGACATCGCTTGCGGCGCGGATTCTTCGCCATGCCCCGTGGCTTCCGCGGCGGTTGCACCGCCGTTTGCGCCGTTTTCCCCAGGCGCCTGGTCGCGCAGGTGGCGCCGCGCGCCCGCGATGGTAAAGCCTTCGTCGTACAAGAGGCGCTTGATCGTGAAGACAGTGTCGATGTCCTCGCGGCGATACAGCCGGTGCCCCTTCGGGCTCTTGACCGGCTGGAGCATCGGGAACTCCGTCTCCCAATACCGCAGCACAAACGGCTTCGTGGCCGTCACGCGGCTGACTTCGCCGATCCGGAATAAGCTCTTGTCCGGAATGGCCGATTCGGAATGTCCGTTCCCTTGGATTCCTTCCATCGTTTTTGAACCTCGCCCCGCTCAGGCCCTAATCCTAATCCGTTTCTGGCAGGTGTCAATGTCCCAGTAGCACAGGCATCCGCCGCGGCGGACCTGTGCGGTTTTGGCGATCGAAATGGCCAGAATAATTTACGTGCTCGAAAACGCGGCAGCCTGCAAACCCACACAGCCAGGAGTGGCTGTGCTACTAAAACCTGCTCCGAACTGACTTTTTCCACAATTACTGAAGCGTCTTCTGTTTCAGGTGGATCTCAACGCCCTACGTCGCCGTCCTCGTCCGGCTGGACGGGCGCGATCCCCGCTCGCGCTTTTCCTTCAGGCGCTGCAGGAATCGAATGGGCGTGCCGATAAAATCGAAACTCTTGCGCAGCAGATTTTCGAGGAACCGCTCGTAGCTGAAATGCAGGCGCTTGGATTGATTGGTGAATAAAATAAATGTCGGCGGCGAAACACCCGCCTGCGTCACGTAGTAGATCTTCACGCGGCGCGCGGCGGGCGAAGTTCCGCGGTCGAGATCGACTTCCGCAACCCAGCGATTCAGCTCGCCGGTCGAGATGCGCCTGCGCCGCGCGTCCGCGACGCGGTCAATCAGGTCGAATAATTTTTCGGTGCGCTCCCCGGTCTTCGCGGAGACAAACACGATCGGCGCGTAATCGAGAAATTTAAATCGTGTGCGCACGATTTTTTCATAGTCTTCGATAAGTTGCGCGGGATCGACTCTTCCCGTCACCGCCTTCTTCCGCACCACCGAAGTATGCTTACCGCCCCGGGCTTTTCTTGCTGTCTGACGGTAGGAAGACTCCACGACGTGCGGTTTCGTCTCTTGATGCTCCAGTTCGCGCGCGGCCTTCTCTGCCGCCGCTTCGAGCGCCAGGTCCCACTTGTTCATCACAATGATTACCGAGCGGCCGGACTCTTCCGCGTAGCCCGCGATGTTGGCGTCGTTCGCCGTCACTCCCAGGCTCGCGTCCACAATCAACAGCGCGACGTCGGCTTGTTCCAAGTGCCGCCGCGCCATCATCACGCTCATTTTTTCGGCCACAAGATTCGTCTTGCCCTTGCGGCGAATCCCGGCCGTGTCCACGAAGCGGTACGTGCGCTCTCCGTGCTGCACCACCGTGTCCACGGCGTCGCGCGTCGTCCCGGGAATATCCGAAACAATGGCCCGATCCACACCCGAGAGGCGATTGAGCATCGTCGATTTCCCGACGTTGGGACGCCCAATGATCGCCACATTCACTTGCTTGTCTTCCTTTTCGGGGGCAGGCGTTTCTTCCTGCTCGGGCCCGGCAGCGCCGAGACGCTCCGTGATCGCTTCGAGCAGCGCGTCAAAACCATAGCCGTGCTCCGCCGACACGGGAAACACATCGTTCGAAAGCCCGTAAAACGGCGCCGCGAGCGATTCCTGCATCTGCGTGTCTACTTTGTTCGCAAGTATCGCCAGAGGCTTCCCTGTGCGCCTCAGCAGGCGCGCCAGCTCACTATCCAGCGGCGTCAAGCCTGCTCGCACATCCACGACCAGCAGCAGCTGTGACGCGCCCTCAATAGCGACTTGCGCCTGGCGAAGAATTTCGCGCGGAATGGCGGCCTTGTCGTCCGGCACGATCCCGCCCGTGTCGACCACTTCGAACGAACGTTCCTGCCAGGTCGCCGTCCCGTAGATGCGATCGCGCGTAATCCCCGGCTCGTTGGTGACAATCGAGCGCCGCGAGGCCGTCAGCCTGTTGAAAATCGTGGATTTGCCGACATTGGGCCGACCAACAATCACTACCGAAGGTAGTTTTTCAGTCATTTTTTCCGGTCACTGGGGACACAACGAACCCTAAACGGGAGGCTCGGAATCTTCTAGTCTATCCTACCGGGCGGGGAAACAGAAGGCGTAAGGCATCTGCGTGAGAATTCATTTCACTGACCCCGTGTAGCGCCAACCTACAGGTTGGCATTTTTGAATCAGGCAAATGCCCGTACGCCGCGGCGGACGGGCGCTGCAGAAACCAAATCCCGGCACAGAATCATTCGCGCGGTGTCTAAACGCGTAGTGAACATTTTTGCGACGCGGGGAGGCAGCCATGGACTGGAATCTGGTGGGCATGCTTCATTCGATGAGCGTGACGGCAAAGGGAGTAGTGGTCATGCTGCTCCTGATGTCGGCGATTTCGATTGGACTCGCGGTGGAACGAGGGTTGCGCTACGCCGTGGCGCGCAACCAGTCACGCGCGTTTGTGCAGCAAGTGACTCCAGTACTCGAGCAAGGAAAACTCGACGAGGCGATTTCCATTGCCGTGCGGAACAAAAAGAGTCCAGTCGCCAGCATCGTGGCCACGGGCCTCGCGGAGTTTCAGTCTGCGCCGCCGCAAGCTTCCAGTACGGAATTAATTGACGCCGCGGAACGCGGGCTGGAACGCTCCGTGGCAACAATTCATGCGGAATTGAAACGCGGGCTTTCCGGCCTCGCGACGATCGGTTCGACCGCTCCGTTTGTCGGCCTGTTCGGCACCGTGGTGGGAATCATGAATGCGTTCCGCGCTTCGGCGCCGGCGAAAGCGGCGGGGATTCAAAGCGTCGCCTCCGGAATATCCGAAGCCCTGGTGACCACCGCCCTGGGCCTGCTCGTCGCGGTGCCCGCCGTGTGGAGTTACAACTATTTCACGACGAAAGTTGAAAATTTCGATGTGGAAATGGAGAACTCGTCGATGGAACTGGTGAGCTATCTCGTGCGCCGGGCGCCGCGTGAAACTTCCTTGCCGTGAGCGCTTCCGAATTCTGCTTCACCGCGGCGGTTTCTAGGCCTGACAGCGTTGACCAACTTTTGGAGGTCTTGTTTCTTGCGAGGGACCGGAACGGAAGATTTTAGCGTGGGAAGAGCCTGAATGGCGCTTCCTGCCTCCTGTTGCGCGAGACGAAGTTCATAGAGAGTCTGCAGGTTGAGCCAGAATTCCGGGCTGGTTCCAAAAAAATGGGCGAGGCGCAGCGCCGTGTCGCCAGTAACGGCGCGCTCCCCGTTCACAATTTGCGTGATTCGGTTCGTGGGCACGTCGAGTTTGCGCGCAAGTCCCGCAGCGCTCATGCCGAGCGTTTGAAGCTCTTCGGATAAATGTTCGCCGGGGTGAATGGCGGTTACTGCCATTACCTTCTCCTAGTGATAATCCACAATCTCGACGTTCGACGGCCCGAGTGACTCATCCGGCCATACGAAACAAATCCGCCACTGATCGTTGATGCGGATGCTGTACTGGCCTATTCGGTCGCCTTTAAGAACCTCAAACCGGTTGCCGGGCAAGTGGGCAAGATCGGAAAGGACAGTGGCCGCTTCGAGGCGGTCCAGCTTCAGGCGCGCCGGGCGTTCAACGCCGGAGAACGCCTCGACGCGTTCACCCGCCGCGAAATCCCTCGTACGCTTGTCCCGATAGCTGACAATCACGCGAATGATACCGCTAATTACGCGTTACGTCAAGCGTAACAATTCAGACTTACGGCAGATTCTCGATCTTCCGCGCGTCGCCGGTCAACTGGAGGATGTGCATCCCCGTGTTGGCGCGATCGACGATGTAGATGTAGCCGCGGTCGTCCACTTCCACGTTGTTGGTTTGGATGGCGATTTTGCACTTCGCGGCGTCGCCGGTGCCGACGCAGCGCTTGTCGGTCGCGTCGCTGATGGCGGGAATGTAGTAGGCGATTTCCCTGGGGTTGTATGGATCGCGCACGTCGACGGCGCGCACGCCGGCGTTGAAGTAGGCAACGAAAATGATGCGTTTATAGAAGACCGGAGTCATGCTTTCATTCGTCGAGTGCGTGCCGAAGCGTCCGCCGCGGCTGCAGAAATTGCCGCTGGGCTCGGGCACGTAAAACGTCGAAACGCCGAAGATCTTCGTTTCCGTGGTGATGTCGAAGATGTGCATCATCTGTTCCATGGCATGGCACTCGTTGTCCGTGGTCTCGCCCACGATCACAAGGAAATCCCGCTTGCTGATCGCCGGGCCATATTTCGCGAGGTTCGGCACGTCCACCCCAAGCAACGGAAAGGTCGTGTGCGCCCCCATTTCCGCCGGCAAATCGAGCCGCGCGATCATGGGCGATTCCAGGTTCGCGTCGGTCGGATCCTTGGGACCATGGATCAGCTTGTCGCGGTCCAGAATTTCGATCATGCCGTTACCGTTCGTGCCGTAGCCCGCGTAAATGCGATTGCCCTTTGGCCCTGTGGAAATCGCGCCGTGCATGTCGGTCGGCACCGGGCCGGTTGCGCCAGGTTGTTGGCCCGGCAGCCCGAAATCGCGAATGAGTTGCGGCTCCGATGGATCGCTCAGGTCGTAGACCTGCCCCATGCGCTTGGTGCGCCAGCCGGGCGCGCCGGAGACGAGATACGCTATGCCGCTATCGCACTCCCACCAGCTCTTATGCGTATCGCGCAAGCCGCTCTCGACGACGGTCAAACGGCTCGGCTTGGCGGGATCGGACACGTCCCAGACTTCATGCGAAGAGGTGCCGCGCGCGCGCAACAAATACACTTTGTTCTTGCTGGCGCGCGGCAGTTCGCTGCCGTCGCACACGCGCGTCATTTGCGCGCCGCCGGATTCGCCCGGCCCCGGAATGCGCGGATCGCCGGGAATGTGCGCGAGATATTTCGGATTCTTCGGATCGGTCACGTCCACGATGGACGTGCCATTGTCTTCCATTTGTCCCGTAATTGAGTTCATCGCCGTGCCGCCGTGATGGCCGATATAAGCGATCCAGCGATTGCCCTGCTTGTGGATCGTCGGCTGGTAGGCGCTCCGCCCCTGCAAATCGTTGTAACCGACGAGCTCCATGTTCTTGCTCTCGGGCTTACTCTGGGCGACCGCGGTCATGGCCGCGCATCCCGCAAGAAATAGACCCAGCGCAAAAACGCCAGCCCTTCCGTTCCGCACGCGAGCATTTCCCAACATGGTTCCTCCCGTTTCGAGTCCGCAGCCTGCCACGCACGCGCGAAGAATTGCGCAGACTCAATTCAAAATTTTGCCGAATCGTGGTTCCCGCAATGGATTCCCGGCCTGAGAGTTTACACCTGAAGCCCCTTCCCACACACAACTTCGAGTCTGATACAGTGCACCCAGCCACCGCCGGGTGCGGGTTGTCGCCGCGGCGACGAGCCCGCTGGAATATAGTGCGACGCGCGATCGGCCCGGAGCGTTTCAACCATGAAATATTTCACCCTATTGGCGCGTACTACCTGATGGATGCGAGGAGACATCCCGAGGGGATGAGCCCCGCGGAACAGGCCGTCGCCCAGGAGCGGATCGCCCAAGCCAAGGCCGGAAACGCGGAGGCTTGGGGCGAACTTTATCGCGAGCACGCGCCCGCGATTTTCCGGTTCTGCCGCCGGGCGATGCCCACTCGCGAGGATGCCGAAGACGCCACCATGGATATTTTCATCAAGGTCCG
The DNA here is from genome assembly GCA_035604385.1 of Verrucomicrobiia bacterium. Lineage (GTDB taxonomy): Bacteria > Acidobacteriota > Terriglobia > Acidiferrales > UBA7541 > Palsa-360. The sequence continues at coordinate 6,905 of DATNIO010000211.1, read as the reverse complement.
GCAAAAACTTTCGCAGTATGACGCCAGCCGTCCGTTCAGCGCCTGGCTGTACGCGGTCGCCGCAAATCACTGCTGGGACCTGCTGCGGCGTAGGAAGCTGCGGCAGGGCCTGGAAACGGGCGAAGTAGAGAATATGCCGCTCGAGCATCCCGATCCCGGCCAGCTCGAACAACTCATCGCGCGCCGCAGCGGCCAGGAAGTGCGCCGCGCGCTCGACAAACTGCCGGCGCGCTCGCGCATGGCGCTCGTGCTGCGCTATTACTCGGACATGAGCTACGACGACATTGCCGCAACGCTCGGAGTGCGCCGGACGTTCGTGGGCGTCGTGCTGCTGCGCGCGCGTCACCAGTTGCGCGATATCCTCGAAGGGCAAGGCGGCGCGAGCCTCGCCGCGGGAGGCGCAGCGTGATCCATTTTGACGAAATGGCCTGCCTGCTTTACCTCGAAGGGCAACTCGATGCGGCGCGCTCGCGGGAAATGGCCGCGCATGTCCAAGAGTGCGCATCCTGCCGCGATCTACTTCACGCCCTTGAACTCGAAACAACTTTGCTTTCGAGCGCCCTGACCGAAGACACCGAGCCGATGCCCGCGCGCCTCGCGAGCGAGCAGAGCCAGAGTATGCCGTCCTGGGTCTGGACGCTGGCATTCGCAGCTTTTGCGGCGGGCGCGTACTGGTTTTGGAACGACGGAATCGGGCCCTGGTTCGATCAATTGAGCAATGCGGGCTTCGGCGGCACGGATGTATTCAGCATGATTGTGTTCAGCGGAGCTTTCTGGGAAGGATGGAGCGACATGATTGACGCGATACAGATTGGGGCTTTGATTTTGGTGGCGATCGTCGCGATCGGATGGATCAGGCGCCGGGTGCGGCGTTCCGTGGCGGTTGCCGTGGTTATGTCGGCGCTGCTCTTCGCAGTGGCGCTGCCTCAGCAGGCCGCGGCGGCGGAAGTGCGGCGCGGCCAATCCATCTCCGTTCCCGTGGGCGAAACGGTTCACAATGACTTGGTTGCCACAGGCGCTTCGGTGAGAATTGAGGGCACCGTCGAAGGAGACGTGATCGCGTTTACGCGCGACCTTACCGTCACCGGGCACGTCACGGGCGACGTAATTGCGTTTAGCCAAGAAGCGCTCATCGACGGAACCGTGGACGGAAATGTGCGCGTGTTTTCGCGCAGCGTGATCCTCCAGGGGATCGTCGGCAAGAACGTGACGGCATTTGCTAACTCGGTCGATCTAATTTCCAAAGCAACTGTGGGCGGCGGAATGATCGTGTTCGCGGCCGAAGCGGACCTGGACGGCAAGATGCAACGCGACCTGCTTGGAATGATTGGCAGGACGGATCTTGATGGCTTGATTGGCGGACAGGCATGGATACGCGGAGGGAGCCTGGTGGTGGCCTCTACTGCGGAAATTCGCGGGCCGGCCACGTTCGAGGGCCCTCAACAGCCCGTCGTAGAAGCGGGAGCCAAGCTGGCAAGCCCCATCCGAACCGAAATTACGCAGGAGATTCAGCGGACGAGGCGGTCGGCAGCGCGCGTCGTGTTCCGCGCCATCTTCGGCTATGCAGGGGCTTTGGTGGTTGGAATTTTGCTTCTGGTCATTTTCCCCGGATTTTTCCGGGCCACATTGCGCGAGACGGGCAGCATCGGTCTCCCCATCGGGATCGGGGCGCTGGCGCTGATAGCGGGAGCATTCCTGCTGGTTTTGGGAGTGCTCCTGTTATTTGTCGGTGTGGGCGCGGGAGTGGCGGGCGCGATGGCCTATGCTCCCATTCTGTACGTTGCGCAAGTGTTTGTCGGCACGTGGCTCGGAAACAGGATCATGGGCGAAACGGCGGCGCCCACAAGCGCGGTGGCGGGCAGAATGGCTGTGGGCCTGCTGATCCTCCACGTCGCGCGACTCATCCCCATTCTCGGGGGACTCGTCGGGTTGGCCGTCCTTCTGTGGGGGACAGGCGCCGTCCTGGCGGGCTTCTACCGGATGTCACGCGTGGAGAGCGCGCCTCTTCCCACATAAATCTTGCTGGAAAGATTGTGGGCCGGAACAAGCGGTACGTCCGTTCCGGCCCATTTCCATTTTCAGGGACGGAATACGCCGACATTCTGCTATTTCAAAACGACCTTGGTGGCGACCAAGGGTCGAGTCGCGCCACTCGCATTGAACAGCGGTCCGCGCACCGAAACTAAGTCGGATTGTCCGATATCCCCGGAATTGATGGTCTTGCCGATTTCGAAATAAATCGGCGGCGGGAACAAGGATGTCTGTGCTGTTATCACGGTGATTCCAGCATGTCCGAGAAATAGAGACGGCAGGTCGATAAGAGAGATACTCGATCCACCCGACTGTACCGTCGCCGTAATGCGCGACGACCGGAGCCGCACGCGATCCGCCTTGAGTAAGATAGCCGTCGAACCGCTGTTTCGGCGGATCGAAACTTGCTGCCCCGGCACCAGGTCAGTGGGCGCAGCGAAGGGAGAGGGGAAATTCGTGGGATTCATCTGGGCGCTGTCCACGTGAACAAAATCAACGTCAAATGGCGTCTGGGGCGGCGTGGAATACTGCACGGTGATGGGCTGGCCAATACTCAACCCCGAGACCGGCGCGGACATGGTCTGGATCACGATGTTGAATTGCTGAGACCCCACATTCGTGCTGGTGATGATGCCCTCGACTTCCACGTCGCTGCTGTCCGCATCCTCGAAGAGGACGTTCCGGGCCAGAATCGATCCGTCCGACTGGATGCCGATATCCACGCTGAGGATTTGATTGTTTTGGAGGCACGCGAAGCCGGACGTCGCGCACAAACTCGTGGGAAAGAATGTCGATGTATTGTCCACTTTCAAGGAATAGCTCGCCGCCGCGTTCGTCAACGTAAAGGTTTTGCTCGTTGCGTTGATGTTTCCGACTTGACCCACGACGTCTTCGGCGCCGACCGGAGGCGCGCCGAGTCCCGCAGGCACGAATGGAGTAACGGACGTTCCGGCGCTGAAGTCCGCGCCCAGCGATGTGTTAAGCAGATTCTCCAGGTTGACATCGATCAGGTGTCCCGTGGTGCTGGAAGAAGCGATCGTGAAGGCCGTCAGGGGAACGGTGGTCGACAGATTTGCCGTTGTGGTCGGCGCCATCGTGCAGATGAATGACGTGTCGCACGTCCCAATTTTGCTTCCCGTATCGTTTTCAATCGTGAGCGACGGGTTCGCGAATGTGAGTGTCACGGACGTGTAATTTCCCGCGGGAATATTCGAGGCCGTGGCGATGTACGCGATATCGGTTTGCAGCCGGGTCAGCTCCACCGTCGTCGATCCGGAAAACAGGGAAACGTTTCCAGGGGCCAATGTCGCCCCGGTAAGCGTTACCTCGGAGGAGAGAATGCTCACTAGCGATGGAGGCGTATCGGTCATGGCCAGAACGACGGACGAGTTTCCGCTGTTCTGTGCCTGCGAGCCAAACTGATTGTTGCCGCCGCAGCCCGCGAGCGCCGCACAGAGGATCAGAACAGAAATTGGCCAGATCAATCGAATTTGAAACATGTTACCCCGGTGCTGTTAGTCCCATGACCGGCAGGCACAAACACCCCGCTACGCTCTGCCAGCCCTAGCGCCTTAGTTGCACGTTCAAAGCTAACACAGAGCGTGATTTACGGCAGGTCAATCCAATCAAATGGTGAGCAAAGAGTTTCTGTCCCAAGGGCCAGTCTTTGGTTGCACCGGGTCCAGCCTGCGGGGTCTCGCGGGCCCAGAGAAAATAAACGCAAACAGGCTGAATTTTGTGCTGCCCGGGGCCAAAACGAAAGCGGCGTCCCAGCCTGGCCGGGACGCCGCTTTCACTTTGATTCGCATTCGAATGCGATTTACTGGGCCTGCCCGGTAGTGCGCAGCAGGAGTTGCGTGCCGCTATCCAAATGGACGTTCTTGGTTGTGGAAACGATCAGGGATCCCTGCGTCGCATTCGACGCCGCGGAATTGATCGAGAGGCCCTCCAGGCCGAATACGCCGCTGCTGTTGGAAGCCAGCCGGCCCGTCGAGGCCAGCCCGCCCACGGCGCCCGAGGAGCGCGTGACTGTATTGAGCGACCCTCCGGCATTCACGGGGGCTGAACTGGCCGTGTTCATGACCGTGCCCGTCGCTGCGTTAGCCGTAGCGTTCGCCGTCGAGGCGACGCCACCTGCTAGACTGCCGCCGTTTCGCGACGATCCTTGGACAGCGCCCATCCCGCCACCGGAAGTTATCGTATCCTCGGCGCCTGTGGTAGCCGCCGCGGCGGATTGCGCCGACGCCAGAGCCTCAATGGAGGCGTTAAAGGGCACTTCCTGGCCGTTTTTCAGCACGGCGTGATCGAACATGATGCCGAGCTGAGACTGCGTCTGCCCGTTGGCTCGTGCCTGCGCTTGCGTCACGTGTCCGACCAGGTGCGTGCCCCTCTTCAGCACGACCTTGCCGTCTTGCTTGATGTCCTCTTCGGCGCGGACTTCGACCTCGTCGCCGGGCCTGCTCCTTTTCGCGTCGAGTGAAGTAGCCAGCGTCGCGTCAATCTTCGTGCCGTTGGAAATGTTCAGGGAATTGTTGCCTGCATTGGCGGTCGCCGACGCAGCGGATGACGTCGCAGCCGAGCTATTGCCGGAAGCCTGCGCGCCGGAATTATTTGTCTGCACCGCAGTTTGCGACTGCGCCGAGGCGCCTGATTGACCCGCGGCCATTGTTTGCGCTCCAGTTGTCCAGGCACTCAGCATCCCGATGGCAAGCAATGAAAGTATCTGCTTCATATGAAAATCCCTCCTATAAGCCGAGCTGTATTCGTTCACCCACCTTTGGTTCCCCGGTTTTTGTCATTTGGAAGTGCATGGCCCAAGGGTGCAATTCTCGCGCCACTGGTTAACTGCTTATTGTTCATTTCGTTAGAAGGTGGGTTCGATTTAAGCGAAGTGCGGGAATCGAGTCATTTTTAGACTGTCGAGCAATTTCTACGGAGGTAAAATTCTTCCACTTTTTGCCCCAAATTGGGACGCGCGAAGCAAAGAAAAAGAGAAGCTAGATGAGGCTCAAGGCGCGTCCCACTTGCGCGATAATTTCACAGGCGCGCTCCAGGTCGGCGCGCTTATGCGTCGCCGTCACCATGGCGCGCAGCCGCGCCTTGCCTTCGGGCACCGTGGGAAATCCAACTGCTGGAATATAGACGCCCGCATCGTACAGGCGGCGCGAGAATTCAAATGCCTTCGCACCTTCTCCTACGTGAATGGGAGTGATGGGCGTTTGCGTCGCGCCGGTGGAAAAGCCGAGCTTTTTCAGGCGGCGCTGGAAGAATTTCGTATTTGCCCAGAGCTTCTTGAGCAGCTTCTCGCCGTCCGGGGAATCGAGCAGCGTGAACGCCGCCTGGCACGTGGCCACCACGGAAGGCGGGTGTCCGGTGGAAAAAAGAAAAGGGCGCGCGCGGTGGTACAAAAAATCGATCAATTCGCGCGAGCCGCAAACGTATCCGCCCATCGCGCCGATCGCTTTGCTGAGCGTGCCGACCTGAATGTGCACGCGTCCGTGGCAACCAAGATGGTCCACGGTGCCGCGGCCGCCGCGGCCGAGCACGCCGGAGGAATGCGCGTCATCCACCATCATGATGCAGTTGAATTTTTCGGCGAGGCTGCACAATTCCGCGAGCGGCGCGATGTCGCCGTCCATGGAGAAGACGCCATCGGTGATGAGCAGCTTGTGGCCGGGCCAGTTTTCGGTTTCCTTGCAGAGGTGCTCGCAATCGGCAACGTCCTTGTGCTTGAACACTTTGATCGTCGCGCGCGAAAGGCGGCAGCCATCGATGATGGAGGCATGGTTCAACTCATCGGAAAGGATTAAATCGTCCTTGCCCAAAATTGCCGCGACGGTTCCCGCGTTTGCCGTGAAGCCGGACTGAAACACGACGCACGCTTCCGTTCCTTTGAATTTGGCAATCTGCGCTTCGAGCGCCATGTGCAGGTCCATGGTGCCGGCAATGGTGCGCACCGCTCCCGCGCCGACGCCGTGCGTGCGGATCGCTTCGATGGCGGCGCGGCGCAACGCCTTGTGCGTGGTCAGCCCGAGATAATTATTTGAACTGAGGTTGATGACATCTTTCCCGTCGAAATGAGCGACGGGCTTTTGCTCGCCTTGCAGCACGCGCAAGCGGAAATGCAGGCCCTTCGCCTCAAGGTCAGCGAGTTGATCGTGCAAGTAGGAAAGCGGATTGGGATTCATTGCGATTCCAGTCTTTATTTCTCACTGCAATTGTGATCGCAGGTTTTGTGGCGCAGGCTTCAGCCTGTGGGGGTTGGTCCTTGCAAGGACTAAACCCCACAGGCTGAAGCCTGCGCCACCTGAGCATCCCCCAACGATCGAAAAAATTATTGCACGCGCTCAAAGGTGTAGCCCGCAGCATCCAGCGCGGCGGTCAAGTCCGCGACGTGTTCCGGCCCGCGCGTCTCCATCGTGATGTCGATGACGGCGTCTCCCAGCACAACGCCATAATAGGCGCGATCGTACATCGTTTCCACGATGTTGGCCTTCTGGTCGGCGATCACGCCGGCGAGCTTTTGCAATGCTCCAGGATGATCCGGCAAATGGATTCGCAGACGGACGAGGCGGCCGTCCTTGACGAGTCCGCGCCGGATAATCAGAGAAAGGAGCGAGACGTCGATATTTCCCGCGCTGACCAGTACGCCGAGCTTCTTCCCGTGATTCGGTGTTTTCTTGTTCAGCAACGCCGCGGTCGCGGCGGCCCCGGCGCCCTCAGCGAGCATTTTTTCTTTTTCGAGCAATTGCAGAATCGCGCTGGCTATCTCTTCCTCGTCCACGGTCACGATTTCGTCGACATATTTTTGAACAAGCGGAAACGTCAGAGTGCCCGCGCAGCGCACGGCGATTCCGTCCGCGATGGTCTTGTTC
>DATNIO010000210.1:0-5685 GCA_035604385.1 Verrucomicrobiia bacterium | reverse complement strand
TCAGAGCCGGTTCCCATGGTCAAGGGCGGCGGACGGCCGTTCGGCGGCGAAGACAAGCAGGTTCACTTTGTGAGCGGGCAATACGCTTGGGACATGCCTGGGGCCGCGCCTGTTCCGAATCTTGGAGCAGCCGCCGAGTGGCAGCTTCAGATTTGGCTCACCCCGCAAGGTTTCGTGAAAGGCGCGATGGAAAACAAAGCCACCGCGAAGAAGGGCACGACCGGAACGATCGTGTCGTTCATGACCGGCAAGTACAAAGTGACTGGTGTGATCGATGCCCAGAATATGGTTACCAGGACGGAAACGTGGGTGGCCGATCCCGACGTCGGCGACAAATCGATTGAGACCACATTTTCGGGCTACAAGGATTTTGGCGGCGTGAAGTTCCCGTCGATGATCGTGCAAAAGCAGGAAGGATTTCCAACGCTGGAGCTGACCGTGACCAGCGTGAAACTGAACCCGGGCCTGACTGTGTCGGTGCCTGATGCCGTCAAGACAGCGTCCATGCCGCCCGTAAAGGTGGTCGATCAAAAATTAGCCGATGGCGTCTGGTTCCTCGGCGGCGGCTCACATAACAGCGTGGTCGTTGAATTCTCAACTTACGTGGCGGTCATCGAAGGCCCGCTGGGCGATGCCCGGTCGGAAGCCGTCATGGCGGAAGCCAAGAAGCTGGTTCCCGACAAGCCGATCAAGTATCTGATCAACACGCACCACCACTTCGATCATCTTGGAGGCGTTCGGGCCTACGTTGCCGCGGGCGCCACGATCATCACCAATGAAGCGAACGTAGGCTACTACGAAAAGCTTTTCATTGCTCCACACACGCTCGATCCGGACGACCTTGCCAAGAACCCCAAGAAACCAACCATCATGCCGGTGAAAGAAAAGTACGTTCTCACCGAGGGTGGCCAATCGCTCGAGATCTATCACATCGACGGCGACAGTCACGCGGCGGACCTCATGATGGTTTACATCCCGAAGGCGAAAATCCTCGTGGAGGCGGACGATTTCACTTCGTCCACGCCGCAAGTGCCGGCGCCGACCGGAGTTCGCCCCGCCGTTTTCTCGGCCAATCTGATGAAGAACATCCAGAGGCTTAAGTTGGATGTGACCACGATGGCGCCGCTGCACGGCGTCGTGGTTCCATTCTCCGATTTCCAAAAAGAGGCTGGCAGCGGGAAGGGATAGACCGAATCCGTCAGTGCTCGGAAAACTGGTGTTTCCGATAAGAGTTTAGGTAAAGTAAGGGAACGCGCCCGTAGCTCAGCTGGATAGAGCATCTGCCTTCGAAGCAGAGGGTCGGGAGTTCGAATCTCTCCGGGCGCGCCACTATTCCCAAGAAATTAGGTTGTGCAAACGCATTCTGGAGGAGCCAATGAAAATCGCACGTATCGTGTCATTCGCCCTGGCCGCCGCTGCCATGTTTGTGCAGGCCGGCGCGGCGCAAGCGGCCATAAAAACCCAGTGGATCGACTACAAGCAGGGAAACACGCCGCTGTCGGGCTATCTCGTCTATGACGATGCCGTCCAAGGCCGGCGGCCCGGTGTGTTGATGATCCATGACCGGTCCGGCTTTTCCGAAGGCACGCTCGCGGATGCCCGGATGATCGCTGGGCTCGGCTATGTGGTGTTCGCCGAGGACATTTTCGGCAAGGGCATGGTGCCTAAGACCGTTCCCGAGATGATGGAAACGATCGCGATCTACGACAAGGACCGTCCGCTGATGCGTGCCCGCGCCTTGGCGGGATTCGATGTCCTCAAGGCGCAGCCGATGGTCGATCCGGCGAAGCTTGCCTCGGTCGGCTACTGCTTTGGCGGGACTACCGGAATCGAGCTGATCGAAACCGGAGCGCCGCTGCTCGGGTTCGTATCGGTGCATGGGGCGTTTCAGAACTTCACGCCGGAAGGCGCCAAGAACATCAAAGGCCGCGTCCTGATCCTGCATGGGGCCGAAGATCCGGTTGCGCCGATGACCGAACTCGATGCCGTAATCTCCCAGTTCCGTGCCGCCAAGGTGGACTTCGAGGTCAACCTGTACAGTGGCGCGGCGCACGGTTTTACGAAGCCGCAGAATCCGTCAGAGGTGCGCGCCGACGATGAATACAAGGTGGCGATGGCGCGCTTTCTGAAGGATCTCTTGGGGCACTGAGAATTAAGTGGCGCAGGCTTCAGCCTGTGGGTTTTAGTCCTTGCACGCACTAACCCCCACAGGCTGAAGCCTGCGCCACTTTTGCTTACTTGGAATTCGCAGGCTCGAGGCCACTCTTCTTGATGGCTGCGTAGGCGACCGGAGACGCAAGCCATTGGATGAGCGCCTTGGCCGCCTCCGGGTGCGTTGCCGTTGCCGGAATGCCCGCGGCAAAAACTGTGACCCTTTGCGCCCCGGGGGGCAGCGAGCCGACGATGTCGATGCCCTTCACGGGGCGCAGTTCACTGATTTGCTGGAAGCCGATCTCGAATTCTCCCGTTGCAACCACTCCGCCTACCGGATCGGCCTCGATTTTCTTGCTTTTACTTTTGATCTGGCCGGCGATTCCCATCTTCGGAAATAATTCGGTAGAGAGATAGACGCCGCTGGCGCTATCGGAATACGCAATCGATTTTGCAGCCAGCAGAGTGCGCTTCAGCGCGTCTACCGTGCTGATGTCGGGGTGCGGCGCTCCGGCTTTGACCGCCATGCCGATCTTGGATTGGACCAGGTCGACCCGGCTGCCCGCCCGGACCTTGCCCTGCTTGATCAGATCGTCCAGCGCGGGCGCGGCCATGATCACGACGTCGATGGACTCGCCGCGTTCGAGGCGAATCGGAATGGCGTTATGCGTCGTTCCCATGGAAGGCCCGAACTCGGTGACAAGTTTGTCGTGCGTGGCGCCTTCATACTCGGGGACCAATTCCAGATAGGCGGCTGTGAACCCTCCGGAAGTCACGACCTTGATCTCATCAGCGCGCGCCGGTGCGACGCTAAAAAGCGCACCGATCAACGGCAGCAACGCGACTGCGGCGAATTTTCTGCGGGAAATTGTTTTCATGGGATTCCCTTTCCAGTGCGAATGCGGCGCCGACGGTACGAACTGCTCGATCATAAGGTATTTCGATTCGGGGTGAAATCATCAAATCCCGGGCGGCAGGTCGGTTGGCGGTTTTCGTAGGACAGCCACTCTTGGCTGTCCAGCATGATCTCGGCACGGCGAAAGAGGACAGCCAAGAGTGGCTGTCCTACGAAGCCGGACCAGGCATTGCGTTCTATGGCGGTCGGATGTATGGTTGCGGTCAGCCCGGAAGTCAAAATCGAAATTCCCGCTGAACGATACAACAACGGAGGAAGCCCCATGAAATACACATTGTGGATTGCCTTGTTTCTGCTGGCGATGGTTCCGCAGCAGCCGGCCTTGGCTCAAGGAAGCGGCGATAGTCTCGTGAAACAAGCCGTTGCCGCGGAAGGCGGCGCCGACGCGCTGCGCGGCGTGAAGGGCCTCGCCATCAAAGGCGACGCAAAGTTCTGGGAACCGGGGCAGTCTTTTGCTCCCGACGGCGAACCCCGCTTCATGGGGGATGCGACGTTTACAATGACCTGGGATCTCGCGAACGGAAGCGCCCGCACCGCATGGGTGCGCGATCAGAAATATCCGGACCCGATCGTACTGAAGTACACGGAAACCTTGATGCCCACGATCGGCTTCGTGACCGATGAGAAGGGCAGCCAACCCATGTCCGGCATCCGCGAGGCGGCGCAACTGCGAGAGCTCGAGCGCGTCTCGCCGTGGCTGCTGGTCAAGGCCTTGAACGATCCGAAAAACGTCGATGCCGCGGGATCCCAAAAGCTCGGCGCGCAGTCCTTGCCGGCGGTTTCTTTCGCTGACGGCGGGACGACGTTCATCATTCTGTTCGATCGCAAAACGCATCTGCCTGCGGCGATCCGCACGCGAGATGACGACAACATCCACGGCGATTCCAATTACGACGCCGTGCTTACGGACTGGAAAGCGGTCAATGGGGCGCAGATTGCCCAGTCGCTTTCAATGCAAATTGGCGGCGTCGAAGTGGCCAGATTCAACTATCGCGACGTTACCGCCAATCCCGCAATCGCGGCCGATACGTTTGCGGTGCCTGACTCAGTACGCGCAGCGGCCAAACCGGTGGCGACCAGCAACGTGCCGTATCAATGGGTCATGCGCCGGCTTTTCCTGACGCGGTTTTTGGACAGCGACAACATTATTTACCCCAACGGCGGCGGCCTGAAGATGGTCGAGCTGGCGCCCAACGTGCAGCATGTGGAAGGCGGAACGGCCAACAATCTGATCGTCGCGATGAAGGATTACCTGGTGGTCTTCGATGCTCCGTACGGCGAGTTGCAATCGCGCTGGGTCATCGACGCGGCGAAGGCGAAGTATCCGGGCAAGCCGATCAAGTACCTCATCCTGACCCATCAGCACATGGACCACACCGGCGGCATGCGCACCTATGTGGCCGATGGCGCGAATGTGATCGTGCCGAGTCCTGACAAGGCCTATTTTGAAAAGGACGTCAAGGGAGTTCACACGATTGTTCCCGATGATCTCCAAAAGAAGCCGCGCACTCCGGAGATCACCGAGGTCAAGGACGAGATGACGATCAAGGACGACACGACCCAAATTCATCTCTACTTCATTCAGAATCCGCACGTTGTGGGCATGCTGATCGGAAACGTGGTCACCGGCAACGCAAACATCGTGTATGTCACCGACCTCATCTCACCGCGCGGGCCGATTGAACGCTCGGAAGCGACCGCCTCCGTGGGTGTGGTTCTGAGAAAGCACAACATCACGGGCGCTCTGATTGCCGGCGGGCATGGCACAACAGTCAAGGAAGCGGATATCACAGCGCAGCTCGCTGCGAATTAGAACAAGTGGCACAGGCTTCAGCCTGTGGGTTTTGGTGCGTGCAAGGACTAAAGCCCACAGGCTGCTCTTCACGACTTTTCAGGATAAAAAGCCATAAACCCTGCTACTTCTTTTCAGGTTTGGCGTAGTCGCGGCCCGGCAGCTTATCGGCGTGGTTTACCCTCTCATCGTATTCCTTGATCGCGGATAGGGTGCAGGGATGCGCGTCCATTACCCAGTCCTTCTTCAATTTCCAAAAAAACGTGATTGACCAGGGCTTCGCATAATTTTTCGCATCGTCGAAGGTGAAGACGATCTTCAACGTGTCTTGGTCCAGGCGCTGCCAACGCTCGGTCTGGTGCATGGACTCGCTGATGGGAAAACCTTGCCAGGTAAGGAACGCTTTGCCGTTGTATGCGGCCGAGTCGACGACGAATGTGTCTCCGTCCCAACGGCCGATGGAATATCCCATGTATTCGGGATCCACATCCGCGGGAATTTTCCGACCGTCCGTCCAGATCTCGCGCCAATTGTCGTAATACTCGAAGTGCTGCACCAGCCTGTCGCGAGTCAAAAGGATTTCAAATGGCCGCGGCGTAAAAAAATTGCGCGACACGCCGAAGGGATCGCAATCGAGTACGGCTCCCGCCGCGATGAACTTTGCGTTGGCCAGGTACGTCGCCTCGCCCGCCGGTGTAAAAGGAGGCAGCGGGTTGGGATGCCCGCCCAGATCGAGCGGGTTAACTTCGCCCTTCGGCTGCATGAAGGGGGCAGGATTCCAAATTCCGGTGAGGTCATGCGCGTCGAACGCCGCGGGCTTGGCATC
>DATNIO010000209.1:0-15802 GCA_035604385.1 Verrucomicrobiia bacterium | reverse complement strand
GCCGTTCAAGGGAAGAAGCTCGAACAATTCCGGGCCATGATTCCACGGCCAGTGCCCGATTCCGGCGGAGAACCCCTCGTAATCAAGGATCCAGAAAGCGGAGCCTCCGTAATCATCTTCAGAGGCAAGCAACCCCGCACTCCCTTTGTCGAATATCCGGCATGCGAAAAATGCCCCGACGCTCCATATACCCCTGAAGCGCGAGCCGATAGAATTCAGGGTCGCGTCCTCCTTTTGCTGACCGTAACGGAACAGGGGACAGCCCAGCAGATTGGTGTAATCGATGGTCTTGGCGACGGCCTAACGGAACAAGCGCTGGAAGCGGTCCAAAACTGGCACTTCAAGCCGGCGAGAGGAAAAGACGGGAAGCCCTTCGCCACGCGAATGCCGGTCGAAGTGACATTTCGCCTACAATGAATGGCACGGGAGCGCAAGCCATTGAGATCGCCAAACTCAATGTCATTCAACGCGGAATTCTCTCTATTTGCTCTCGATATTGATTGCGTAGTAGCCGACTGTCTTCGTTGAAATTTCTTTCCACCAGTGCGGCGTCTTCGCCGGAATGGTAATGACGTCGCCCTTGCTCAAGTGGAAGGTCTGTCCGCCTTCGATCGAAGTGCCCGTCATCTGCTCGGGGCTGGTTCGCTTGGCGCCGACCATCGTTCCGCCCACGATAAACGTGGCTTCTCCATCGACCATGATGAAGATGTGGTTGGTATGCTCATGATATTCGACTGCGCCCGCACCCCGGCGATTGGCCAGCACGATGAGGCCCGGGTCGCTCACGATCGGGCCCCCTTTGGCCATCACAGCCGCGGCCTGATCGTGGGGGATATAGTGAACGGCCGCCGGGACGCCTTCTTCTGTGGAGGCCGCGGAAGCGGTGAACAAAACAAACATCGCGAACAACGCGGCTTTCGCGAACGGATTTTTCATTTAGTCCTCTTCTCAAATCGAATTTGTTTCAGTTTACTGTGCGCCGCCAACCGGCCGCAGCACATGCATCGTCATCAACACGAGCGCTCCGCCCGCGGGTTTGAACTGGTGTGGCGTGCCCTCGGGAATGATCGCAAAATCTCCCTTGTTGATGGTTTGCGCCTTTCCACCGTCAATCGACGTGCCCGAAAGGTTCGCATCGTTTGTGCGCTTTTCACCCACAACTTTTCCGCCGGTGGTTAGCGTCCCGCTTCCGTCTATCACGTATACCAATTCCGCTTCTTTTTCGTGGACAGCCACCGCCCCCTCGACGGGCCGGTATTCAAGATTCGTCACGTACGGCGCGAGGGAAAGGATGTGTTCGGCGGCCATGACCTGACCTTCCTTGCGTTCGGCCTTCGCTTTCGAGAGCAGCGCCTGCACATCCGCGGCGGACGTGAATGTCTTCATCATTGCAGCATCGGTCTGTGCGGCTGGGGCCTGGGGCAGCGCGGTTGACGCCGATGGCGTGACTGCCGGAGACGCGACCGGGCGCCCAGCCATCACCACCACCGCCGCAACCAGTGCCAGTACGATACTTATTCCAAGAGTGCGCATCTGTAGCTCTCCTTAACGGAATTTCCGTTTGGACTTTCCGGATGGGCACACTTATACACCCGAGGGCCCTCTGCGTGAACTCAAAATGATTTTCATCTCAAATCTCCCGGGGAGCTCCGTTGTAGGGAATTGAGAAAAGCTTTGGAATTCCATGGAATTGGTGTACGAACTGGCCGTCCGAGCGTACTATCTCACGTGGTTCTCATCATAGACCGGTCGAGTTTCCGAACCAAGACGCGGAGAATTGCATGACAAAAATGTTGGCACATTGGGTCTTGAGCGCGCTGTGCTTGCTGCTGGTAGCGCATTTTGTCCCGGGATTCTTCGTGAGGGGATTCGGGACGGCGCTGATCGCGGCGGTGGTCATCGGCCTGGTCAACGGCACGATTGGCATGCTCCTGAAAATTATTACGTTTCCTCTCACCATCGTCACCTTCGGCATCTTCTGGCTGCTCATTAACGCTCTGATGCTGAAGTTCGCGGCGCTGTTCGTACCCGGATTCGAGGTGCGCGGCTTATGGCCGGCGTTCTGGGGAGGGCTAATTCTGAGCCTTCTGAACATGACCATCAGGCAGCTTCTAAAGAATCGCGACGAGTAACCCAACTTGTTCCCGATAATCCATCTTTCCGGGTGACGTAACCGAGCCGGTTTTCTTTGTTTATGTGCTCCGTGCAAACAGCGATATCATCGTCAATGGCTTTGATTTTCAGGGTTAGGACCACGTCACTCGGACATTTCTCAAAATCTCTAAACAGTGGGCGACGCTTTTTCTTCAATTCTTCCCGCTTGCTCTTCCAAACGCTTGTATTCGGTAACATGACAGGAACCTCCCAACCTAAATGTTTGACGCTGTATGGCTTATGAGTACGTCCCAATATTCGACTCATCACGGCCTAGCTAAAATGTGCGTCAATTAAATTTCGGACCCAGCGAACTTTCAGGAGACGGCTAGGCTTACTGCCAGAGGCGAAGGACGCCCTCGGTTTTCAGTAGTCTTCCACGGGCTTGCGGCTAAACGGGGATTTCGGCGTTCGAGGCGCGTGGGCGCTGCGGTAATCCTCGAGCTCCGCGTTGGTGATGGCGTAGTGAGTGTCCGGCGGATGGTTCGCGTACGTGGCCAGCTCGCGGCGGAGCTTGCGCGAGCAAACGTCCGGGGCATCTTGAATGCGTAGCAATCGTTCATTGAAGGCTTCGGTCGGAATCGTCAGCGTGAATTCGCGCGGCTCGATCGAAGCCTCCCGCACGGTGAAGGTGTACTCGCGGCCCCGCGTCTTCACTTCATACCCGAGAAACTGCACAATAATTTCGTGGCTCACTTGGCGCCTGCGGCCATGGCGGGAAGAGGAACGGCTGCGACAACTTTCTTGATTTTCTTCGCGCGCCGCCGCTTGGGCGGCGTTCCTTCCGCGGCGTCGACGACCATGATGCTGGTGACGAATTTCTTCATGCCGTGAAGGTCAAAGTCGATGGAAGTGCGGTCCGAATTGGATTCGGTGACGACACCCAGGCCGTACTGGAAGTGCTTGATGTATGCGCCTTCTTCGAGAGCTTTCAAGTTGCCTCCTCGCGTGAAACACACGTGGCGTGCTAGGGCGATGGCCACAATTCAGCTGGATCGAGCCCAAAAAAATGGCCTGCAAGTGTGGACTTGCAGGCCTCCAAGAAATCTAAAGGTTTACAAGAGCAACAATCTCACCAATGTTATTTTAACACGCTGGCTCTCCACAGCCTAACGATATCCACACCTAAATTCATGCTTCCCACGCCAAATTTTCGCATGAATATACGCCTATGCGTTTGCACGTCAGCCAAAGAAAGCGGCGGGATCGTTCAGCATGTGGATCAAGAATAGCAGGAATTGCATAGCAATGTGCAGCCTCACCCGGCAAACAAAGAGGCGAAGAATTTGGTCAATTCACTGGAGAAAAGATCCAATCGAACGGCAGAATACGCAGGAGCCTTGCCTTCGATACTTTTCCGCGCCAGCCGCATCGCGGGCTATCGCAGGCAATTTCCTCTTTACCGAAGATCTTCATCGCCTCATTTTCCGAGAGCGCCGGATTGGAGATCTTCCGCTGCAAATTGATATTGTGCCCGCCCTTGGGGCACGCAAACACAATTCTGTACGCTTTACTCATAGCTTATGATAGCAGTTCACGCCGCTTTCGACCAGCACGGAAAGCGCACTTCGTTCCATTTTGGGGCATTTTTAGTGTCTCAAAACGCACTAATAGCCCTTTTGCGGTCGTTTTCCAAGGCGATTCTGCCTCATGGCGCCGCGCAGGCTATCGCTTCGGGGCGTAATCCTTGTGGAATCCATTCCGGCTATTCTTCACGGTAAAGCTGCCGTCGGGCCGCGCCGTCAGTTGGATGTAGTTCACGGCACCCTCATCGGGGACGCCGGTCGCGGCGGTTCCCCCGGTCCCTTGATTGGCTATGAATTGCTCCGGCATATTGTGATCCCCGGCATCAACGGCGTAATGCAATTGCCAGAGGTCTTCGAGTCCAGGTGACGATTTGAGCGTCTCGAAGGTGGCCACAGCGCCGCCCTTTTTCGCTCCATTGTCCATGATCGCCACGCGGGGATGCTCCGCCTGCACCAGCATCGGCTGGCTGGAGATGTCCTGCCCGTGATGCGAAACGACGTACACGTCGAGTGCGCCGATGAGGTTGTTCGGGCAAGCCAGATCGTGTTCCTTGTTCCAGGTCAGATCGCCGTAATCCCCCAAACGGAATTTGCCGAGCGAGATCACCATTCCCACCGACTGTTTGTTTTCACCTCCCACGAGCGGGTCCAGAGTTTCATCCTTCGGCACGAAATTCGTGCACAGGGGATTAGCGGCCCCCGCGCCCGGCAGCGGCTTGGTAATCGTTTCTGCGGCCGAGGAAATCACTTGAACGTCGATTCCCGGAATCGGGATTTTGTCGCCGGGCTTGGCTAGGATGTGCTGGCCCTCTCCGCGAACTTTCAAATACGCGGCGTAGGTTTGCGGGACGTTTCTGGTTTCTTCCTGGCTCGGACCATGATCGACAAAGTTCTTGATGGGGATGAGTCCGGCGAGTTCGACCACGCCGCCGGCATGGTCACCGTGATAGTGGGTCAGCACCAGGTAGTCGATTTGGCTGACGCCGGCCAGTTTCGCGATGCTGGCAATGCGCCCGGCATCGCGCGGTCCGGCCCAGCCTGTATCGACCAGCAGAGACTGGCCGCTGGGCGAAACGAACAGGGTTGATTGTCCGCCTTCCACGTCGACGAAATAAACTTCCAGCGCCTTCTTTTGCTGCGCCCACAAGATCGGCGATGCCAGGCCGATCGCAACAGCAATCGCAAGTAAAACCCTCTTGCGCATGATTCCTCCCAGGTCTCAGGTATTACACGGAATGATTGCGCGGCGGACGATTCAGAAGCAAGGTTGAACCGGCCGCAAAACGCGACACAATCCGCCGCCTTCTATTTTACTTGGATGATTTTGGCCAAAGAACGCCCTCATCCACTTTCGTCACCGGGCCCATGCCCTTGTAGACGAATTTCTGCAACCTCTGGCCGCGATACGTCTCCGCCGTGTAAATGTTGCCCTTCGAGTCTGTCGCGATGCTGTGGACGGCGTAGAACTGGCCCGGTTGGCGTCCGCCGTCGCCGAAGTTGGCAACTTCCTGAAGGGTGTCGCGCAACAGGATATGGATCTTCTCGTTGGCACCGTCTGACAGATAAATGTACGTTTGCTTCGGATCTTTCGAGAAAGCAATGTCCCAAACCGATCCGTCGCCCAGGGTTCTTTTCTCGATAATCTGCTCCTTGACGAACGTACCGTCCGGTTTGAAAACCTGGATGCGATCGTTCACGCGGTCGCACACGTACAGCAGATTATCGTCCGCCAGTTGCGCGCAGTGCACCGGGCTGCGGAACTGCTGATCGATGGGCGCGTCCGGGTTGTAATTGCCCGGGTCGGTGTCGTCCGGTTTGTGCCCATAGGCGCCCCAATGCCGCTTGTACTGCCCGGTATCGGCGTCGAACACGATCACGCGTTTGTTGCCATATCCATCGGCGACGTACAGTTCATTCGTCTTCGGATCGACGAACATTTTCGCAGGACCCTTCAGGTTCTCGACGTCGTTGCTGCCCTTGCTCTTGAACGGATGCCCGATTTGCATCAGGAATTTTCCGTCCTGAGTGAACTTCAGGATTTGATTGTCCGCGTAGGCTCCCGGCTGGCTTGCTTCCGGCACGTTGCTGGCACCAGTATCCATTATTTTGGGATCAACCGTGCGGCCGTTCCCGCCAATCCAGACGTAGCCCTTATAGTCCACGGTAATTCCGTGGTTGGAATTAGGCCAGTTATATCCTTTTCCGGGTCCGCCCCAATGGCCGATCAGATTCCCAGCTTTATCAAATTCGAGAACCGGCGGCGCGGTTACGCAGCAATCCGCGCCTGGGGGATTCGTGTCGCCATATTTTTCCTTGAATTCCAGCGAGCCGCCTCGATGAATGATCCAAATATTGTCCTGGGCATCAGCCGAAACACCGATCGTCATTCCGATCACCCAATGATTCGGCAGCGGCTTCGGCCACATCGGATCCACTTCAAACATGGGCGCCTGTACGGTGGCGGCCTCCACGGCGGCCTTCTTTTCCAGCACTCTGGCTCCGAATCCGAGCGCCGCGATGAGCGCGAGGAAAGCCGCGCCAATACACAAATTTCGCTTCATAGATGCCATCCTCTCTTGCGAGGTGCCGATTTTTTTGATTGCCGCAGCCCAGGCGATGGGTTGCAATCGTGAGACCTGAGATCGCGGCGCAGATAGCGGTAGGAAGTATACACAATTCAAATTCAGATAATCCCGAATTTTGCTGATTGAACGGTGACAAACCAGAGATTGTCCTCAAACATGGATCTGGGGAAATGTACAACGTAGGTTCTATTGCGGCGCAGCGCATTTGCTGCTACGCTCTAAATTCGATGTCGAAGAAAAAGACCATCCTCGATAAGGCAGTTGAGAGAACGGCTGAAATCCTCTTGGCCCATTTCAGTACATTACCTCCAGCTGAAGCTAGGGCCATGCGCAAAGAAATCCATGACATAGCTGTCAAGCCTTCCCGCTCTGCAAGGCGCGGAAAAACCTCACGATCTCCGCGAACCGCGGGTCTTCGTCGTTTATCCCGTGGTTCCGCAAAACCTGCATAAACTCTCGCTCGTCATTGCGTTTGTAAACCCTACGCAGGTCACGCAGCAGAGCGTTTATTTCTTCACGTGTGTGCTTGAACTTCTCAACCATCCCTTTTCGCTCGCTGGCACCCTGACGTGCGCGAGAGTGCGCCATATTGGATATTGATGTCAATGGGGCAGGTTCGGTGATGCTAGTGGATGAATTCCGAAGGGGATGATGGAAGTAGACGACCCAATTGATGGATCAGACGCAATCTACTGCGGGGCGAAAGGAAGGCCCCGAATTTAGCTTGTCAGGGGCACTGCGCAACGATTACGCTTTCGGTCCATGCCCCGCAACCTCTTTGCGTCTCGTACCGCCGCGCTCTTGGCGCTCCTGTTTGTCGCGCCCGCGCATCCTCTGGCGGCGCACGACATTCCCAGTGACGCGACGGTTCAAATGTTTTTCAAGCCGGCGGGGAATCACCTGAATATCCTGGTCCGCGTGCCACTCAAGACCATGCGTGACGTGGAATTCCCCGAACGCGATCAAGGCTACCTGGATTTTGACCGTGTGGATCCAACGCTTCGTGAAGCCGCAAGCCTGTGGGTCTCCGATTTCATCGATGTCTATGAAGGAGACGAGCGCTTACCGAAGCCGCGCATCGTGGAGACGCGCCTCTCTCTCGAATCCGATCCCTCATTCGCGTCTTACGACCAGGCGTTCGCGCATGTCACCGGCCCGAAACTCTCGAATGGCACGACCATTTTCTGGGACCAGTTGATGCTGGACGTTCTCTTTGAGTACCCCATTCAATCCGACCAGTCGCGCTTCTCGATTCATCCTGCCCTGGACCGGCTGGCCGCCCGGGTTGTCATCGCTCTTCGTTTCCTGCCGCCGGGCGGAGCGATTCGCGCGTTTGAATTTCTCGGCGATCCGGGGCTGGTCCACTTGGATCCGGGCTGGTTCCAGGCCGCCGGGCAGTTCGTGAAGCTGGGTTTCTTTCACATTCTGGATGGAACCGACCACCTGCTGTTTCTGTTTTGCCTGGTGATCCCGTTCCGGCGCTTCCGCGCGCTCATCCCTGTCGTGACGGCATTCACCGTCGCGCATTCAATTACGCTGATCGCCTCGGCCTACAATCTCGCGCCGGACGCGCTCTGGTTCCCGCCGCTCATCGAGACGCTGATCGCCATGTCCATCGTGTACATGGCGCTGGAGAACATCGTCGGCGGCGCAACCGTGCAGCGCCGGTGGATGATCACGTTCGGATTCGGCCTGGTCCACGGATTCGGCTTCTCGTTCGCGTTGCGGCAGACGATGCAGTTCGCGGGCTCGCATCTCTTGGCCTCGCTGCTTTCCTTCAACATTGGCGTTGAGCTTGGACAACTCCTCGTCCTGGCGCTGATGATTCCCGCTTTGGAGCTTCTCTTCCGCTACGTGGTGGCCGAACGAATGGGCACGATTATCCTCTCGGCAATCGTGGCCCATACGGCGTGGCACTGGATGATCGAACGCTGGCAGGTATTTCACCAGTATCAAATTCGCTGGCCGGCGCTGGAAGCGGCTCCGCTGGCGAAGGCGCTGCGCCTGCTGATGCTCATCGTGATTGCCGCAGGCTTGGTCTGGCTGGTGTTCGGATTACTGTGGCCCCGGATGGGCCGACGGGAAGAGGACCCGGTAGCGCGCACACGTTGAGGTTCGTTAGTGAGTCGTGAAGCGCGGTTGTTCGTTGCCTATAAATCGCAATTGAAAAGGCGCCTCAACTCCGAGGCACCCAAGAAATGCTGGCCGAGCTAGCGAAAACGTTCGGCGCGCCCTCAGGGGAAATACATCCACAGGTCGTTAAACGAATCAGCTCCACTCCCGGCAAAAAGCCAGAGATTTCCAGAAGCATCCGTCCAACTTGCGCCGCCCTCCCGGGCCTCAGGGATATTTCCCGGAGCCAGTTGGCCCAGCGTGCCGAATGTAGCAAGCTGGTCGTTGACTTTCGGACCGTTCTTCCAAGTCCATGTGTTCGTACTGACCGAATATTCCCACAGATCACTGAGATCCCCCAAATTCGTTGCTGGGTTAACAGTTGAATCGTATCCAAACCCTCCAAAGAGCCAGAAATTTCCGGACGGATCGGTCCAACTGAAAAGATCGCTCCGGGCCCCTGGAGTATTGCCCGAAGCTGCCGTGCCCTGCGTCCCATAAATGCCTATCTGGTCGAGAGCATTCGACCCGTTCATCCAAGTCCACTCCTTGCTGACGGTCGAGAATTCCCACAGGTCGTTAAATGAATCTATCGACAAGTCCACATTCTGATGGCTGCCCCCGAAAAGCCAAAAGTTTCCCAACGTATCTGTCCAAGTAGCGGGACTGTATCGCGACCCCGGAATGTTGGCCGGCGCCGCCGTGCCTTTCGGGAGGGTGTAGACGCCAACCTCATCGACGAGGTTCGATCCGCCCATCCATGTCCATATGCGGGTACTGATGGTGTATTCCCACAAATCATTCAGATTGTCTTGCGTTCCGGCCGAATCATTTCCAAACCCCCCAAAGAGCCAGACTTGCCCGGAAATATTTTGGACTGTAGAAAAGCCTCGCGCGCTGGGAACGTTCGACGCGTCTGCGACACCAGGCATACCGAAAGAGCCATTTTGGTTGGCCAGTTTCGACCCGCCCTGCCAAATCCACATGTTCATACTGACGGAGTATTCCCACAGATCGTTCAAATACCCGATTGCTCCGGTAGAATCGTTACCTTCCCCTCCAAAGAGCCAGAGATTTCCGATGGAATCAATCCAACTGACGGCGCTATCCCGTGACCCCGGGACGTTGTTCGGAGCCGCCGTGTTTATTACGCCGTAAATCCCATTTTGATTGACAGAACTTGATCCGCTTACCCATGTCCATTGGCGGCTGGCGATATTGTATTTCCAGAGGTCGTTCAGGTCCCCAGAATTGGTGGGGGTCAAAGGGAGTTCGTTCCCGCCGAACAGCCAAAGGTTTCCAGAGGTGTCCGTCCAACTGACTGCTCCAAAATTTCGAAACCCCGGAACGTTGGTCGCAGCCGCAACACCGAGCGCGCCGTACGTGCCGGTCTGACCTGAAACCTTTGACCCGCTCATCCACTCCCACTCGTTATGGCCGCGATCCACCGCGATGTTGGTCACATTAGCGCTGGCCGTTCCAGTGCCCTTGACGACCGCGCAGGTCTGTGCAGGAGAGGAGGGTTGCGTAAGCACCGTTACGGCGTATGCCCCACTGGTTGCAACGGCTGTGTGAAAAGTAAAAGCACCGTTCGCCGTCAACGTAAGGTTGTCCCCGCCGTTGTCCTGCAATATGACGCCGCCCGAGGCCGCGGCAAGGTTCGTTAACGTGCCGCCTATAGTGTAGGTAATCGGACCCGGTGGAGCTGAGTACGAGCTCCCGCAACTGCTCAGAAGGAATGGCAGCGCTACCACAATTGCAAGCCACAGGATCAAAAATCGGAAGGGAGTTCTCATGTTAGTCCACGCCCCCAATCGCGTATTGCTAGACCATCTGCGAACGCGCAGATTATACATTCTGCAAGAGTCGAGTCAACCGGATGGCCTGAATTAAAGAGCGGCGAGTTTTCTCATTGTGCCTTCTGAGCAACGGCGGGAGGATCGCTCTCCCTTATGCAAGCACCGTTTTCCCTCCGGCAGCCGGCATCCGAGGATTGGGATTCCTTTCCAAAGGTCAACAGGATATTTCGATATCGGGATTCGCGCGAATGGCCCTCCGCGGTCGCCGCAATTCTTGGCGTTTGCTTGACAACGCGGGGAAGGCGTCTAAACTGAACACGTTCCAAATCATGAATATTTGGTTGCACAAAAAGCGTCACCCGAAGATGCGGCAAACTGGACCATCCTCGCAATCCTCGCATGGCTGTGCGCAGGTGTGCCTCGGATGATTGACGTTCGCGAGGAAATCGCAAACGCTCCGATCGGGCCGTACCATCGCTTTCTCGCCCTGCTCATCGGCATGGTTGTGTTCTTTGACGGCTACGATACCTTCAATCCAGCCTACGTCATTCATTACGTGATGAAGCCGTGGCATCTGGCCGCGGGCCAGGCGGGATGGCTCGTTTCCAGCGGTCTGATCGGCTTCATGATCGGCTCGCTTCTGCAAGGAAAATTCTCCGATCGATACGGGCGGCGATCGACGCTCCTCGGGTCGCTGTGGATCGTGACGATTTTCAGCTTCGCGACCGCGGCGCTGGGCCGGTCGTTCTGGACTTTCTTCGGCCTCCGATTCCTCACCGGGCTCGGCATGGGCGCGCTCTTGCCGCTCGGCGTGACCTACGTCAACGAATACGCGCCGCGCCGCCTGGCCAATACTTTTTCCATGTGGGGCTGGGCGCTGGGCTGGGCCTCCGGCGGCATCGTCGCCGCAGCCATTGGAATTTATCTCACTCCGATGTTCGGCTGGCAGGCGCTGTACTACGCCGCGTCGCTGTCGATAGTTCTTGTCCTCGTTTGCCACGTGGCGCTTCCCGAGTCGCTGCAATTTTCCGCCATGCGCGGCAATTGGCAGGGCATCGCGCAGGTTCTTTGCCGCCTGAATCCTTCGCAGGCCGCGCGCTATACCGTTCCCGGCGAGAGATTCATTTTCCCGGAACCGAGCGATCGCCCGGCCTCCGTGTCGCTGCTGCTGTCGCCCCGCTACCGGAGAACGACTCTATCCGTCTGGGTTGCGGCTTTCTTCATCTTGTTTGGCATTTGGGGACTCTCCGGCTGGGTCCCCACGGCCATGATGCAGCGCGGCGAGGGATTCGCGACGAGCTTTAGTTTCGGCGCCTTGATCCAGGCTATGGCCTTTGTCGGTTCACTGTTGTGCGGCTACATCGCGGACCGAGGCGGCATGGACCGCGAGGCAATGGCGGTGTGGTGGCTCGGTGGCGCCGTTTCTGTCGGCATACTCGTTCTGGTCAACGTGCACGCGCTGAACGTCATCTGCGTGGGCGCCGCCGGATTCTGCATTCTGGGCGGGCAAAACGTCCTGAACAATTTCACCGCGGCATCTTATGATACCGAAGTGCGCGGCACCGCCGTCGGCATGATGCTGGGAGTAGGACGCGCCGGAGGGATTCTCGGCCCATTCATCACCGGCCTGCTCCAGCAACATACGCCCGGCACGGCCGGCCTGTTCGTGGCTATCGGCGCGGCGTCACTGATCGGCGGCATCGCAATTCTGTTTGCAAGTCCCCGGCCGTTGCGGGAATTAGTAGCAACTGCGGACGTCGTTCGCGCGTCCTAGCGACCTGCGCGATCCCGAGTCCCGGTGAGTCTGTATTTCAACGCGGTTATGATTTTTGTAGCGCCCGCCTTCAGGCGGGCATCTGCTCGATTCTAAAATTGCCAACCTGAAGGTTGGCGCTACACTAGCCCGGCGAAACAAAGTTCTCGCAGAGCCCCGGCAGGGGCGACACACCGGCCCATCGAAATAGAGATTAGGCTGTTTACCAAGGGAGACGAATTCATGACGCAAGGCAGGCCAGTCGCACTGATCACAGGCGCGGCCACAGGCATCGGCCGCGCGGCCGCAGTAGCGTTGGCGGCGGCTGGCTTCGACGCAGTGATCAACTTCAGCCGCAGCGAGAAGGCGGCGCAAGAAACGGCGTCGCTCGCACAGGCCAAGGGAGCTAAGACTCTGCTGTTCAAATGCGACGTCAGCGACGACGTGTTGGTGCGCAAAATGCTCGCAGCCATCAACCAGGAATTTGGACGCCTCGATGCGCTGGTGAACAATGCGGGCACAACATCGAACGTCAAGCCCAGCGATTTCGAGGCCATGACCGCCGAGGAATGGGATCGCGTCTTCGCCGTGAACGTGCGGGGAATGTTTCAAGTGACGCGCGCCGCCGCCCCCTTTCTTAAGGCCGCCCGCGGCAGCGTCGTCAACACGGCCAGCATTGTCGGCCTGCGCCCCGGACCGCAACCGCTGCCCTATGCGGCCAGCAAGGCCGCGGTGGTGAGCCTCACCAAGCTGCTGGCGCTCAACCTCGCTCCGGACGTCCGCGTCAACGCGGTCGCTCCCGGTTGGATGGAAGGCGATTGGATGAAACGCATGCTGGCGGACAGGTATGATGACTTGATGGCGCGCCGCGCTAAGAGCACGCCCTTGCGCCGGTGCGCGACCGCCGAGGACGTCGCCGAAGTGATCGTCAATCTGATTACCAGCAATCGCTTCGTCAACGGTGAGATCATTGTGATCGACGGCGGCTTTTCCGCAACAACGTAGCGCCAGCGTCTCGCCGGCGTTTTTGCGATGTGTAGAGACTAGAAAAATCGCCCCGACAGGGTCGGGGCGCTACGAAGTGCTTGCGTTCCACCGATTAGGACTATGGTAAGAAAAAAGGGCTAAGGGAGGGTCACTCGTGCTGGATGGGGTCGTTCCATTTCCGCCGGAATTTGCCAAACGCTACCGCGAAAAGGGCTATTGGATAGATAAGACTCTGGCGCAGGAATACAGAATTGCTTTCGATAAATATGAAAAGCGAGTCGCGCTCCTCGATCGGGACCGCTCCGTCACCTACGGCGAACTCGATCGTATGTCGGACAATCTGGCGCTGAACCTGCTGGGAATTGGCTTCCATCCCCTGGACCGGATCGTGTTGCAATTGCCGAATGTCGCCGAGTTTGTTGTCCTCTATCTGGCGTTTCAGAAGATCGGTTGTATTCCGATTGCAGCACTCATGCCGCATCGTTTCGCGGAGATCAGTCAGTTCGTGGAGCTTTCGGGCGCCGTAGCCTGCGTCGTTCCGGACCAGCAAGGCGATTTTGACTACTGCGCCATGGTCGAGCGCATTCGCCAAAAAGTTCCCAGCCTGCGTCACGGCATAGTTCTTGGACCTGCGCGCCCAGGCTTTCTTTCGCTGCCGGAATTGATTGCCAAGCCGGCGACGCTGCCCGCATCAACACTGGCCAAAATCCAAATCGATCCCGACGATCCCGCCATCTTTCAACTTTCCGGCGGAACGACCGGAATTCCAAAGTTGATTCCGCGCTCACACAACGACTACGCGTACAACTCCAAGGTGGCTTCCAGCGTTTGCGCGGTCGGCGAAAATTCAGTACTGCTCGTTATTCTGCCCATCGCGCACAACCTTCCTCTCGCGTGTCCCGGGATTCAAGGTTTTCTTTTCAATGGGGGCAGGGCAGTGCTCAGCACCAGCGCCCGGCCCGAAGACGTTTGCGCCTTGATCGAGAAACACCGCGTCACGCATATCAAAGTCGTTCCCGCGCTTCTGATCCGTTTGTTGCACGATCCGGCCGTCAGCCGCCACGACCTTTCTTCCCTGAAGATCATTCAAAGCGGCGGCCAGTCCATGCTGCCGGAAGTGCGTTTGCTCTCCAAGAGGCTCATCCCGAGCGCGTTCGTGCAAGAGAATTTCGGAATGTCCGAGGGCCTTCTGATGTTCGTCCGGCTGGACGACCCGCTGGACGTCAGCCAGGAAACGGTTGGCCGTCCGGTCTCTCCGGATGACGAAGTGCGCCTTCTCGACGATGACGATCGCGAAATTCTTGGCGGTGAAGTCGGCGAACTCTGCTGCCGGGGCCCGTACACGTTGCGAGGTTACTTCGGCGTTCCGGAATACAACGCTCGCACGTTCACATCGGATGGATTTTATCGGTCCGGCGACCTGATGCGCCGTCACAAATCAGGTAACTACATCGTGGAAGGACGAAAAAAAGACCTCATCAACCGCGGCGGCGAAAAAATCAGCGCCGAGGAAATCGAAAACCTGATCCTCTCGCACCCCTCCGTGAAGAACGTTTCCTGCGTTCCCGTGCCGGATCCTGTGCTGGGTGAGCGAATGTGCGCGTGCGTCCTGCTGCGCGAAAACGCGCGGCTGAACTTCGACGAGCTGAAGCATTTTCTGCTCGGCAAGGAAATCGCCAAGTACAAGCTTCCCGAGCGGCTGGAAATCATGCAGGATTTCCCGCTGTCCCCGTTCGGCAAAGTTTCCAAGAAGACGCTGACCGAAATGATTTCCCAGAAAATGATTGCGGAACAAAAAAGCAAGGACAGCGCATCGGCTTAAATTGCAAAAAAAGTGATTGACCGGAAGATCGTATGAGAATCATTGACGTTCATTGCTACCCGAACACGCGCGAGTGGATCGCCTGCCAGCAGCCCTACGTCGACGCCCTGGCCGCCTACTGGAACCGACCCTGGGTGCCGAAACAAGAGGAAGAAGTCGTCCAGGAATTCACGGCCGCGGGCGTCGAAGCGATTCTCGTTGCGCTGGACCTGGAGACGACCATCGGCACGCCTCCCTGTTCGAACGATTTTGTTTCGGCGATGCAAAGACGCCACCCAAAGCGAATCATCCAATCCTGGGCGGCGGTGGACCCATTCAAAGGGGAGACAGCCCTCCGCGAGGCGCGGCACGCCATTCAAGACCTCGGCATGTTGGGATTCCACTTTCACCCGATCATGGGCCATTTCGCGGTAAACGATCGCCGCCTCTACCCTTTATTCGAACTCATCAGCGAATTGAAAGTACCCGTCATGATCGACGTAGGCACCACCGGCATGGGCGCTGGGATGCCCGGCGGCATGGGCGCCAAGATCCGCCATGCGCATCCCTCTGCCATCGATGAGCTGGCCGCGGACTTTCCGTCCTTGACAATCCTGGCCGCGCATCCCGGCTGGCCCTGGGTGGACGAAATGACTGCCGTGGCATTGCACAAAGGCAACGTTTTCTGGGAGCTATCCGGTTGGGCCCCGCAACATTTTCCGCCACAGCTGAAAAAAGATATTCGTGGCCGCCTGAAGGACAAAATCATATTTGGCAGCGATTACCCAAGCATCCCGTACGAGCGGCTGCTGCGCGAATGGGACGAACTCGGCTACACCGATGAAATCAAGGAGCGCATCTTCCACGGCAACGCGGAACGCGTTCTCGGCCTTTAGAGCGCGCTCAACGTTCGCTGCGGAGTGGTGACACAAGAATGTTTGTGGGTCACGGCTTCAGCCGTGACGCAAAGCAGCAAGACTTAATGCGGCTTTAAGCCGCTGGCCTGTTTGCATGTGAACTTACGCACGCACTCTACAGGGGGGAACATGTCTTCTCCTATTCGTCGTGTCGTCACCGGGAAAGAC
>DATNIO010000208.1:0-22481 GCA_035604385.1 Verrucomicrobiia bacterium | reverse complement strand
GCTGACGGTTCTGCAAAATGTCGAGGCGCCGCTCGAAGCGCGGGGCGTGCCGCCCGTCGAGCGCCACGAGCGCGCGCTCCGCATTCTGGACGCGGTGGGCCTCGATGGATTCGAGAACGCTTATCCCAAGGAACTTTCCGGAGGAATGAAACAGCGCGTGGGATTCGCGCGCGCGCTGGTGATCGAGCCGGAAGTGCTGTTCATGGACGAGCCGTTTTCCGCGCTCGACGTGCTGACGGCGGAGACGCTGCGCGGCGAATTGCTGGAGCTGTGGAACGATCGAAAAATTCCCACGCGCGCGATTTTTATCGTCACGCACAATATCGAAGAGGCCGTGGTGCTGGCCGACCGCGTGATCGTGCTGGCCAGCAACCCGGCGCGAATCCGCGAGGATTTTGAAATTACACTGCCGCAGCCGCGCAGCCGCAAGTCCGAACCTTTTGAGGCCTTGGTCGATCACATTTATCGCGTTCTGACGCAGCCCGACGTCCAGCATGAAATGCCGGCGGAGATGAAGCCAACGCCCCCGCCTCCCGGCACCACCACGCCTACGCCGCGCTACCTGATGCTGCCGCACGTGCGCCCAGGGGGTATCGCCGGCTTGCTGGAAATCCTCGCGGACCAGGGAGGGCATGAGGATCTGCACCGGATGTCGCACCAACTGATGCTTGACTCGGACGATTTGCTCCCGATCGTGGACACCTGCGTCCTCTTAGGATTCGCGACCGTGGAACACGGCGACGCGGAAATCACCGAGCTGGGACGAGAAATCGCCACCGGCAACATTCAGAAGCGCAAGGAATTGTTTCGCGAAGCCGTGCTCGCGCATGTGCCCGTGCTGCAGCAGATCGTTTCGGCCTTGCAGGCCAAGGCCGACGGCACGATGCCACTGGAATTCTTTCACGATTTGCTCGACGAACATTTCAGCGACGACGAAGTGCGCCGCCAGCTCGACACCGCCATTCAGTGGGGCCGCTACTCGGAATTGTTCGATTACGATTCCGTGACGGGGCGGCTCAGCCGGACCAAGCCGTGATCCTCGGCAAAACGCTCCGCCCATGAAAATGGAACCTATCCTCAGCTACCAGTCCATTCTGCGCGGCATTTCCGAACGGACGCGATGGAAGAGTACGTTCCTGGCGGACGCGTCTGTTTTCGCCGGACTTTTGGCAATTTTGTACGCGTTGTTTGCTTCCGGGCGGATTTGGTTCGCGCCCTTCACGCCGGTGGCGAACATTTCGACGAGTCCCCGCGCGCTGCCGCTCTATGCGGCGTATTCTCTTGTGCGCATTGCGATTGCGTATGTTTTTTCGTTGCTGTTCGCGCTGGGCTATGGTCTCGCGGCGGCCAAGTCCGAGCGCGCCGCGAAAATCCTGCTTCCTCTTTTGGATATTTTGCAATCGATCCCCGTGCTGAGTTTTCTTCCCGGCGTGATGCTTGCGATGGTCGCGCTATTCCCCGGCAGGCAATTGGGCCTCGAACTGGGTTCGATCCTGCTGATTTTCACCGGGCAGGCGTGGAACATCGCGTTCAGTTTCTACGCTTCTTTGAAAGGCATCCCGCGCGAGCTGGACGAGGCTGCGCGCTTGTATCGCTTCAGCGAGTGGCAGCGGTTCACCGAGCTGGAGCTGCCCTTTGCGGCAATTGGGCTCGTTTGGAATTCGATGATGTCGGTGGCCGGCGGCTGGTTTTTTCTGATGGCGTGCGAAATGTTTGTTCTGGGCACGCGCGATTTCCGGTTGCCGGGGCTCGGTTCCTACTTGCAAGTCGCCGCCGGGGCCGGAGACACGCGCGCGATCGTGTGGGGAATGGCGGCGATGATCGCGGTCATCGTCCTGCTGGATCAGCTGGTCTGGCGGCCGGCGATCGCCTGGTCGGACAAATTCAAATTTGAAACAGTGGAAGGCGCGGCGCCGCAGTCATTCGTGCTGACGGTGCTGCGCCGGTCCGGGATCCTCGCCTCTTTCTATCGTAATGCGATATATCCGGTGGAAGAACGTGTGACGCATGCCTTTGCGGCGAAGAAAACAGATGCGCGCGCGGAGACGCCGCCGTCAGAGAAAAGTATTAGAAAATGGCTTGTCCGCGCGTTCGGAGCGGCCATATTAGTGGCGATGGCCTGGCTTGCGTATCGCGCGCTGGCTACCATCGCGCATCTCGGCGGGCGAGAGTTGCTCCTCCTCACGCGCGACGCGGGTTTCACGTTCCTTCGCGTGAACGCCGCATTGATTCTCGGCGCGCTCTGGGCCGTTCCGGTGGGCGTTTGGATCGGAACGACCCCATGGGTGGCGAAGATCGCGCAGCCTCTCGTCCAGATTGCCGCGTCGGTTCCCGCAACGGCGCTGTTTCCCGTGCTTCTATTGCTGCTGATTCGCGCCGGCGGCGGCATGGGCATCGCCGCGATGGCGCTGATGCTGCTCGGCACGCAGTGGTACATCCTGTTCAACGTGATCGCAGGAGCGATGGCGATCCCGACGGATTTGAAGGAAGCCTCCAGCGTTTTTCGTTTTACGCGCTGGGAGCGATGGCGGCGCTTGATCCTTCCGGCCATTTTTCCGTACCTGGTAACGGGAATGCTGACCGCTTCGGGGGGCGCGTGGAACGCCAGCATCGTCGCGGAATATTTTCATTTTCAGGGAAAAATACTTTTCGTGCGAGGGTTGGGAGCGGCGATCAGCCGGGCTACCGATTCCGGAAATTTGCCGGTCCTTCTGGCGGCAACCATGGTGATGTCGGTCATCGTTGTCACCATGAACCGCACGCTCTGGCAGAGGCTCTACCGTCTGGCCGCCACGCGCTTCAAACTGGAGACCTAGCTCGGGGGTCTCCGCGTTCTCGGTTTTCTCTGTGTCCTCTGTGTTTCAGTTTTTTCCGAAAGGCTTTCAACACAGAGACCATAGAGGGCACGGAGAGGCCAAGCTAAGTTGCTGGCAGTATTTAATCGTCACCTTACGGCAGATCGAGAAGCAGGAAATCCGCCGGCGTTGCACTTTGACCCGGTGCCGCGGAGAGTTGCAATTCTCGTTCGCTGGAGATGCGCGCCTGGTCTCCCGCGGCGAGCGTTTCACCGTTGAGGTTCAAATTTCCGTTGATCACGAAAATGTAAGCGCGGCGGCCCTGCCCGAGCTTGTGCGTAACCGATTGGCCCGGGGCGAGGAGTGACGTATAGATCGTCGCGTCCTGGTGAATTTGAACGGTCGTCGAGCTACTGTTTCCATTCTTTCCAGCGGGCACGGCGATCGGGAGCAGCCTCCCGCTCCGATCGGACAGGGAAAAACTCTTTTGCTCCCACGACGGCCGCAAGCCGCGTGTGGCGGGCATGATCCAGAGCTGGATCAAGTGGACGGGGTCCTTTTCCGAAGGGTTGTATTCGGAGTGGCGGATACCGGTTCCCGCGCTCATACGCTGGATTTCGCCGGGGCGAATGACGCCGGTATTTCCCATGTTGTCTTTGTGTTCGAGCGCGCCGTCGATGATGTAGGTGACGATTTCCATCTCGCGGTGGCTGTGCAGCGGGAAGCCGCCGGCGGGGGCAACGGTGTCATCGTTAAAGACGCGCAGGGACCCGAAATTCATGTTATCCGGGTCATGGTAGTGGTCAAACGAGAAATGCCAGTTGGTGCTAAGCCAATCTGTTTCAGCGTGATAGCGATCCTTCGAGCGGATGGTTTGAATCATGGTGGTTCCTCCCGGACATTCCAGGGTTCGCAGCCTAGGTATTCATTCTGACAATGCTTTAGATGCAAAGGCCGCGAATTCGACGCAACCGCGCCACCCGCCGGGGCATCCTTTCAAATGGGGGAATTTGGTGCGATAGCACTCCCGCAAAATGCAAACTTAGTGTAGATTCCTGTGTGCCGCTTTTTGTGAGAGCGGAAGCCGTCATGAATCCAACCAAACCTGGGACGCAGGTTGCAGACGAAGGGACCACCCGCATGAGCCGGGACACTCTATCCATTACCGATAACCGCACGGGAAAAGCGTACGAAGTTCCGATCAAGAACGACACGATCCATGCCACCGATCTGCGCCAGATTCGGGTGAAACCCGATGAGTTCGGGATGATGAGTTACGACCCGGCCTTCAACAATACGGCCCTGTGTCAGAGCAAGATCACGTACATCGACGGCGACAAAGGCATCTTGCGATACCGCGGGTATTCGATCGAGGAACTGGCCGAGAAAAGCACCTACCTCGAAACGGCTTATTTGATTTTGCATGGCGAACTGCCCACGCGTTCGCAGCTGGAAGATTGGACCTACAACATCACCCACCACACCTTCATCCACGAGTCGGTGAAGAAATTTCTGGACGGGTTTCACTACGACGCCCATCCGATGGGGATGATGATTTCGGCTATCGCGGCGCTTTCCACGTTTTATCCCGAGGCCAAGGACATCTTCAACAAGGAGTCGCGCAAAAAGCAGACCTACCGCTTGATCGGGAAGATGCCGACGCTCGCGGCGTTTTCCTACCGGCACAGCCTGGGCATGCCGTTCGCCTATCCGGATAACGAGCTGAGCTACGCCGGCAATTTCCTGAACATGCTATTCAAGACATCCGAGCTGAAGTACCGCCCCAATCCGACGCTCGAACACGCGCTGGACATCCTGTTTATTTTGCACGCGGACCACGAGCAGAATTGTTCGGCAAACGCGATGCGCTGCGTCGGCAGCTCGCACGTGGACCCGTTTTCGGCGACTGCCGCGGCGACCGCGGCGCTATACGGCCCGCTGCACGGGGGCGCGAACGAGGAAGTTCTCCGCATGCTGCTGGAGATCGGGTCGCTCGCCAACGTGCCCGCGTTCATCAAGCGCGTGAAGGCCGGCGAAACCAAACTCATGGGCTTTGGCCACCGCATCTACAAGAATTACGATCCGCGCGCGCGCATCATCAAGCGCGTGGCCGACGGCGTCTTCGAAATCATGGGCCGCAATCCGCTGCTGAATATCGCGCTCGAATGCGAGCGCATCGCCCTGGAGGACGATTACTTCGTTTCGCGCAAGCTCTATCCCAACGTGGATTTTTATACCGGCCTGATTTATCAGTCCATGGGCTTCCCGGTGACCATGTTCCCCGTGCTGTTCGCGATTCCGCGCACCAGCGGCTGGATCGCACAGTGGGAAGAGATGCTGCTCGATCCCGAGCAGAAAATCGCGCGGCCGCGGCAGGTGTACTTGGGCTACGATTTGCGGCCGTACGCGCCGCTTGATATGAGGGGCTAGGACTGGTAGCACAGCCACTCTTGGCTGTGTGCCTTTGTTAAGTGCTGCAAGAACCGCACAGCCAAGAGCGGCTGTGCTACAAAAACCGATCCCTCACTGACTTTTTCCGCGGCCTGTTCAGCCCTTGGGGGTTCGTCCTCGCAAGGACCAAAACCCACAGGCTGAAGCCTGCGCTACTTAAACCGCTTCCACTAACTACTTCTTCTTCGGCGGATATTTGTCGATTGATTTTTTGACCATGTCGTCGAGTTTTCCCTGGATCTTAGTGGCGTCGCTTTTTTCCTCAGCGGCGATGGCGCGCCAGACGAGCGAGCGGGTCGTCGGATCGCGCAGATCGATGACCAGCGTTCCCTCGGCGTATGGCACCCTGATGTAGCGTGTGCCAAGTCCATACCATCCGGCAGGATAAGCCTCGATCTCGGTTTTGCGTGCGGCGCCAAACGTATACCGGACATTGAGGTCGGATGCCCCGCTCGTCACCAGGGTGAGACCCTTCGCGGTGAGATCGTTTTGAATGTCCGCCTCGATTTGTTTCTTCACGAGCGGGCTGTTCAAGGCGGGATTTCCGCTGCTCAACTGGCCCTCGCGGATCGCGAACGTTTTGTATTTGCTGAAGTCGATGGTCTGGTCGAACTCCATCGTGATCTTCTGCGCCCGCGCGCCTTGCGCGGCGAGCAGCCCGAGAACGAGCACAGCGAGCCCTTGCAGGGCGCCCTGGGACGAACATCGGATGCGCTTCCCTACGCACTTCAAAATGAAAAGCTGAGACACTGCTCACCTCCAGGTGAAGTCCGGGGTAGTGTATCAGGGTCGCGAGCGATTCCAGTAGCGCGGGCTTCAGAGGCTGCGGAAAAAGTGTTTTATTTTGTCATTCCGAGCGAAGCGAGGAATCTCTCTTGGGTTGAAAGCCAGGAAAAGAGAGATTCCTCGGCGCGCAGCGCGCCCCGGAATGACAAAAATTGAGTATTTCCGCAGCCTGTTCAGCCTGTGGGGTTTCGGTTATCAGTTCCACAACAAGCCTCGCATCCGGACGTAGATGTCTTCACTCTGAATTTGCGAGGGAGTCTATAATAGGCTATGCGCAACATGGAACTTCTTCTCGATCCATCGGCGGCCGAGCGCCGCCTGATGGTGGAAACGCAAGTCCGCAAGCGCGGTGTTTCCTCGCCGCGCGTCCTCGACGCAATGGCCGCCGTTCCGCGCCACGAGTTTGTCCCCGTCAAATTCCGGAACGATGCGTACGCCGACAAGCCGCTGCCGATCGGCGAAGGGCAAACGATCTCGCAGCCCTACATGGTCGCGGCCATGACGGAAGCGCTCGAACTGACCGGCGCCGAGCGCGTGCTGGAAATCGGCACGGGCTCGGGCTACCAGGCGGCGGTGCTTTCGCTGCTCGTGGAACAAGTCATCAGTGTGGAAAATCACACGTCGCTGGCGCTTGCCGCGCAGGAACGGCTGACGAATCTGGGCTACGCGAACGTTCACGTTCACAATGGGGACGGCTCGGCGGGCTTCCTCGACGCCGCGCCTTATGACGCGATTCTCGTCACTGCAGGCGCTCCGGAAATTCCGGAGGTATTCGCAAGCCAGCTTCGAGAGGGAGGACGCGTCGTGATTCCCGTGGGCGACCGCGACAATCAGGAGCTGGTGCGAGCGCAGATGAAGAACGGCGAGCTTCAATCCCGCGTGTTGTTCCATTGCAAGTTTGTGCTTTTGCTGGGCCGCTACGGGTGGAGCCGGGCGGAACGAAAGTCGCCCTGAGATCTTGTACCTCCACATGTGAGTCACACATCGGATTGAACGGAAAATTTCATCACAATTCTGCCACCCCGGTTCCAAGACTGCGCTTACCGGGACGTGTCACAAGATGGCGCAGTTGTACCCAATCCTGACAATTTTTGTAACTACGGGCCTCCCTCGTGAGTGATTCGTATTCCGAGTTTATGTTAAGCCATTTAATTTCAATTGATTATGGGCATGTAATTGTGGGGGAATGTACGCCATTTGGTGCGGGGCTTGCTCTGTAATAGCCATATCTTCCCACGCCGCACGGTGGTGAAGAAACTGAGGGAACGAAATTGGAAATGACGCTTGCTATCATCGTACGAAAGCGATCCATCCTTCTTACGGCGTTGGCTTCCGCTATGTTCGCAGCTTGCAGCCCGGTGTTTGCCAAACCCGCGCCAATCGCGAAGCATGCCTCGAAGAATCCGAGCACGTCCCATTCACGATACGGAAAACAAAAGCTTTCAAATTCCACGGAAGGTGATATCGCGACGTTCGATGATCCAATCGTGCGCGAGGCCGCCATTCGAGGGCTGGGGCGCTACGACGGGTCGGTGGTCGCCATTGATCCAAATACCGGCCGCATTCTAACGATTGTGAATCAGAAGATGGCGTTCTCCGGTGGTTTCAAACCTTGCTCGACGATCAAGCCGGTGGTTGCGGTAGCGGCGCTGCAAGAAGGGTTTGTGACGCGCGATACCAAGATTCGTGTTACCCGACGTAAGTATTTGACCCTGACCGAGGCGCTCGCGCATTCGAATAACGCCTTCTTCGAGGAGCTCGGGCGTCGCATGGGATTTGAAACGGTTTCGAATTATGCGCGTGAGCTAGGACTCGGCGAACTCGCCGGATACGAGATCCCCCAAGAGCAGTCCGGTGCCGTGCCCAGCGAGCCGCCGGCACGCGGCGGGGTTGGCCGGATGTCCAGCTTTGGCGAAGGGATTCTGATGACTCCGCTACAGCTGGGCGCGCTCGTTTCCATGGTCGCCAATGGCGGCACACTCTACTACCTGCAGTACCCGCAAACTGTCGAGGAGGAGGAAAGTTTCGAGCCGCGCATCAAGCGCACGCTGGACATTCAATCCCTGCTTCCCGATTTGCGCGAGGGGATGCACGCCGCGGTGATGCGGGGCACGGCACGACGCAGCAACCTTTCCGAGGATGAAGATGTGTCAGGAAAAACCGGGTCATGTTCTGATTCAGGCTCACGCCTCGGATGGTTCGTTTCCTACATGGATCAGACGAACTTGAAGATGGTGTTAGTAATCCTGATGCGCGGACACAGCCATGCAGTGCGCGGGCCGATGGCCGCGGGAATTGCGGGACGCATCTACCGCGACCTTCAAAATGAGGAATACAGCACGAAACAGGGCGCCGCTGCAGGCGCCTCGATCCTTGCGGTGAAGTCGAGCCAATAAGTCGGGCCGATCCCATCGCTCATCTCCCTATGCGCAATCAGAGTCCTACGGCAGACAGATTCACTTTCGAACCCGCAGAACGAATGGGTCCTCGCTAGCTGCACCCTCGTTTCCGAAATTGCTGGCCATGAATCGAGCAGAAACCGGGGCCGACTTCCTGAGGGCATGTAGTGAGTGTTGGCCGCGAGACCGCTGGTTTGCTTATTTCGCGGTTTGTTTTGACTGAAGCTTCGTCAGGTACTCTTTTGCGGCAACCTTGTCTTGCCGACTGTGGCTAAATTTCAGGACTTGTTGGAGCTGGAGGGTTGCATCAGCCGTGTCTCCCTGCTCGCCGTAGATTTGAGCGAGCAAGAAGTTGAGGCCGGGCTGATGGTGTTCGCTGTCGATGGCGACGGCTTTCAGGACACTTGTCTGCGCTTCCGGTAATTTGCCGAGGTGGAAAAGGGCTAAACCGCGGTAATAGTTGGCATACATATCGCCGGCTAGATTCATGCCGAGGAATCGGTCGGACCAGGTCACAAGGTCGTCCCAATTTTTTTCGCGATCCAAAAGGTCCGCCAGGCAAAGATAAGGAGGCAAGTAAGTCGGATCAGCCGTTAAGGGCTGCGAACAAGCATCGTGAGCTTCGTCCATCTTCTGCTCGTCCTGGAGAACCTGTCCCAACATCACCCATGCCGCTGGATATTTTGGATACTCTTGAATTGCGTCGCGAACGTGCTGCTCGGCTTCCGTCAGTTTTTTCTTTTTAAAGGCATCGCAAGCCTTTTCGTATTTGTTCCTCGCCTTTCCAGGAACCCCCAACCTGATTGCGCTCACGGTAGCGCCACGCATGGAGGGAAGGTCCCAAGGGAGACAGGATTCATCTTCGACCACGACTGGCTTGGGGATTGGCTCCGTCGTCGGGACTATGATTGTGGGTGGTCCCATGTTGGGTTGCGTCCCGGGCATCATTGGAGGCGGACCGGGCCGGCTGCTCGCTCCTCCTCCAGACGATCCCCTAGATCCGCCCGATCCGCCGCCTGAAGAGCCGCCTTTCTGCGCTCGGGTGGGCAAGGCAGACAGGGCAATCGCTAGAGCCCAAAACGCCACAGGTCTCAAGCAAGCAATTCCGGGCTGATAACGGATACCGACCATTAGTCAGATGCTACACCTTTTATTCGCGGATTCCATATCATCCTCACCCCTGAGAGCGGCGCTACAAAGTGGGAGGGAGGGAAGTCATTCGTTCCCGCGCCCGAGCGAACGCTTTTTTCAGGACGCGCGTGACCGCCACGGTCAAATCGAATTTTGGCAATTCCTCTTCGCGCGCCCAGGCGAATTCCAGGGCATCGCTTCCCGCGGAAAGCGTTCCACCGCGGATTTCGCAGAGATAATCGAGAATGACGAAATGATATTGCGGGCGCGCCGCGTCGCCCGGCGTGCCGTCCGCGTTCGGAGGAGCGGGGAAAATTCGCTCGAAGACTTCGATGAGTTCCACGACGCGCACTTCGAGGCCGGTTTCTTCGGCGAGCTCGCGCGCGACGCCCTGCTCCAGCGTTTCTCCCACTTCGAGC
Organism: Verrucomicrobiia bacterium; assembly: GCA_035604385.1. Taxonomy (GTDB): domain Bacteria; phylum Acidobacteriota; class Terriglobia; order Acidiferrales; family UBA7541; genus Palsa-360. The sequence continues at coordinate 12,500 of DATNIO010000208.1, read as the reverse complement.
AGACCGCCGGGGATCGACCATTCTCCCTTGAGGGGGTGGCCGCCGCGCCGGATGAGCAGGGTGCGGCCATTGTCAATCACCACGCCGCCGACGCCTACCATGGGTTGATCCGGGTATTCTCTTCTGGGTGTCATGGTCGTTTTGGCTGCTTCCCTCCCGGGCCGCTTCGCGTTATATAATACTTCAGCAGCACGTGCGTCCTAGCCCCCAAGGAGGTTTTCGCCGTGGTCCGGTGTCCTGAATGCGCCACAGAAATTGACGTTGACGAAGACGAAGTCGAGGAAGGCGAAATCCTGGCCTGTCCCGAGTGCGAAACCGAAATGGAAGTCGTGCAGATCCATCCCGTCAAGGTCAACGCCATCTCCGATGACGATGACGAAGAAGAAGAGGAAGAGTCTGACGATGAGGACGATTTAGTGGAAGATGACGAAGAAGAAGACGAAGAAGAAGAGGTTTGACCCGCTCTTCCATTTCTTCCGGCATCCCCTCTCTCCCTTTGGCCATCCCACTGTTGTGCGCTTGACGATTGCTCTCGCAGGCTTGGTCTGGCTGGCGGGCGCGGCGTTTGCCTTCGAGCCGGCCGGCGGCGCTCAAAATTCAAGCGGTTCGCATGCCCACGATTACATCATTTTCGTCACCGTGTTTACGGACCGGGGCTTCGCTCTTACGGGCGCGCGAGCGCGAGTCCGGCGTTCGGCGGAAAAGAAATTTCGATGGGAAGCCATGTCCGACCACCAGGGCGAACTGGCCTTCCGCGTCCCGCAAGGCGCGGAGTATGAAATGACGATCGAAGCGCGCGGCTTCAAAACGCAAACGCGCAAGATTGACGCGCGGGAAGACAATCAAACGGACCTGGCGATCCGGATGGAGCCCCAGACGGATGCAGGAACCGGAGGAAAACCATGAACCTGCGTAGGACGCTTGGACTCGTCGCGATCGTCGCCGTGGCCGCGACGATATTATTCGCGCAGGAAAAACCAAAGGGGAAGGAATCCGAGCTGCGGACCGTTCGCGGGACGGTCGTGGACAAGGAAGAAACCCCTGTGGAAACCGCGGTGGTGTACCTGAAAAACGCCCACACCCAGGACATCATTACGCACCTTTCCGACACGGACGGCACGTTTCGCTTCAGCGGGCTGGACCTCAACGTCGACTACGAAATTCACGCCGAGAAGGAAGGCATGACCTCTTCGACTCGATCGATATCGAACTTCGACACGCGCAAGGAATTCGTCCTTACATTGAAGTTGGATCGTAAGAAGAGCGGGAAATAAACGCGGGCTGTAGCGCCAACCTTCAGGTTGGCATTTTAGGACCGAACAGATGCCCGCCTGAAGGCGGGCGCTACACGAACCAAAACTGGGTTCTCACACAGACACTATTGCCCCTAACAATCTGACTCCTCAAGACCTGGATTTGCAGTACCATACTTCCGAGCGAATACAGACTCGGTAGTCCAATCAGCAATTCTTCCGCGGAGGACTCGCATGGCAATTCAATTGATCGTTAACGGCAAGGCGCAATCAGTGGATGTTCCGGCGAACATGCCGCTGCTATGGGTCTTGCGGGACACGCTCGGCATGACGGGGACGAAGTTTGGCTGCGGCATGGCCTTGTGCGGCGCGTGCACGGTGCATATCGACGGAGAAGCCACGCGCTCGTGCATCACTCCGGTCTCGTCCGTTGCCGGGAAAAAAATCACCACGATCGAGGGGCTTTCTCCGGACCGCAGCCACCCGGTCCAGCGCGCCTGGATCGAAGTGGACGTGCCGCAGTGCGGCTATTGCCAGTCCGGACAAATCATGTCCGCTGCTTCGCTGCTGGCGCAGAACCCGAAGCCGAGCGACTCGGAAATTGACGAAGCGATGAAGGGAAATATCTGCCGCTGCGGAACCTATCAGCGGATTCGCGAGGCGGTGCATCGGGCCGCGGCATTGCACAAGGCTTCGGCAACGCCCTCCCGTTTCGACGGCGAGGACGCGAAGGAAGACGCGTTCAATGAACAGGCCGTGGAAGTGGGAGGTGCGGCATGAGCGCGGGAACAACGACGGGAATCAATCGCCGCAGTTTTCTGAAGACGGGCGTGGCCGGCGCGACGGGTCTGGTCATCGGCTTCTACTTGCCCGGACGCTTTGAAGCGCTCGCGGCGCCTGTCGCAACCGTGCCGCCGGCGTCTTTAAACGCCTGGATGCTCATTTCCACCACCGACGCCGTGACCATCGTGATCGACAAGTCGGAAATGGGACAGGGAATCCTGACGGCTCTATGCATGATCGCGGCCGAAGAGCTGGACTGCAATTGGAAAAATATCCGCACGGAATTCGCTCCCGCCGCCAAGGAATATTTTAATCCGGCATTTGGAATGCAGGGCACGGGCGGCAGTTCCAGCGTGCGGTCCTCGTGGGACCCGATGCGCAAGGCCGGGGCGGCGGCGCGCGACATGCTGCTCCAAGCCGCTGCGACGCAATGGAACGTGGACAAGTCCACCTGCCGGACGGAAAACGGCGTCATCTACCACGACGCGTCGAAGAGAAAAGTGACGTACGGCGGGGTAGCGAGTGCGGCTTCGAAACTTCCGGTTCCGCAGGATGTGCCGCTCAAAGACCCGAAACAGTACCGCATCATCGGGAAACCGACCAAGCGGCTGGACACCCCCGACAAAGTCGATGGCCGCGCGCAATTTGGCATAGATGTGCGTCAGCCTGCGATGCTCTACGCCATGGTGGCGCGATGTCCGGTGTTTGGCGGAAAAGTTGCAAGTTTTGATGCGACCAAAGCCAAGGCCGTTCCCGGCGTTAAGACCGTCGTGGAGATCTCTCGCGGAATTGCCGTGGTGGCCGACAACACCTGGGCGGCGATGCAGGGGCGGCGCGCGCTCGACGTGAAGTGGGATGAAGGACCAAACGCAAACGCCAGCAGCGAGAGCATCAGCGCGCTCTTTGCGGATCAGATGACGAAGACCGGCGCGGAGGCCCGCAAGGAAGGCGACGCGGCGTCCGCCCTCACCGGCGCGGCGCAGAAAATCGAAGCGGTCTACGAAGTTCCCTACCTGGCGCACGCCACCATGGAGCCAATCAACTGCACCGCCGATGTTCGCGCGGACCGCGTGGACGTCTGGGCCCCCACGCAGTTTCAGACCATGGCGCAAGGCATGGCTGCAAAGATTTGCGGATTGAAACCGGAGAATGCGTTCATCCACACGACGTACCTCGGCGGCGGATTCGGTCGCAAGGCCGGGACTGACTTCGTGATGGAGGCGGTGGAAACGTCCAAAGCGATCGGCAAACCGGTGAAAGTCACGTGGTCGCGCGAGGATGACACGCAGCACGACTATTACCGGCCCGCATCCTACGCGAAGTTCGCGGCAGGAATCGGAGCCGATGGCTGGCCCGTTGCCTGGACGACGCGCATTGCGTGCTCTTCGATTATGGAAGCGTGGTTTCCGGGCAGCACAAAAAACAATCTCGATCCGACCAGCGTCGAAGGTGTCGCCAATCTGCCCTACTCGATTCCCAATATTCAGGTGGATTACGTGCGGACCGAGCCGGGCATCCCGGTCGGCTTCTGGCGATCCGTGGGAGCTTCGCAGAACGGCTTCTTCAGCGAATGTTTCATGGACGAGCTGGCGGCCGCGGGCAAGAAGGACCCGTACGAATTCCGCCGCCGTTTGCTCGACAAGGCCCCGCGCCTCCACGGAGTCCTCGAACTCGCCGCGCAAAAAGCGGGTTGGGATAAGCCGCTGCCTGCGGGCCGCTATCGCGGCATTGCAGTACTCGAAGCGTTTCAAAGCTTCGCCGCGCAGGTGGTGGAAATCTCGGTGGACCGCAAGGCGCGATCGCTGAAGGTACACCGCGTGGTTTGCGCGGTGGATCTTGGCCGCGTGGTGAATCCTGCAAACGTCGTCATGCAAAGCGAAAGCGCGATCGTGTATGGACTTTCGTCGGCGCTTTACGGCGCGATCACAATTTCGCATGGGCGCGTTGAGCAAACCAATTTCAACACTTATCCGGTCCTGCGTATCGACGCCATGCCCACCATTGAAACGTACATCGTCCCGAGTGAAGAAAAGCCCACCGGAGCGGGCGAACTTGCCGTGCCGCCCCTGGTCCCCGCGCTCTGCAACGCGATCTTCGCGGCGACCGGGAAGCGCATCCGGCGATTGCCGATCCGCGCGGAAGATTTGGCGTAGCGCCGCCAGTAGCACAGCCACTCTTGGCTGTGTGGTTTTCTCTGCTTTCACGCAGCCATACATTTTGGACGATCGAAAAACCCGCACAGCTCCGCCGCGGCGGATGGCTGTGCTACTCACACCTTAGAAACTCTTCAGCAGGGCTGGCAGATCGCGAATCGTTTCGATCATGGCGTCGGGTGAGGCGTCGCGAAGCCGTTCCGGAACCGGCGAGCCGCCGAGCACGCCGATGGCCCGCATTCCCGCGCGATGCGCCATTTCGATGTCCTCCGGGGCGTCGCCGATATACACGCTGGCTCGGGGCAGGGCGCGAAGTTTTTCGAGAGCCATTCGCAGCGGCGCGGGATGCGGTTTGCGCCGTGGCGCGTCCTCGCTGCAAACTTTGGTGAGAAACATCGTTGACACGCTGTGTTCCCTGAGCTGCCTTCGCACGCGCGAGCGGCTCCCGCTCGACACCAGCGCCAGCTTGAACCGCCGGTCCAGCGTTCTCAGAACACCCAGCGCGCCGGGCTGCAGCTTCGGTTGCTGTTTCCCGTAGGAAAATCTCCACAGCCGGTCGGCTTCTTCCCATTTCGCGCGAGGCAGACGCGCGGCGCGATACACGCGATGCCAGTTGGGTGAATAGTGGCGCTTCAACTCCGCGATGCTCCAGCTCATCCCCAGAGCCTCGAACATATACTTGTAGGCATTGGCGTCCGCCTGGAACGAATCGAGCAGAGTCCCGTCCCAGTCGAACAGCACATATTCGATCGAGGTTTGATTTTTTCTTATCATCATCGCAACGAATTAGGCGTGGTCAAAAATTGAAAGACCGTCGTTCTTACCACAGGGAGCAAAATAGCACGGAATTGGCGGCATACTAAACTACTGTCGGGCGAGATTTTGGTAGGACAGCCACTCTTGGCTGTCCCGCAGAGGGTCACTATGCTAAAAGCGGACAGCCAAGAGTGGCTGTCCTACGGGAAAAACCGGTCAGCGGTGCAGGTGTTAGGACTGCAATGGAACTAGTGGCGCTGGAAGCGCGACGGCAGCGGCTCTTCGCGCTGAAATGTAATGTCGTCGAAGGTGGCTGCCAGAGCGTGCCATCCGGGGCGCGAGGCGGGTTCCGCGCGCACGATATGCGCCTCGGTCCGCATTCTCACGGTGCCCCGGCCGAATGGCCGGTCAACCAGGCAGACTTCGATTTCGACCGGCGTCCCCGGCTCAATCCGCTGGGGGCATAGAAAGAGGACTCCGCTGGAGCTGATATTGGTCGTTCGCAACGGTTCCCCCATGGGCTCCCTCTGGCCCGCGACGCGCTTCACGCGGAGCGGCAAGCTGAGCTTCGCCCGGGCGTAGGAGCGCCGTTCTTCGGGCGGACGCACGGAATGGGTGGGAACGCGCGCGATGCCCTTGGGCTTGGCTCGCGTGGTCCACGACGGCGGATCGACGACCGAGGTCGCCGAACGGGCCGACAGTTCCTTTACGGCAGCATTGCCACGGCTGGGATTGGATTGATCCATGAGTTTGTGAGTTCGAACAGTGCGCATAGGTCTCCCTTTACTGCGTACGCTTCTGGCACTGCTCGCGGACACTATCCTCCGCGCGGCCTGCCGCCGTCAATTTGGGTTCCCAACTGTGTTGTCCTAATGCATACCCCCCAGCAAAGCGGCTCCTCACCCTTCTTCTCGACAGTCAGACGGCTGGTAGAAAAATACAGTTTGACCGCAAGATTCGGATAGCGCCGCGGGAGCGGTTTTGGATATTGTGGTTGGGAAGGAACCGGACGGCCAATGTCGACGCTTTCCAACCCGTTGTTGCCCGCTATCCCCGCGCTCGCGCGGAGGAGATGCCTTGCGGCAGTCGCTTTGCACGACGCGCGAATGGATGGCTCGTTCGTCTACGCGGTCCGTTCAACGGGGATTTACTGCCGGCCGTCTTGCCCATCGCGCCGGCCGCACGCAAGGCAGATTCTTCTCTTCGTCCAGCCGGAAGCGGCGGAGCAAGCCGGGTTCCGGGCCTGCCGGCGCTGCCATCCTCGCCAGGCGCGCAGCAACCCGCAAACGGATCTGATTCGACGCGTGTGCAACGAGATCCAGAGCTGCCCGGACGCCTTACTCTCTCTTCCGAACCTTGCGGAGCGCACCGGGCTGAGCGCCGCTCACTTGCAGCGCACGTTCCGACAGGCGATGGGAATCACGCCGCGGCAATATGCGGACGCGCTTCGCGTCGCACGGCTCAAATCCGAATTACGAAAGGGGAAAGACGTGACCACAGCATTGCATGAAGTTTCTTACGGCTCCGCAAGCCGCCTCTACGAGAAGTCTGACGCGCATCTGGGCATGACGCCGGCGACGTATCGCCGCGGGGGACGCGGGATGAACATCTCTTACACGATTGCCCCGTGTTCACTGGGGCGCGCGCTCGTCGCCGCGACGGAACGGGGCATTTCCGCCGTATATCTGGGGGAGCGCGACTCCGATCTCGCCGCGGCTTTGCGCAAGGAATATCCCCACGCGGAAATTCGATGCGGCTCGGGAGAGCACTCGAAGTGGGTGCGCGCGATTGTGCGGCATCTGGCGGGGTCGAATCCACGATTGGACTTGCCCACGGACGTGGTGGCCACCGCGTTTCAGCGGCGCGTCTGGGAGGCGTTGCGGTCCATCCCGGCGGGCGAGACGCGCACATACTCCGAAGTTGCGCACACTATCGGACAGCCCAGCGCGATACGCGCCGTCGCCCGCGCCTGCGCGACAAATCCCGCGGCGATTGTGGTTCCGTGCCACCGCGTGGTGCGCACCGACGGAACGCTGGGCGGTTATCGCTGGGGACTTGAGCGCAAGCAATCTTTGATCGAGCAGGAACGCAGAAGCGCAAAACGCGGACGGTAGGCCAGTTCCAGTAGCACAGGCTTCAGCCTGTGGGGGTTAGTCCTTCCAAGAACCAAACCCCACAGGCTGAGGCCTGTGCTACTACACCCTCCAAAACATGCAGCGGGATATAAATTTGGCGGAAGGTCACGCCTGCGGCTGCACTCTCGTGGTGCCGTGCGGCCAATGAGGTTTGAACTCGTTGTCCGGGATGCGCACGTTTCGATTGATGTTCCGGTACCGGATGATGAAGTAGTCGCCCGAACCTGTCTCAAAAAATTGCTGCTGCACCGGCAGCCATGTGGATTCGTCCAGCCACAACTGAATTTTGGAAAGCTGCTTGCGCACTTCGTCCGTCTTCGGCAGCAGCTCCAGCAAAAGAACCTTGTGGTTGTCCAGCGTATTTTCGCCCTGAAGCGTGATCGCGTAGCTCTCCTTCAACGAACTTCCGGAAGTCCCAAATCCGAGTAGCAGGAATTGATCGACGACGGATTTTTTCTTTCCGAGATTGTATTCCTCGACGCGGTGAATTTTCGGGTTGTAGATGTAAAAATTGTCGCCGTCGCGGAGGATCGTGCGCGCATCAGGTTGCGTCAGCTCGATTCGCATTTTGTCGTCCATGCGCACAAAAATCTGGCCGGATTCGGTGGACTTGTCGTTGACCACGACAGTCACTTTGGTCCGCTCCAAATCCGCCGTAAGACTATGGAAGTTCGCCGCCTGCGCATCCATCTGCTTGAGGACATTGTCGAGCGTCCAATTGGTTTGCGGGGATGCGGAAGCTTGGATTGCTGAAAAAAAAGACGCTGCGGCCGCCATTGCGCACAACAATACGGAGATTTTGTAAACCGTCCCTGACACCCTCATGAAACCCGCTTCCCCCTGGATCGCCTTCTTCCGAAAATTGTTTTCCGCTCATGCAAAATGAACGGCTCCGTGTCGTGAAGCAATCGTACCACACAGGTTAAGATGCCAAGCCGTCTTCCGGCGTTGCGCTTTCCGGGGACAAGTGGCACAGGCTTCAGCCTGTGGGGGTTAGTGCTTGCAAGGACCAAGACCCACAGGCTGAAGCCTGCGCCACCCAGCTCGTAAAAAATAGCGGTCTCCGACTCCGGTCGCATCAACCATGAAACTTTTTGTATGATGGTTCCCCTATGTTTCACCGCAAACGATTCCGTCTGTACCTGCGTTCGCGCACGCTCATCCTCGGCGAGCGCACCCTGGTCATGGGTGTTTTGAACATCACTCCGGACAGCTTTTCCGATGGCGGGGCGTATCTCGATTCCGAAGCAGCCGTCGCGCGCGCCTTGCAACTCGAGCAGGACGGCGCGGACATCGTAGACATCGGCGGCGAATCGACGCGCCCCGGCGCCACGCCGGTCACCGCCGGGGAAGAGCTTCGCCGCATCCTTCCCGTGATCCAGGTCTTGCGCGGCAGGCTGCGCATTGCCATGTCGGTGGACACGCGGAGGGCTGGAGTCGCGGAAGCGGCGCTAGCTGCCGGCGCGGAAATTCTCAACGACGTTTCAGGGTTGCGGCTGGACCCGCGCCTCGGCGAAGTCGCGCGCCGCGCGCGAGCTCCGCTAGTCCTCATGCATATGCGGGGAACGCCGCAGACGATGCAGCGAGGTCCCTTCGCGCGCGACGTCGTCCGTGGCGTTATGTCCGGCCTGCGCGAGGCGGTCGCGCGAGCGAAGCGCGCGGGCCTCGCCAAATCGCAACTCTTGCTCGATCCGGGAATCGGATTTGGAAAAAAGCACGAACAAAATTTTGAAATTCTCGCGCGGCTTCCCGAGTTTGCGCGTCTCGGCTGCCCGATCGTGATCGGCACGTCGCGAAAAGCGTTTCTTGGCAAAGCGATGGCGGAATCAGGCGGCGCGAGCATGCCTCCCGGCGAGCGTCTGCTCGGCACCGCCGCGACAGTGACTGCGTCAATCCTTGGCGGCGCGCACATCGTGCGCGTCCACGATGTCGCCGAAATGGTCCGCGTCGTGCGCGTCGCGGATCACATCCTGGACGCCACGCCTCCCTGAACCAGTCTTGCGTTCTGAGAAACGCATTGACGCGCCAGCAAAATCCGGCTGGGCTATAATTGCCTTCATGGCTCTTGCGGATAAGTATGGGCCATTTCAATAGGATCATCATGCGCCTGAGCAGAATCACTCTGGGACTATTGGCGATTTCCCTGGCTGCCTGTGTTCCGGCCGCGGCTCAATTGTCCCCCGCGGAGCCCGATCCGCTCGCGCGGATTCGCGATGCGGCGAAGACGAATGTGCAGGCGTGCTCCGCTACGGGAGAAACGCTGTGCGAGCAAGTCGCGCCGAAAATCATCGCCAATGCGCAGGGTGATTCGCCTCTCGCGGATAATCTTCGTCGCCTGATGGAAGCCCTAAAACGGCAAACGAAAGGGGCCGACGGGGAAGCGCCGGGCGTTACCTGGGCCATGGCGGCTCTTCGAGACGCTGGCGTTGACGTTCATGTCGAAAAGTACCTGGTCGCACCGAAGCAGACGAAGGTTGTAGTCGCGGAAATTGTGGTCGCGGAAATTCGGGGCCGGGAGAAACCGGATGAGTGGGTGTTGCTTGGCGCAAACCTCGATCCGTCGGATTCTGGGTCCAGCGGGATCGATGAAGCCTGCAATCCCGCTTTGGTGGTCGAAGCCGCCCGCGACATCCAGCTCACCGGCGTCCGCCCGCGCAGATCGATTCGGTTCGTTCTATTTGGCGGAGAAAGCCAGGGCATGACCGGACCGTGGGCCTACTTGAAAGGACACGGCAATGAATTGGATAGTGTGCCCGCCGCTATTCTCTTCGAGGCGGCTGCGAATCCTCTGAATGGATTCGTGCTCAACGGAAGGCACGACATCGAACCGGGCGTCCGGGAAGCGCTGAAGCCAATCGAATCGATGAGTGTTACCAATCTCCGTTTTGATGCGCCCTTCGATGCCGAAAGCCTCGATTTCCTGTTGCAAGGTGTCCCGATTGTAGTCGCCACCGGAGCGAAAGCCCTTAGTCCCGAAGTCGCCCGCAATAGGTCGAATTTACTCGACCAGATCAACATCAAGGAACTCAAGCGCAACACGGCGATCGCCGCTGTTACGGCCTTTGGCGCTGCCGAACGCGCCGAGCCGGTCGGTCCGCGCCAATCTCGCGCCGAGGTCGAATCACTTCTAAAAACCACGGGCCTCGACGAACAAATGAAAATTGCAGGCCTGTGGCCGCTCTGGGAGTCAGGCAAGCGCGGGCGTTTGCCCTGAGGCTCTTGTAGCACAGCCACTCTTGGCTGTGCGGGTTTCGCTACTTTCACGCCTTTGCAGACTATGGACGATTGGCAAGACCGCACAGCCAAGAGTGGCTGTGCTACTAAAATCTGCAAGGCCGTAACACGCTGATAACCACTTTTCATTGGGGCAACATCATCGCCCCTGGCCTCAGAAAAGACCTCCTTTCGAGTTATAATAGGCCTGTGGCGATTCCCCTCCGTGCTCTGTCCTTGGCGGCCAAACCTCACACTAGAGGTGTGATTCTTGCGATCGATTACGGAAAGAAGAGGCTGGGGCTGGCGCTTTCGGATGAATTTGGCGTGACTTCCCGGCCGTACGCCACCTGGACGCGGATCAATCGCCGGCGCGATCTTGCCCGGCTACGTGAACTGGTGCGCCAAGAGGGAGTTCAAAGGATTGTTGTTGGTCTTCCTTTGCACCTGAACGGCGCGCCGAGCGAGATGTCGGAAGAAGCGAAGAGTTTTGCGGCGCGCGTCGAAAAATCCCTTGGCCTTCCCGTGGAAATGATGGATGAGCGGCTGAGTTCGTGGGAAGCGCACGAGACACTTGCGGGCATGGTTTCCCGCAAGAGCGCGCGACACGATTCTTCCGGACGCACCGATACAAAAAAGAAGGCGCCGCTGGACGACATCGCCGCCGCCATTATCCTGCGAGACTATTTGGACCGCGCGCGGGCGCGAACCGGATCGCGAGATTGATATGCGCCGGGCCTTCCTCTTTCTTCTGATTCTGCTGATCCTCGCTGGCGGATATCTCTACCTGGCGCTGTACAGGCCGTACCAAGGGTTCTCGAGCGACGGAGTCTATGTGGATATCCCGCGCGGAGCGTCGCAACGCACGATTTCGCGCTTGCTGGCCGAAAACGGCGTCGTGCGCAGCCGGATCGCGTTTGAAATGTTGTGCCGCCAGCGAGGGCGCCGCACCATGCAGGCCGGCGAGTATTTCTTCGACCGTCCCGTAACTTCCTTCGCCGTGTACGACGCGATCGCCAACGGCCGCGTGTTCGTAAAAGAATTTGTGATTCCCGAGGGATTTACGATGTTCGATATCGCGAACCTTGCCGCACAGGATGGATTCCTCACCCGCGATGAATTCCTCGTTGCCGCGCGCGACCCATCGTCAGTCCGCGACATTGCTCCCGGCGCGCCAAGCCTCGAAGGCTTCCTTTTCCCCGCGACGTATGAGTTCCCGCGCCACATGACGGGAAAAGACATGACCGCCGCGATGGTGAAGAAATTCCGCCAGGAGTGGCTGACTTTGCCAGTCGCCGACGCGCCCCCGCACCAAAGCATTCAGGATACCGTGACGCTGGCTTCGCTCGTGGAACGAGAGACTCCGCGTCCGGAAGAACGGCCGCACGTTGCCGGAGTATTTGAAAACCGTCTGCGCATCGGGCAGCCTTTGCAATGCGATCCCACGGTCGCCTACGCGCTGAGCCTGGTCGGAGCGTACACGGGAAAACTCAACGGCGAAGATTTACATTTCTCTTCTCCGTACAACACGTATCGGAACAGAGGCTTGCCGCCCGGGCCGATCGCCAATCCGGGAGAAGCCGCTCTCCGCGCGGCCCTCGATCCTCCGCCGACCGACGATCTTTATTTTGTCGCGAATACCGAAGGAGGACACTTCTTTAGCAAGACCCTTCAGGAGCATAATCATAACGTTGCGCGTTACCGGCAATTGCTCGAAGAAGAGTCGCAGAATCCATCAACCGGCGGCCCACCCACAGCCCCAGCCCCGGCATTGACCAAATCCAGGCCTGTGAGGTCGTCGCCATGACGCATGCGGATCACCCAACCAAGAAGGAACTGATCCTGGAGATCGCGCGCGAACTTTCCGTGCCGCGATTCACTCCAGCCGAGGTCGAGCAAATCCGGCGGCAACTGGTGGCGCGACTCGGCGCGGGAGGAAAAACTTCCGCCGATTACATCGCGGGCGTTCTGGAAACCGCGGGCATGCGCATCGTGTGGTCCACAAAAGCGGACACCGAAGGCCAGTACGAGGAGGAATTCCAGGACCTGCTGCATTTTGCGAATCTCGAGGACGCGGAGATGTGCATCATGCGCCTGGACGAGCTGTACCGGAAATTTCAGGAGGAGCAAGAGCGCGCCGCCGTGGAGCGCGTGCTGGAAGTGGCGCGCATGGGCCGCCGCCGCGCGGAAATGATCGCGCGGAATCA
>DATNIO010000207.1:0-7569 GCA_035604385.1 Verrucomicrobiia bacterium | reverse complement strand
CGAATTCCCACAGACCCATTTGAGCGCGACGGTGAGAATTCCCTGAGGCTTCCCAAGCCGTCTGAAAAACGACGTTCGTAAATTGGGATGCGCGGCTTTTGCGCGACGGTTGCCCGATCGAAAAGAATTTACAGGAGAGGTTCGTGAGCAAAGCGGGCGATGGTTTCCCGGGCCGAGTCGCGCACGCGCACGAATTGTTGCCAATCTTTCGCCGAAGGCGGAGGAGCGATCGGCGGGCAGATCGTAATGGTGATGCGTCCGGGGCGCGGCAACCAGGTGCCGTCCCGCAGCGCGCGCCGCGTCCCGTCGAGCGCGATGGGGACGATCTCGCGCTGCGCCGCGATGGCCGCTTTGAATGCGCCGAGATGAAATGGACGCACGCCGGATTGCGCGGTGAAGGTTCCTTCCGGAAAAACGAAAACGGATTCGCCGCGCCGCAGCGCGTCCTCAATTTGTTCCGCCTGCTGCAATCGCGAGCGCGAGTCTTCGCGGCGAAACGAGAAATGGCCGAGCTTGCGAAGGAACGTCCGGAAAAACGGCATGGACATCACTTCCGCTTTGGCGACGAAATGGTAGTCCGTGCCAAGCGCCGCCATGAGCACGACAATATCCGCGTAGCTCGTGTGATTGGCGACTAGCATGCGCGGCGCGTTTTCCCGCAGATGTTCGCGCCCTTCGACATGGACGCGCCATCCCGCAACTTTCAAAAACGCGCGCAGCGCCGCCGTCGTCACGTGCGCCGCACTCTTGCGCGACGGCGAAATCAATACGTACAGCCACGCGGGAAACAGCAACAGGGCAAACATCGCGATGGCGTAGCATCCGTACGCCACTTCGGCGGTCCGCCGCAAAGCGGCGCGAATTCGTCCGGCACTCGATGCCGCCGCGAGACGCGCGAGCTGCAACCAAACGGGCGTCGCGTCGGAATTCAGTTCGCCGGAAAGGAACAGCTGTTTGGTGGCGTCGCGCCGCAGCTTTCCGCTCGAAGTTTTTGGGATGACGTTCGGCGGAATGACTTCGACCACGTTGGGAGGGAGCCCCAGCATTTCGGTGACCTGGGCCGTGATGGCCTGCGCCAGCCGCGCCCGCGCGTCGCGGTTGCCCTCGCGCGATTCGGCGACGATCACGAGCCGTTCGGTGCCCGCGACCGGATCCGTTGCGCCGAACGCCACCACGCAGCCTTTGCGCACCCCGAGCACTTGCGCCACGGCGTCCTCGATTTCGTGAGGATAGAGATTGTGCCCCGCATGGATGATGATGTCCTTCACGCGGCCGGTGATGTAGATCTCGCCCTCGGCGCGATACGCGCGGTCGCCGGAGTTGACCCATCCAGCCGCCGCGCCCTCGGGAAGCAGCGCTGCCGTCGCGGTCTCATTTCGATAATAGCCCAGCGTGGTGGAAGGTCCGCGAAACCAGAGCTGTCCCTCGACACGATCTCCCACATCTTCGCCACGGTCATTCGCGATTCGCACTTCGTGCCGCGGAATGGGCGGGCCCACGGAGACGAACGAAATCACATTTGGATCATCGCTTGAGTTCGGGGCCGAAGCGTTCGGCGGCGCCGGCACCGCGCGGCCTTCTTGCGCAAACGCGGCGCGATCGAGGTGGTCCACGAGCGGCCCGCGTCCCACCGGCGGAATCGTCACGGCGAGTGAAGCTTCCGCCAGGCCGTAGACGGGCAAAAGAGTTTCGCGGCGGAAGCCGCAGGAAGCGAATCGCGCCGCGAAGCGGTCGAGTGTCGCGGGAAGGACAGGCTCCGCGCCATTGAGCGCCGCGCGCCATGCGCTCAAGTCGAGACCCTGGATTTCTTCATCAGAGACTTTGGCCGCGGCCAATTCGTAGGCGAAATTCGGAGCCGCGCCGATCGTGCCGCGGTAACGATGGAACGCGCGCACCCATCGCGCCGGCCGCGAGAGAAACGCCAGCGGCGACAGCACCACCACCGTCAGTCCGAAATACAGCGGCATGAGCCATGCGCCGATCAAGCCCATGTCGTGATAAAGCGGCAGCCAGCTCACACCGACGTCGTCGTTGCGCAGGCCGAGCGCCTCTCCGATCGCGCGGACGTTGGCCAGCAGATTGGCATGCGTCAGCATCACGCCCTTGGGATTGCCCGTCGAGCCGGAGGTGTACTGCAGCAGGGCGAGATCGTCGGCGCGCGAGTGCAGTTGCGGACCGAGCGGCGCCGGCGCGCGCGATTGGGCCAGCGCCTCGGCCGTCACGACGGCTTCGAGCGACGGTACGAGCGGCTTCAGCAATTTGGCCACGCTGGCCGCTTCGCGGAACGTCACCAGCAGGCGCGCGCCCGCGTTCGCCAGGATCGCCGATTGTCGTTCCGCGTACTCCGCAATCCGGTCGGCGCGAAACGGCGGATAAATCGGCACCGGAGTTGCTCCTGCCAGCAGCGTCCCGGCGAACGCCAGAAAAAAGTCGCGCGACGTCGGCAACATCAGACCGACCGTATCGCCGCGCCCGATGCCGCGCTGCGCGAGATCGGCTGCGACTCGCTCGGCTCCTTCATAAAGTTCGCCGAACGTCAGCGAGGCACTTTCACCTTCGTCCTCGTAAAATATCAGGTGGGTTCGGGACGCGTCCGCGCGCCCGCGATGCCGCAGGACTTCCTGAAACGTCTCCGCGAAGGGAATTCCTTCCGCCTGCCCAGGAAAGGAAGTTTCCGCCGCGCGCACGGCCGCCTCCGCGCGCATTCCCAAAGCGCCAGATGAGCCATTCGCGGCGCTCAAAGCGGCGATCAGATCCTGCACCGTATCCGCTCCCGCCAGCACCTCTTCATCGAGCCGCGTGCCAAACGATTTTTCCAGTCGCAGCAGCAATTCGACGCGTTCCAGGCTGCCCAACCCCAAATCGCGATCCAGATGCGACGCCGGACCGGCCGAACGAAGGGCCGACTCAAGCCCCAGCTCGGCAACAAGCTCGCGCACGACTTCGAGAACACGCTCTTCATCGGCCACCGCGTTAAATTGTCGAGCGGGAGACACCATCAGAAGTTCCCCAGGTACAGCGAGCGGACTGGAAGGGCTTTGCTATGAGTAGGCTAACACGCGCCGAAAAGCCGTTCAATGGTTGGGGGCCCAGGTAGCACATGCTTCAGCCTGTGGGTTTTAGTACTTGCAACGACGAACCCCCACAGGCTGAAGCCTGTGCTACCTGGCCCGCGCCTTGATAAGCTTGCACGGGAACATTGCGATCTTTTCTGGAAAAACAAAAAAGGAGACCGAGCATGGGAGTGGTCAATCCGCTGACGAAAGAGCAAGCTTCGCCGGAGTTGCAGGACGCCTTTGAAAAGCTCGCCGCGCGAGCGGGGAAAGTGCCGAACATCTTCGCGGCCATGGCGCACCGGCCCGACGTGTTGGCCACGTTTCTCCCTTTGTACAAAGCCGTCATCAACGAGGGCACCGTCGAAGCCAGGTACAAGGAACTCGCCTACCTCCGCGCGTCGATGGTCAACGGGTGCGAATACTGCACACGCGCGCACATCGCCTCGTCGAAGCACGCCGGAGTCACCGCGGACCAAGTCGCCGCGCTCCCTTTTTACTCGCGCAGCTCCCTCTTCGATGAGAAGGAAAAGGCCACGATCCTCTTCGCCGACCGCGTGACGCGCGGCGCCACCGGCATCCGCGCCCCCGAGCTTCAGGAATTGCGCAAGTTTTACGACGAAGGACAAATCGTCGAGCTGACCCTGGCCATCTGCATGGCGAATTTCACCAACCGCTTCAACGACGCCCTCGAAAATATTCCGGACCTCGGCGTGTAGGGCTGGAACAACCGTACGAGAGTACCGACGCGAATGTAACCCTTGGCCCATTTGCGCGGGCGGGGTTTCCGGGCAGAATGATCGCGTGGTTGAAGCTGTTCGGAGCAATCGCGGGCTTCCAGTCGCCGACGCGCCAAAGCGCTTTGGCGAAGGCGCGTAGAGCCCGCGACCGACGGCCGAGGACGCCGATGATTGTCGTAGCCTGCATCTCGGTATTCGCTGTTCTGGTCTTCTTGAGTTTGATCGGTTCCGTAGGCAAATCCGGGTCCCGATAGCTCTGGCTCAACTACATCTTTCTTGAATTTGCCCATGCCCCACGAGCGGCCGGAACCCTCCACCGGCCGCTCTCCCCATTTCAGGCTTCGATTCAGAGCGGATTTTAGTAGCACAGGCTTCAGCCTGTGGGTCTTGGTCCATGCAGGGACGAACCCCACAGGCTGAAGCCTGTGCTACTCAAGTTCCCAACCACCGATTTTTAGGGAAAGAGATTGCGGGGACGGCTCGTCCCGGTGTGGACCGGGACGAGCGGCCCTGAGGATCGCTCGCGGCGATTACCGCTGCCGTCCGGGCGAACGGCCCGGCGGACGGTAACTGCCCAGCGAGCGAGGACGCATCCGCAGGCGTGGGCCCAGCGGAGGCGGGACATTGTGGAGCGGAGCGCTACAATTGCTGCAGAGTTCTCCTCCGGAGTCGGTGGCACGCAGCCAGTGGCCGCGAGCCGCGCACTCCGGATTGATGCATTGCACTGTCCATCCCGGCAAATACTGCACGCTTTTCCCCCCTGTGGAATGACGCGCCAATTTTTCCGTTCCGGTCCCCTGGACCAGATGCCCACGGAAAAAGTTGCGGGGATTCTGCGCCGCCGTTCTTGTGGTGTCAAGAGAAAAGATACAATCCCTAGTGGTAGGGTTGCCAGGCGGCCAACGCGCTACGGGATCCTTTGTCCGGTCATAGAGAAAATTCCCGACAAAATCTTCATTCCTCCTTTACAACCCTTCCGGGCTTGCCCACAATCTGTGCTTCCAATATGCGAAACGAAAGGAAAGAACGTCATCGCGTGCGGAAAGGGATGCGGTACGCGATTACCGGGGCATTTTTCTTGCTCGCGGCTGTGTCCGCGGTCCGGGCGCAGCAACAACCGGCCGAAAGCAAGGCTCCAAACGCGCCTTCCGCACCGCAACCGGCCGGCAGCGCCTCTCCAGCGGAACAAAAGAAAACGGACGAGCCCGCTAAGGCCGCCACTCCGGTTCCGCCCGGCGTTCACCGGTTTTGGGACCGCGAGAACGATTGGTTGTTCGCAGCCGTTGGCGCGGGGCGCGCACTGGATTACGCATCGACGCTCAATCTCCGCCGCCGCGGCATCAATGAAGTCTTTCTGACCAACTCGATCGTGGATAACCATGCGCTGTTTGCAGGGATCGAAGTGTCGGCTACGGCGGCTTCCATTGGCGTTTCCTACCTGTTTCATCGCACCGGGCATCATCGCCTGGAGCGCTGGACTTCCGCGATTCATGCGGGCATCGCGATAGGCGGCGCGGCGCGCAACTACGCGCTGAAGACGCCGCATCCCAATTGAAAGGCTGGACCGTCCGTAGAGGTTTGGGTAGCGCCGGCATCTTGCCGGCTCCTTGCATTTTTCTGGCGCTCGAAAAATTGCCGGCAAGATGCCGGCGCTACGAAAAACATCGCGCCGCCGCGCTTGCGCACGCGGGGCGGGTTGCATCATACTCCGCGCGCTGCGACCGCTTTCCATCTCCGGCGCGGCATCGTCGGGGGACTACAAGTGAATCGCCGAAGGAATCAAGCCGCAGCATTTTTTCCCGCGCTTTTCGTTCTCTTTGCGGCCGGCTTGCTGTCTGCCCCGCCAAGCCGCGCGCAGCTGCCGCAGGCTCCCGCAACCACGCAATCCCCTGCCGCTGTCCCACCGCCTACCGGACAGGTGCAAGGCTACACGCTAACGCCCGGCCAGGAAGCGCAAGCCGTCGCCTACGCCCACGCGCGGCACGAACTTTATTTTCTCGATGTCGCCTACGGACTTCTCCTGTTAGTGCTGATCCTGCAGCTTCGCGTCGCTCCCGCCTATCGCGATTGGGCCACAAAATGGACCGACAGCAGCTTTGGGCAGATTTTCTTTTTTACGCCGCTCTTGTTCGTGACGACCGATATCCTGGGCTTGCCCACGGCGCTTTGGGAACACCGCCTGGCATTGCAGTATCAGCAGTCGATTCAGGGATGGGGATCGTGGCTCACGGACTGGGCCAAGGGCGAGGGCGTGGAGATGGCGATTGCGATTTTGCTCGTGTGGGTTTTGTTCGCGGTCATTCGGAAGGCCCCGCGAAAGTGGTGGTTCTGGTTCTGGTTGGCCGCCGTGCCGCTCATTATTCTGGGCGCGGTCGTCGAGCCGCTGGTCGTCGAGCCGCTGTTTTTCAAGTTTACGCCGCTCGCCAGTTCCGAGCCCCTCCTTGCCCGCAACATCGAGCAGATGACGATCCGCGCCGGAGCGCCGATTCCGCAGAGCCGCATTTTCGAGATGAACGCCAGCGCAAAACTCAGGGAGCTGAATGCCTACGTGACTGGCCTCGGAGCGAGCAAGCGCGTCGTCGTATGGGACACGACCATCCGGCGCATGAGCGGAGACGAAGTTTTGTTCGTGACGGGCCACGAAATGGGCCACTACGTTTTGGGCCACGTGCGCAACGGCATCCTGTTCGCCTGCGCGGTGCTCATTTTTTTCCTCTATCTCGCCTATCGCCTCCTGCACTGGATGCTGGCGCGCTGGGGAGAAACGTGGGCCATTCGCGGCCCCGACGATCTCGCTTCGCTGCCGGTTCTGATCCTGCTGCTGACAGTGTTCGGGTTCCTGTTCACGCCCATTTCAAATGTTTACAGCCGTCACCTCGAACATCAGGCCGATCAGTACGGCCTCGAAGTGATCCACGGATTAGTTCCCGACGCGCCCGTGGTGGCGGCGCACGCGTTTCAGATCCTGGGGGAAGTCGATCTCGAGGAGCCGAATCCCTCGACCGCCGTGAAATTCTGGTTCTACAATCATCCGCCGCTCGACGAGCGCATGCGCTTCGCGCAGACGTACGACCCGTGGTCCCAGGGCCGCGACCCCGAATTTGTGACGGGCGCGGGCTCTGCTTTGAGCCCGCCCAAATAAATGATCTGGCTGACCTTTGCCGAAAGAAAGAAAAAGGAGAACTGCGTTGAAAAATCGAATTCGTGAAATGGCGTTGTTGTCCGTGATTCTAGCGTTTGCCGGACTTCCGGCGCTGGCACAGGACGCGACCGTGGCCGTGTCGATGCCCGCTGCGGCCGCCGCCGATCCGGCGCCGAAGCCGCCTTCCTGGGGCGTGCCCGAAGGCCGAATGTTTTTCCCGCACAACTGGCTGCGCGGCTACGTGAACTTCGACGTCGCCCCGTCGCACAATGAACCCGACCTCGGCCGGTGCTCGCAGTCGCACGCCGTCATCGTCATGGCCGGCGGAGCGAGTTCCGACTGCAATGCCTACGCGCGCTACCTTCTGGGCGGTTACATGGAAGTGCAGCCCTTCGGGAAAACATTTGCGCGCCACGTGTTCGTGTTCTTCACGCCCACCTTTTCCTTCGGCAACAACGTCCCGCAATTCAAGTACACCGCCTCGATGGCTGGGATCGCCTTCGAGCGCGCCGTCGGGATCGGCATCGAGCTGCCCAAGAATTTTGAGTTTCGCGTAACCCAGCATCAGGTGGACTGGCTCGGAAAATACAAAAATAACGTCGGCCTCGCCGACCTCGGCACCTCCGGCCCTTAC
>DATNIO010000206.1:0-4019 GCA_035604385.1 Verrucomicrobiia bacterium | reverse complement strand
CACAGGCTGAAGCCTGCGCCACTAGACCCTAAAACAAACTCAGTGGATCCACATCCACGAGGACCGCTTTCTGCGGAATTTCTTTTTCTTCACTGAAGGCCAGCAATTCGGAGACGGCGCGCGTAAGCTGCGCGCGCTTGGGCGCCTTCAGCAAGAATTGAAACCGATACTCGCGCTTGAGCCGCGCGAGTGGCGCGGCGGCGGGCCCCAACACTTTCACGCCGCGAGCTTCCTGAGGAGCGAGAAACGCCGAGAGCTGGCGCGACCACCGGATGGCGTTCTCGATCTTCGTGTCGCGCACCAATACGCTCGCCAGCGCCGTGAACGGCGGATAGTGCAACAGACGCCGAAATTGCACCTCTTTTTCAAAAAAGGAGAGGTAGTCCTGCCGCGCAGCCAGCTGAATCGCGTAGTGCTCCGGATAGTACGTCTCGACGAGCACTTCCCCGGGCAACTCGCCGCGGCCGGCGCGGCCCGCAACTTGCGTCAGCAATTGAAAAGTGCGCTCGGCGGCGCGAAAATCCGGCAGGCTGAGTTGCGTGTCCGCGGAAACCACTCCGACGAGCGTGACCCGCTGAAAATCGTGGCCTTTCGCGACCATTTGCGTGCCCACCAGAATATCGATTTTCCCTGTCGCAAAGTCGCCCAGCACCTGCTGGTACGCGCGCTTGGTGCGCACGGAATCCCGGTCCAGCCGCGCGACCTTCGCGGCGGGAAATTTCTCGCGAAGTTTTTCTTCGAGCTGTTCCGCGCCCGCGCCGAAAAAGTAGACGTGCTCGGAATTGCACTTCGGGCAGCTCTCCGGCACGCGCCGCGAGAATCCGCAGTAGTGGCATTCGAGCCGATGGCGGTGCTTGTGATACGTCAGCGAAATGCTGCAGTTCTCGCACTGCACGCCCGCGCCGCACGACCGGCAAATCACGAACCACGAATACCCGCGTCGATTGATGAGGATCAGCGATTGCGTTCCCTCGGCGAGCCGCCCGGCGATGGCTTCGCTGAGCTTCGACGAGATTGGCCCGGCCCGATGCGTGGCCTTGAAATCCTCGCGCAGGTCGACGATTTCCACCTGCGCGAGCGGGCGGTTCTCCACTCGCGAATCCAGCTGAAGAAGATGGTATTTTCCCGACCGCGCATTCTGAAAACTTTCCAGCGAGGGCGTGGCCGAACCAAGCAGCACGACGGCCCCTTCGAGTTTTGCGCGCACGACGGCGACGTCCCGGCCGTGATAGCGCGGCGTTTCTTCCTGCTTGTAGCTCGCCTCCTGCTCCTCGTCGACCACGATCAGCCCGAGATTTTCAACCGGCGCGAAAACGGCCGAGCGTGTTCCCACCACGACGCGCGCCTCCCCGCGCCGCACGCGCCACCACTCGCGCGCCCGTTCCACTTCCGGCAGCGCGCTGTGCAGAACCGCGACGCCCGCTCCGAACCGCGCCCGAAACAATCTTCCGCACCAGAGCGTCAGCGCGATTTCCGGAACCAGAATCAGCGCGCTCTTGTTTCGCGCAAGCGTGGCCTCTACGGCGTTGAGATACACTTCCGTCTTCCCGCTTCCGGTGACGCCATAGAGAAGTCCCGCGGTAAAAACGCCCGCCTCGATCCAGCCGCGAATGACTCTCAATTCGCGTTCCTGATCCTCATTCAAAATATTGGATGGGGGCGTGAAATCCGCATCGAACAAATTCTCTTCGATAGAGAGCGGCTCTTCCCAGCATTTCAATTTTTCCTGCCGGATCATCCGTTCGACGAGTGGCCGCGAAACTTTGGCGAGCTTTGCGAGTTGGGGCAGCGGCAAAGGGCCGCGTTCCTCCGCGAGAACATGAAAGACACGCGCTTCTTTTTCAGCGAGGGAGGCGATCGCATTGGCCTCTGGTAAATCCTCAGAAGGAGCCGCATTCCAGGCGACGATTTTCTGCACGCGCGACTCGCGCCGCACCGCGACCTCGCGCGCTTCCAGCTGCTTGCGCCGCTGCAGGCGCTCCGCCGCCGCTTCGCCGCCGGGCAGCTTGCGCAGACGGTCCGCGCGCACCGGCCGTCCCTCGATTTCCATCAGAGAAAGCAGCGCCAGCTCGGCGACTTCGGATTCGCTGCGATTCCCCGCCGCGTCCAGTTCGGCGCGGCGCGCGCGCCCCGCGTCGGTCATCAGGAATTCCCGCTCGTGCCGGAGATCGATCTGCGGCGGCAGCATCGCGCGAAATACTTCCCCCAGCGGCGCCACATAGTAGCCGCCCACCCAGCGCCCCAGTTCCACAAGCTTCGGCGGCAGCGCCGGAATGGCATCGAGCACTTCGACAATTTCCCTGACGTTCTTCACGCGCGCGGGATCCGGCCGCCGCACGGACGCCTCCACGACCACTCCCGTCATCGCGCGATTGCGAAATGGCACGAGGACGCGGCTGCCCGCGCAGACCGATCCAGTCAGACGCTCCGGAATCTCATACGTGAACAACGAGCGCAGCGGAACCGGCAGCGCGACTTCGCAATAAGTGGGAGACATGTCGGAGAAGTAGTGTAGCAGCAGAAACTCAAGTGGGCATTGCCCAGGCAGGTTTCGGAAGGCGGGCGAATTTCGTGGCGCCGGCGTCTCGCCGGCGTTTTTCGGCGTGTGTAGCGAGGACAAAAATCGCCGGCGGGACGCCGGCGCCACCAAATGCAATCAGCGCGAAGGTTTCTTCGGCTGCAAGCCAAGAAGCGCCATCACTTTTTGCAAATCCTTCCAGACTTCGCCCTTCGCATTCGGGTTGCGCAGTAAGTAGGCCGGGTGATAGGTGGCAAGCAGCTTCGTGTTCCGAAAATCAAACCAGGTGCCGCGATATCGCGAAATGGAATCCTTGGTTTTCAAGAGCTCCTGCGCGGCGGTTCCGCCAAGGCACACAATCGCCTTCGGAGCGATCACGTCTAATTGGCGGTACAAATAGGGCGAGCAAGTCGCGACCTCGTCGTCCTCGGGCTTGCGGTTTTCCGGCGGCCGGCATTTCACGACGTTGCAGATGTAGACCTGTTCGCGCGTGAGGCCCATCGCCTCGATCATCTGCGTCAAAAGTTTTCCGGCGCGTCCCACAAACGGCAAGCCCTGCACGTCTTCATCGTGGCCGGGGCCTTCTCCAACGAACACAAGTTCGGCGCGCGGATTCCCCGCGCCGAAAACAATCTTGTTCCGCTGCTTGTGCAGACGGCAGCGCGTGCATTCGCCGAGATCTTCGCGGATCCGTTCCAGCGTATCGTTTTCAACGCGGTCGAAGGCCTCAAACAGAGACGGCGCATTCACGACGGGAAGCACGGAAACAGGCGGAGCTGCCTTCGGAGGCGCGATGGCAATCGGTGCCTGCATAACAGGGGGCGCGGCAGGCGCATTTGCCGCCGCTCGCTCGCTCGTGCGTTTTCCCATGGTTCTCCGGTCGGTGTAGAACGCACCGAGATTCAAATCGTCGTAGTAACGAAGCCAGGCTTCCAGTTTTTCGCGTGGTGTTTGCGTGGGAGAGGAATCCATCGGCAGGTCAGCGCGCGCGCTGCGTTGCGGCCGTTTGCCCCATCGGTTGCCGCAGGCCGCGCAACTGATCGAGGATGCGCTGCGCCGCGTCAATCTTCGGCATGCGAGGAAATGCCTTCTCGCTTCCGTCGCGGAAATACAGGGTAATGACGTTCGTGTCGTGATCGAATCCGGCGCCATCGGCCGTCACGTCATTGGCGACGATCAGATCGGCCTGCTTGGATTCCAGCTTGGCGCGCGCATGCGCGGCGACGTTTTCCGTCTCCGCAGCAAATCCGATGATCGCGCGATCCCCTTTGCCGCGCGCGACGTCAGCGAGAATATCCAGCGTAGGCTCAAGCTCCAAATTCAAGCGGCCGTTCCCGCGCTTCATTTTTTTCGTCTGCGGCGCCACGGGCCGGTAATCGGCCACCGCCGCCGCCATGATCAGCGCAGTCGCGCGCGGAAAATGTTCGAGCACCGCGCGGTGCATCTGCTCGGTATTGCGCACAGAAACAAATTGAACGCCCTGGGGCGGATCGAGCCGCGT
>DATNIO010000205.1:0-14250 GCA_035604385.1 Verrucomicrobiia bacterium | reverse complement strand
AACGCCGCCATCGGGGTAAATGTGAAAACGCGCGTGCGTCGCTTCTCCCGCGCCCAGCAGCTCTTTTTCGTAGACGTGCACGGAGTCCGCTTGCAGCTTTGTCTTCGCCAATATTTCTTTCCAGGGAAGGGCGCCAAGCGCGCTTGGATCGATGCAGTCGCGCGGCGCAGTGCAAACTTCGAGCGAGCAGCTTTCCGGGAAATTGCCTTTGAAATGCGATGTATCGACTTCGACGCGGCTGATTTTTCCGGCTGCGCCCAGACGCACGATGCACCAGTCGTGTCCGGGCCCTCGCCGCCGGCGCGTTTCCCAGCCGTCATGCATCCCGGTCGAGCGGCCCGGCAGGATCAAGTTGTTACGCGAGCCGAAGAACATGTCGCTCGAAACAATCACCCAGCCGCCGTGCTCGACGGCGGCGAGATCGATCTCGCCTCCTGCGCGTTGGAGCGCCGGCCAATCCGGGATGACTTCGCCGTGGACGCGAAGGCGCGCCACGCCACCGTCCGGATAAATTTTGAAACGCAGGTGCGTGACCCGGCTCGATGGCGTGATCGGAAACGGATTTCGAGCGTCACCGACAAGAGGCGACTTTGGCAGCAATGTGTTCCACTTCGTTGCATGGTCCTCGAGTTGAGCGATGCCAGGATCGCCATCCACCGCGCAAGCCTCAAGTTCGCAATGTTCCGGAAAATTTCCTTTGAAGTAGGAGGTATCCACGACAACGCCGTGAAGGACGCCGGGAAGCCCCAATTTCACGATGCACCAATCGTAGCCCGGCGTTCTGCGGCGTCGCGTTTCCCAGCCGTCCATCCATTTGCCAACGTCGGTGTATTTGTCCGCGAACCAAACGGGAGCAGGGGCCTTCAGTAGATTTTCCTTGGGCGCAAAAAATACATCATTAGCGGCGAGCACTCGCCCGCCCAGCCGCTCGGCGGCAAGATCGATGTATTCGGTGAAATCCATCAGCGTTCGCCTCGCCGCAGCATTGCGCCGCGCGGAGGGCCCAGGAAACGCCCCCGATCATAAATCATCTCGCCCCGCAGAAAAGTTGTCTCGACTTCGCCGCGTAAGGGACGGTGCGCATACGGCGTCAGTTGGTGGCGGTTGTGAAGCATTTGCGGTCTCAGGACGAAGCGTTTCTCGGGATTCCAAATCACGATGTCGGCATCATATCCCGGCGCGATCGTGCCTTTGTGTTTTTCTAGTCCTGCCAATCGAGCCGGGCCGCTGCACATCCAACGTACTAGACGTTCAAAGGAATAATTCCGGCCACTGAGACTTGTCCACATTACGGGAAGGCCAAGCTGCAAAGAGTTGATGCCGCCCCACGCTTTGAAAAAATTGCCCGTATCGAGGCATTTCAATGCCGGCGGAGAAGGCGAGTGATCGGAGACCACAAAGTCAATCGCACTTTTTCCGAGTGCAGTCCAGAGTTTCTTTTTGTTTTGCGAATCGCGAATAGGTGGCGCGCACTTGTAGGCCGTCCATCCGCTTTGGATCGAGCCTGAGGCAAAAAACAGGTAATGCGGGCAGGTCTCTGCGGTGATGCGCACGCCTTCTTTTTTCGCCCGCCGGATGAGAGTCACCGAACGCTCCGAGGAGAGATGAACGATATGAACTCGCGCTTTGAATTCTCTCGCCAAGCGGATCATCATTTCGACTGCGGTAGTTTCAGCGCTCGGCGGGCGCGAGAGCAGCCATGTCCGGTACCTTGTCGGGTCAGACTTCACAAGCTTCTTGGTTGCTTCCTCAATCGGCCACGGCAACTCCGCGTGAACCAGAAGCGGCGCATCTAGCGCGGCAAGTGTCGGCAGCGCGGCTCGGAGATCGTCTTCGTTGACGTGGGCAAATTCCTGGACGCCTGAGGGCACAAGAAAACACTTGAAGCCGAATGCTCCCGCTTGATGCAGTGCGCGGAGATCTCCGGCATTGCCCGGCACAACGCCGCCCCAAAAGCCTACGTTTACCCAGCATTTATTGCGCGCCGCGGTGCGCTTGATTTCGAGCCCTGCCGCTGTGGTCGTCGCGGGAATACTGTTGAGAGGCATGTCGATCAGCGTCGTCACTCCGCCCGCGGCCGCCGCGCGCGTCGCCGTCTTGAATCCTTCCCAATCGGTGCGTCCCGGCTCGTTGATGTGGACGTGGGTGTCCACAAGGCCGGGCATAACGACGGATTCTCCTGCGTCATGGATGTGTTTCCCCACAGGAAGATCGTTGTAGCCGGTGATTGCCTCGATCACGCCGTTGCGAACCCGCACCGTCGCCGCCCGAATTCCTTCCGGCATCACGACGCGTTTGCTGCGGATCGCGTGAATGGTAGTCATTTCGCGAGCTGCGAGAGAAATTCTTCGAGCAGGTTTTGCGCGACGCGCAAGCGATAGCGCGCGGTCGAGCGAATGTCGTCGATGGGCGCGATTTCCCGCGCGAGCGATTCTTTTGCCGCGGCAATGACCCCGGGCGAGATGCTGCCGCCGCACAGCGCGTCCTCTGTTTCGACCGCTCGCAGCACGATCGGAGCCACGCTTCCAAGCGCCATCCGCGCGTCGCGAATTGTGCCGTTTTCGACGAGCGCCGCGCCGGCAAAGCACACTTTGGAAATCGCCTGCGCCTTGCGCGTGCCCACTTTCCGGTAGTACTGCCGCCACTTTTTCACGCGTCGTGGCAGCCGGATAGCGCGCAGCAATTCGTCGGCTGCAAGCTGCATTTTCTTGTAGCCGGTGTGGAAGCCGTGGTAAGGCAGCCACCTCGCTCCGCGCGCGGAAACAAGTTCGATTTCAGCATCATAAACCAGCAGCGCAGGCGGGGAATCGGCCGCCGGCGAAGCATTCACAATATTTCCGCCCAGCGTGCCACGATTTTGAGTGGCGATGCTGCCGGTTTCGCGCGCTGCGGCGCAAAGCAGCGGAAATTCTTTTTGAAGCACGCGATGTTTCTGGATTTCCGTATAAGTCGTCAGCGCGCCTAAAGTCACGTCAGCGGAGGTCAATTCGATCCCGCGCAAATCATCCAATTTCGAGACGCTCAGAAAACGCTTGTGAGAAAGTTTCCCGGCCTCCAGCAGCACCATCAGGTCGGTGCCGCCCGCGAAAGGCTGCCAAACTCCGGGTTCGCGGGTCAGCAGAGCCAGCGCTTCCGAGAGACTCCCCGGCACGCGCAAATCGTAAGAGGGGACGTAAGCTCTCATCGAGTCACCGGTTTGTCATCACGCGACGATTCGCAGGCGCGCACCACTGCGGCGAAAATTTTCTGATAGCCGGTGCAGCGGCAGAGATTTCCCGCCAGCCCTTCGCGAATTTCGGCATCGCTCGGATGAGGATGCCGCTCGAGTAGCGCGACGGAAGCGATGACCATACCGGGCGTGCAAATTCCGCATTGCGCGCCGCCACACTCGAGAAACGCTTCTTGTACGGCGTTCAGTTGGCTGCCGCCGGCAATTCCTTCGATGGTGCGAATATCCGCTCCGTCCGCCTCAATTGCGGGGACGAGACAACTGTTGACGATGGCGCCATTCATGAGCACCGCGCACGCGCCGCACTCGCCTTCGCCGCAGCCTTCTTTCGTCCCGGTCAGATGCATTTCCTCGCGCAGAACGTCCAGCAAGCGCGCCATCGGAAACGCTTGAACGCGGCGCGGCTCGCCATTGACCCTGCATGCGATGCCGATCCGGCTGACCGTTTCAGACAAGCGCGCCCGCCTTTTCCGCCATGGCTTCCATCAAGACTTCCGGCGTGGCGGGAATTTCGCGCACGCAAATTCCCGTCGCGTTTTCGATCGCGTTTACAATCGCCGGCGCCGGTCCGTCCATCGGCAGCTCGCCGATTCCTTTCGCTCCGTGCGGGCCGAAGGGATACGGCTGCTCTTCGAAAAATACTCGAATGGGAGGAATATCCGCGGCGGTCGGCATGATGTAGTTGGTCATTTGTCCGTTGGCCATGCGCCCTTCGCGCCACACCACATTTTCGTAGAGCGACATCCCGATGGCCTGCGCCACGCCGCCCTCAATCTGTCCCGCCGCGAGCACGGGATGAATCACCTTGCCCACTTCCTGCACCGCGACAAAGTCGGTGACGCGCGCCTCGAACGTAACTGTATCCACCGCGACTTCGGCCACGTACACGGCCCACGCGTAGGTGCCGTAAGCATCGCCGCTGTACGTTTTGTCGTCCCAGTGCAGGCCGGGAGGAGGTTCATACTGGCTCCGCGAACGCAGCGGCCCGCGCGATTCGATGTAACGCCGGCACGCGCGCACAAATTCGTCCTCGGTGCACGCATCGCAGAGCAAGCCGCTGTCCAGCAATTTACGTTTTAGATCGAGCGCGGCTTTCTCGACCAAATTGCCGACGACCATTGATGTGCGCGAAGCAACCGTGGGGCCGCTGTTCGGCACCGCGCCCGTATCCGGCTGCGCAATTTCGATACGATCGTAGCTAATGCCCAGCGCGTCCGCCGCAATTTGCGAAAACACTGTATTCGTTCCCTGTCCGATTTCAGTGCTGGCGGCAAGAACTCGGACGGTTCCTTCCGGTGTCGCTTCGAGTTCCACCACGGACGCCAGATAAACTTCTCCCGAGCCGGTGAAGCCTGCTCCGTGCATGAAGGAGGCAAACCCGATGCCGCGCTTGATCGTCGCGCCGGGATTTTCCCGCGCGAAGCGCTCGCTCTTGGCGTAATAGTCGCTTTCCCGGAACGCGCGATCGAGAAGGGCGTTGAAATTCACGTCCTCGTGGATCAATTGTCCAGTCGCGGTCGTCTGGCCCTTGCGAATAAAATTTCGCCGCCGAAATTCTTCCGGCGTCAGATTCACGGCGCGCGCCACTTGATCGAGGTGGCGCTCCACCGCGAAAATACTTTGCGGCGCGCCGAACCCGCGAAACGCGCCATGAGGCGGAGCGTTGGTCGCCACGGCCTGGGATTGGACGCGCACGTTGGGGCAGAAGTAAGGCCCCGCCGCGTGAATCGTTCCGCGCGAGAGCACCACGGAAGAAAGCGTCGCGTAGGCGCCGCCATCGATCACGAAATCAATGTCCATCGCCACCAGTTTGCCGTCGCGCGTGACGCCGGTGCGATGCCGCGTGCGCGACGGATGGCGCTTCGTGGTCGCCACCATGTCTTCCGCGCGGTCGTAGATAATTTTCACGGGCTTCCCGGACTTCCACGCCAGAAGCGCTGCGTGCCCGGCGATCATGGAGGGGTATTCTTCCTTGCCGCCGAATCCGCCGCCGGTCTCCGCCTGAATCACGCGAATTTGTTCCGCGGGGAGACCGAACAAAATTACGAGCGCTTTATGCACGTAGTAGGGACACTGCAGCGAGCCCCAAATCGTTACACCGTCCGCCGGATTTGCTGACGCGATCATGCCCTGGTTTTCGATGTAGAGCTGTTCCTGCGCCCCGGTCCGGTATTCGCCCTCGACGATGACGTCCGCCTGCGCCCAAGCGGCATCCACGTCGCCTTTTTCCATGTGATACGTCTTGAAGACGTTGTCCTCTCCAAAAATAACGGCGCGTTTTGCGATGGAATCCTCGATCGAAAAAATCGCGGGCAGCGGCTCGACATCGATTTGCACCGCGCGGCGCGCCTCCTCGAGCAAATATCGATCCGGATGCGCGAGCAGAACGATCGGCTCTTCGGGATGGTTGATTACTTCCGCGGCGAGGCAGGGCTGATCGTGTTCGATCAATGCGATTTCGTTTTTTCCGGGAATATCTGCGGCGGTGACAACGGTGAATTCGCTCCACGGAATGCCGTCGCCGAAGCGAATGCCGCGGATGCGTCCTCGCGCGACGCTGCTTCGCACGGTCACGCCATGCAGCATTCCAGGAAAGGCGAGGTCGTCCACGTACCGGGCGCGGCCCGTCACTTTTTCCCGCCCCTCTTTGCGGGGGACGGAATGTCCAAAGAATTTTTCTTCCATATGTTGCCGCGCCTGTGTAGCGCCCGCCTTCAGGCGGGCATTGGCTTACCTCTGCGGTGCCCGTCCGCCGTGGCTGACGGCATCGCAGATTCAAACAGATGCCCGCCTGAAGGCGGGCGATACAAAACCTTCCGGATCCTTCAAGTAAAACGTCGCGTCCACCGGCATTTCCCGATTTTCAATACCGGATCCGGTCTCCTTTTCGCGCCCATTCGCGAAACGGCTCGAGCCCCGCTTCCCGCATCATCGGCTCAAACGGAATTTTACGTTCGCGGTGCGGGCGTTTCAATTCTTCGTAGATGAAGGAATCATCGAACCCGGCTTCGGCGGCATCGCTCGCGGTGGCCGCAAAATAAACCCGGTCCGGCCGCGCCCAGTAGATGGCGCCGAGGCACATCGGACAGGGCTCGCAACTCGTGTAGATCTCGCAACCCGTCAGTTGAAACGTACCCAAAGCGCGGCAGGCTTCGCGTATGGC
Source organism: Verrucomicrobiia bacterium (assembly GCA_035604385.1). Classification (GTDB taxonomy): domain Bacteria; phylum Acidobacteriota; class Terriglobia; order Acidiferrales; family UBA7541; genus Palsa-360. The sequence goes on along the minus strand of DATNIO010000205.1, from coordinate 7,858 downwards.
GGTCACTTCCGCATGCGCCGTGGGATCGTTCGTGGAGGTGACCGAATTCGTGCCGGTCGCGATGACGCGCCCATCCTTCACCACGATTGCGCCGAAGGGCCCGCCTCGCCCCGTGCGAACATTTTCCACCGCCCGCTGGATCGCCTCTTGCATGAAGGAGTTGCTCATACCGCGAATCGCGCCCCCCAGCGCGCACCCTGCGGATTGTACCGGAAAAGCCGATCCCGCCGTTTGCAGTTTTGTGATGTGCCCAATCGGATTTACGCATTGCGATCATCGGTTGGACTTTCGCAATTTTGTATGTAAAATTACGATTTGGTGTGGGGTTCTGCAATAAACAGAGTGAATGGTTGCGTCACCAAAGCGCCCAGCGCCTCCGGCTTGGGACCCACGTCGGCCGCCACATGGAAGCCATTCATACCTGGCGTGGCCCTCTCGAAGAAAATTCTCGAATTTGGCTTGGGCAAGTTAGGCCGTTGGTCTCAGATTGCCGAAACTGCGCGTGTGCGGCGCCGTAGCGACCAGAGGGAGGAATCTTCATGATTGTCGGTGTTCCCCGAGAAACGTATCCGGGGGAGCGGCGCGTGGCGCTCGTGCCCATCGTCATTCCCGCTCTTGCGAAGGCAGGCATGGAAGTTATCGTCGAAGCCGGCGCGGGCGCCGCTGCGGGTTTTCCCGACGCCGAGTACGCAGCCAAGGGCGCGAAGATCATTGCGGATCGGGCCCAGGTGTTTGCCTCGGCGGACATCATCACGCAGATGCTTTGCTACGGTTCGAATGACCAGACGGGCCGCGCCGATTTGCCGCTCTTTCGCCGCAATCAAGTTCTGATCGGATTTCTGCGCCCCATTGGGTCTCTCGTTACGGTGCAAGAGATTGCGGATGCAGGCGTGACTTCCTTTTCCGTGGAATTGATGCCCAGAACGACAAGGGCGCAAAGCATGGACGCGCTTTCTTCCATGGGCACCATCTGCGGCTACAAAGCCGTCCTGATCGCCGCGGACACACTTCCGAAAATTCTCCCCATGCTTACTACGGCCGCGGGCACGATCACTCCCGCGCGCGTACTCATCATCGGCGCAGGCGTGGCCGGGTTGCAAGCCATCGCCACGGCGCGCAGGCTGGGGGCCGTGGTCTCCGCCTACGATCTGCGTCCGGCGGCCAAGGAGCAAGTGCAAAGCCTTGGGGCGCGTTTTGTTGAGCTTCCCCTGGAAGCCAAGGACGCGCAGGACTCCAGCGGGTATGCCAAGGCGCAAGACGAGGAATTCTACCGGCGGCAGCGCGAATTGCTCGGCAAGGTGGTCGCCGAAAGCGACATTGTCATCATGGCCGCCGTCGTTCCGGGAAAGAAGTCACCGGTGCTCGTGACGGCGGAAATGGTCAAGGGCATGGCGCCGGGCTCGGTCATCGTCGACCTGGCCGCCGAGCGCGGAGGCAACTGCGAACTCTCGAAAGCCGGCGAGAAAATCGTGGCTGACGGCGTCACGATCATTGGATATTTCAACTTCGCATCGACCGTGCCGCATCACGCCAGCCAGATGTACGCGCGCAACATCGCGGCGTTCCTCAATTTGCTCGTGAAGGACGGCAAGTTTCAGCTCAACCTGCAGGATGACATCATTCAGAGCACCCTGCTGACGCAGGGAGGGGAAATCGTTCATCCCCGAGTTCGGGAATATTTCTCGCTCCCGCCTCTCGTGGCCCGGCAGAAGGAGACAGTCTAGCGATGAAAATGGATTTGATCACCAGTCTCTACGTGTTCATGTTGGCCGCTATTGTCGGCCTGGAAGTCATTCGCCGCGTATCGCCGCTCCTGCACACACCGCTGATGTCGCTCACCAATGCGCTCGACGCGATCGCCGTTGTCGGAGCGATCCTCCTGGCGGGCGAGCACAAGACCACGCTCTCCACCGTGCTTGGAACCATCGCCATCGTCGCCGCGACCAGCAACGTCGTGGGCGGCTTCTTCATCACCGACCGCATGTTAAAAATGTTCAAAGCGAGCCGCAGCCCGAAACCATGACTCCATTTCCCGGAACGGACACGATCATCGAACTGACGTACCTCATCGCCACGGCTCTGTTCGTGATGTCTCTCAAGTGGATGAGCTCGCCCACGACAGCGCGCCACGGCGTCTGGGCGGGCGAGCTCGGCATGCTCCTCGCAATCGTGGGAACTTTGCTCAACCGCAGCATCGTGGACTACAAATGGGTTGCGATCGCCCTGGTGCTTGGCACGATCATTGGCGTTCCCTTGGGTAAAGTGCAGATGACGGCTGTCCCTCAGCGGACGGCGCTCAGCCACGCCTTTGGGGCGTGTTGCGTCACACTCGTCGGCACGGCGGAATTTTATTTGCGCGCGCCCGCGGTGCCCAGGTTCATGATGTCCGTTCTGTCGATGGAAGTGATCCTTGGTTCGCTCACGTTTACAGGCAGCTTGATGGCCGCCGGAAAGCTGCAGGAAATTCTGCCGCAGCGTCCCATCATTTTTAAGGGTCAGAACCTCGTCAACCTTGGAATGCTCCTCGTTGCCATTGGCGTGGCCATTTATCTGGTGATTCATCCGGATCACACCTACTTATTCCCGGCGCTCCTTGCGATCCCACTGCTGTTCGGCGTGATGATGATTATTCCGATCGGCGGCGCGGACATGCCCACGGTGATTTCGCTGCTCAACGCGTACGCCGGGCTTTCCGCCTCCGCGATGGGATTTGTGCTCGATAGCAAGCTCCTGATCGTCGCGGGCGCGCTCGACGGCGCTTCCGGCTTGATTCTCTCCGTCAACATGTCCAAGGCCATGAACCGCTCGTTCTCGAACGTGCTATTCGGCGGGTTTGGACAGGAACAAACTGCCGCGAAGGGCGGGAAAGAAACGCGGCCGGTTCGCAGCGCTTCGCCCGAAGAAGCGGCCGAAATTCTCGCCGTGGCCAGCAAGGTCGTCATCGTGCCCGGCTACGGCATGGCCGTGGCGCAGGCGCAGCACAAAGTCCGCGAACTCTACGACAATCTGACCAAGCGCGGCATCGACGTGAAGTTTGCCATTCACCCGGTCGCGGGCCGCATGCCCGGCCACATGAACGTGCTGCTCGCCGAAGCGGACATTCCCTACGACAAGCTGCTCGACATGGACGAAATCAACGGCGAATTCCCGCAGACCGACGTGGCCCTGATCATCGGCGCCAACGACGTCACAAACCCCGCCGCGCGCACCGATTCGTCGAGCCCCATTTTCGGCATGCCGATTCTCGACGTGGACAAGGCGCACACCGTGATGGTCATCAAGCGCAGCATGGCCGCCGGCTTCGCCGGAATCGATAACCCGCTCTACTACCTCGACAAGACCCTCATGCTCTTCGGTGACGCCAAGGGCTTCGTCGGCTCCATTGTCCGCGAACTCTCGGGCGGCGGCAGCCACGGATAACTGCTAATCTCGGAATGTCCCGCGGCAGAGTGCACGAGTTTGCGCGTAAGTGGACCTTGTGTTCCGGAAACCAGCAACCCCGCCACTTCAGCTTTGCCTTAACCACATACAAAACCAGTAGTTAGAGAGGGCAATCCCTTGGCATGCAAAATGCCCCTCGACCGAAGAGGCCCTTGGCGGTCCCGATGGGGCGGTCACACTATGACGTTCCACTGCCTGTTGGCGGTACTGTCCCTCTGCGGCATGTTGCGGGATCGCCCGGTCATGGCGCTGGCTGGTGTACAAGCGGCGGTTGCATCCTGGGATGGGATTGAGACACGCCAGGGAATCAACACCGGGTGGGGAGAGGCTGATCCTCTCAGCCGGCCGTTTGTTCACACCAACGCGGCGATGTTAGCGGCAGGCGTTGTGGAAGTTGCCGGCTTTGCCATCGTTGCGAACAAGATGAGGAATTCGCGCCACCGAGTGCTTCGGGACACTTGGTTTCTTTGGCAGTCTGTGCCGATAGCTGCGCATGTAGTGAGCGGTTCCGCTTGGGTAAGAGCAAGGTAAGCCACTCCAAAATTTAGCGTCATTCCATACGGACGAATGAACTAATCGGCGTGCTGCTCATCGCACTGGTACGAATTGTTGAACATTCGTCTGCCAAATTGAGCAGCCTCATCCATTCCAGTTCGGCGATCAAGTCGCTGCCGATGTTTTTTCCGTCACCTTGGCAGGCTGATGCCCACTGACCGCCGCTCCGGCGTCCGGATCAATGAGGAAGCAGTCAAGCGTCGCCAGGACGCTCAAGACAGCGACGAGCAGGAACGCCACGTGAAACTCCTTCGTCGTTGGCCCTCCCGTGGAATTTCCAGTCAGATATCCGGCCAGGCGCAGCGCGATCGCGCCCACCGCCACGCCCATTCCCATCGACATTTGCGTGATCATGCTGAAAAAACTGGTGGCGCTGCTCATGTCCGGCTTGGTGATGTCCGCAAAGGCAAGAGTGCCCACTGCCGTAAACTGCATCGAACGGGACATGCCGTTCAGAAACAGTACAAAGAGCACGAAGATCCTCGCGGTCTGCGGGAAGAAAAGGGCGCAACTCGCCGTCAAGATTGCGTTCAGCATGCCATTCGTCGTCAGCACGTTGCGAAACCCGAACCTCCGCAGAACGGGCGTCACGACGGATTTCATCAGCAGATTGCCCGTGAACAGCCCCAGCATCAGCAGGCCCGACTGAAACGCGTTCAATCCGAAGCCGACCTGGAACATAAGGGGCATCAGAAAAGGCGAAACGCTGATCGCGATGCGGAACAGCGATCCTCCCTGGAGGGTGATCGCGAACGTCTTGATCTTGAGAAGATCGAGATTCAAAAGCGGCGCGGGCGTGCGCAGGAAATGAAGCACGGAGAGCAGGCCCAGGACGCATCCGGCGACGAGATACGCGGCCGTGGGCTTCCATTGCGCGCTCTCACGGCCCACGAGTTCCATGCCGTATACGAAGCTCACGCAGGCCGACGCGCTCAGCACAAATCCGAGCCTGTCGAACGGCTTGACGCGGTCTTCCCTCAGGTTAGGAATAATCCGTGACGAAAGGGCCATGCCGATGATGCCAAGCGGCACGTTCAGGAAAAAAATCCAGTGCCACGAGGCGTATGTGGTGATGAAACCGCCGACCGGCGGCCCTACGACGGGCGCGATCAGTGCCGGCCAGGTGATGAACGTAATCGCATCGATCAAATTGTGCTTTTCCGTCGTGCGCAAAACGACCAGGCGTCCGACGGGCACCATCATCGCCCCGCCGATCCCCTGGATTACGCGCGCGCCGGTGAACGTCAAAATTCCATGGCTCAGTCCGCAAAGAATCGAAGACACGGTAAAAATCGCGATGGCCGAAACGAAAACGGTCCGCGCGCCGACGCGGTCCGCTACCCATCCGCTGATCGGAATGAAAACCGCCAGCATCAGCAAATAGGCCGTCATTCCAATGTTCAAATCCACCGGGCTGACGTGGAATGATTTTCCCATGTCGGGCAGCGCCGTCGCGATGACGGTCCCGTCCAGGTTTTCCATGAAGAAGGCGGTCGCAACCAGTATCGAGATCGATGTGGTTTTTCCGAGCGGAGAAGCCATTATTTTGCGCGCCCCGCGCGATTTTCAGCGCCGCTCATCGCAATCGAAAGTTGGTGGAGGCGGCACGCGGCCCTGCCGGAGAACACCCTATTTTGCATTGGCAACATCGGGCAGTGGAATGGCTTCCGTCGGAAAATTCATGGGGTAGGGCTGATACGGATAAACTTTCTCTTTTTTGGCTTTCAGATCGATCAGGATTTTGTCTTCGCAGGCGATGTCTTCCTTGAGCGACCAATCCGGACGCAGCTTGTAGACGATCGTCGACGACCAGGTTCGCGTGTACGTTTTCGGGTCTTCAAAGGTAAGCGTGTTTTCGAGCGTGTCGTGATCCACGCGATGAATGCGCTCGACGACGTGCAGCGCGTCGCTGTGCGGATGTCCAGCCGTGTCCAGCCAACTTTTGTCGGTCAGCCCCACGATGTCCACGACGAGCGTTGCGCCTTCCCAGTGGCCGATGGAATGTCCCATCCAGGAGGGGTCCAGGTCCTCCGGGTGGCCGCGCCCGTCCGTCCAGATTTGCTCAACGGAGTTGCCCGTTTCGAACAGCACCAGCACCCGGCCTTTGCTCTGCAAAATTTCGAACGGGCCGACGTGATTCATCAGGCGGGGCAAGCCGTACGGCGCGCAACTGGTTAGATAAGGGTCCATATTGTCGTCATTGGCGCGGCCGAGAGGCCCTGTCCCACAGCCGACGAGTTCGCAGCGCTTCGCCGCCCACGGTTGCATCGGAGGGGGCGCCTCGGGAGAAAAGTTGTACGGCAAAAAGCCCTTGGGCGTTCTCGGAGGGGACCAAATGCCGGTCAGGTCGGGAGTCGCGGCAGCGGCTTGCGGGCGCGCCGCGCGAAGCTCTGGCGCTAGTCGCGGCAGCGTCCCGAGAGATAAGGCAAGCACTACCGCGGTGCCCAGGACCGTACCCAGTGCCAGCTTTTTCATTCGAAAGAACCTGTCCTTCAAGTTTCCCGCGCCGCCGGCGGACCAACCAAGTTCAGGCGGCGGTCAGTACCCGGGAGGATCCACGGTGACTACCTGGCCGCCGGGCATGGTGACCTTTACGGGCCTCAGACTTTTCATCCCGTTGACGATGGGAACACTTTTTTTCTCAGGGTGCCCGTAAATCGTGACCTGGTCCCCCGGTTTGAACGTGCTGTGATTCCATCCGACGCCCCGGCTCATGACGTTCGGCGGATGAAACTCCACGGCCCAGGTCTCCACGTCGCCCTTGTCATTTTTCACGTCGACAAGCAGCAGCGGGTGCGGATTCTGCCAATCGAAATGCTTCACCGTTCCAGAGATGGTTCCCCACGCGTCGGTGTCCCACCGCGAGGCGCCGTGATGCGCGAATACGCCGGTGGAAATGAAACAGCCGGCGAAGACCATCAGGACGATGGCGAATATTTTATGCTTCATCTGGCCACCTCAACGCGTCTCGTGGATGGTCAAACTTTACGTGTCTCGCCTACTTTTGTAAAGAGATCGGGGAAGGGATGGATGGTCTCCGGAGCTAAGACTCCGCGATCTGGCTGGGAGCCGAAACCAAACTGGCCATGTGGATGATCAATCGTCTTTTCGATACAGCGGAGAGGTTCGTGAATTGAATTCCCATACCAACATCCACTACGGAGTGCCGGACGATCCCCTCCAGCGCGATGTCCGTTTGCCCGGCTCGCAGCGTGAAGGTAAGTTCCGATCCGGCTGGAAGAGGGTCAGGGTCGAGGACAAAAACGCCATCCAGGCTTAGATCCCGAATGGGCGCGGACCTGTCGCCGTACGTGATGCGATTTTCCGGCTTGGCTTGAAATCGCGGAGTAGCGCGCCTGTCTTTCATGGGCATGGCTCTTGGTCGCCTCTTGGATCGATGGATTCGAGATTAACTCCCGTACATCGGACCTTGGCGGCTTTGCCGCACCACCCTTGTTTCCGGCCGGCCTCCCGCTGCCAGTCGAAGATGATTCATAATCTCAGATTTTTCGGCAGGAGCTTCTTAATTCATCTGGTCAGTTCGTGAGAATTTCGTTCCTAGCAACTAGCGGCCTCTACGTCTGGCCGAAGCGTAAACGCCCAGGTCGGCCAACTAGACGAGAGAGGTCGATAACTGCTCATCGCTTTTTAGGGTTTGGCTGGATCGTGATTGCGAACATTCGAGGTCAATTTGCGAATGACAAATTCTTGAAGGAGGTTGGCGGCGGCGCTTGCGCCCACTTCGATTGCCGCGTTTTCAAATGTCAACGCCGCTCCATTGCGATCCTTCGCCGGATAGTAGAGATTGGAGATCCCTCCTGCGGCGAGGCTCCCGAGAACATTGGAATAATTGGCCTGCCAG
>DATNIO010000204.1:0-8829 GCA_035604385.1 Verrucomicrobiia bacterium | reverse complement strand
GACCTTATCGTGATATTCCATACGCTGCTCCGAGGCTCCACGCTGGTTGGAGAGCCCACGGCACCCCCGATGGAGTCAGATTTTGCTGGGATACGCCGGGGAAGAACGTGGGTCCCAATTCCGACTGGTCCGAAGGTGCTTAGGAAAATCCCGGGTCGTCTTGCTGGCCTGGGGGAGCTTAGTCCAGCTCCCGCCGCTGCTTCTTGCGCAGCCGTTTGCGCGATAACGCTTGTTTCGCGCGGCGCTTTTCACCAGGCTTCATGTAATAACTGTGTTTCTTGATTTCCTTGATGATGTCTTCCTGTTGCACCTTGCGTTTGAACCGGCGCAGCGCATTTTCCAGAGACTCGCCTTCTTGAATGCTGACTTCAGCCACTTAGAATTCACCGTCCTTCCGATGCATGTGGCAATAATGGCTATTAACCATAAATACTATGAGAGGTCCACTCGTACATAACAGCCTATTGGCACTCACTTCTAGCGGACCCGACCACCGAAGTCAAGCTTTGTTTTTTCGGGCCCGGCCTCGGGTCAGGCACGCTTCCTGTCAGGGCTGTATGGGACTTTCCGCCGCACCTGCTAGAATATCGGAGCACCCATCCCCGGCCAAGGCCTTTCGGGGGAGGGTAACGAGATGCGCTCATGTCCCTGATGCGCGATGCGATCGGCGTTCTGCTGGCAGGCGGGCAGGGCGAACGGCTGTGGCCGCTCACGCGCGACCGCGCCAAGCCGGCCGTGCCCTTCGGCGGCATCTACCGCATTATCGACATCACGCTCTCCAACTGCATCAACAGCGATCTCCGCCGAGTTTTTGTTCTGACGCAATACAAAGCGCTTTCGCTCAACCGGCACACGCGGCAAGGTTGGTCGCAACTGCTCGGCCTCGGCGAATTCATCGAAGTCCTGCCGCCTCAGATGCGCGTCTCAACGAATTGGTATCTCGGAACCGCCGACGCCGTTTACCAGAACATTTATTCCATCGGCAGCGAGCACTCGCGCTACGTCATCGTTCTGTCCGGCGACCACATCTACAAAATGAACTACCAGAAAATGCTCCAGCAGCATGTGGATTCCGGGGCCGATGTGACCGTGGCCACGTTCGAGGTTCCGTCCCAAGAAGCGGCGGGCCGCTTCGGCGTGATCGAAACCGATGCAAATTGGCGAATCGTCGGCTTCGAGGAAAAGCCCGCGTCGCCGAAGCGTTCGCACCTCCATCCGGACATGGTCAACGCCTCCATGGGCGTCTACGTGTTCAATACGCAGCTGCTGATTCCCGCGCTCCTGGCGGACGCCGAAGATCCCAATTCCAAGCACGATTTCGGGAAAGATATCTTGCCGCGCATTTTCACGAAATATCGCGTGTACGCCTATAACTTCATCGATGAAAACAAAGTCGGCGCGCAATACTGGCGCGACGTCGGCACCATCGAGGCTTACTATGAAGCGAACATGGACCTGGTGTCCGTCTCGCCGGTTTTCAATCTGTACGACAAGACCTGGCCGATCCGCACCTGGCAGCATCAATATCCGCCGCTGAAAACCGTGTTCGCCGACTCCAACCGCATGGGAGTTGCGTTGGATTCCATGGTGGGCGGAGGGTCGATCATTTCCGGAGGCCGCGTCAATCGCTCCGTGCTTGGCTACGACGTGCGGACCAATAGCTATTCCGATGTCGAAAGCTCGATCCTGTTCAATCATGTGAACATCGGACGCCATGCCCGCGTGCGCAACGCCATCATCGACCGCCACGTCACGATTCCCGAGCGCGCCGAAATCGGCTACGACCTCGAAGCCGACCGCCAACGCTACCACGTCACCGAAGGCGGAATCGTAGTCGTCGTCCGCGAAGAATCCATGATCGAGGAACCGGAATGAGAATGCTGGAAGTTAGAAATTAGAAGTTAGAGATCAGAAGTTAATAGTTGAGAACGCTTAGGTGGCGGGGTCTGTTCTTGACTGTTAACTCTCAACAGTCAACTCTTAACTTTCTCCTCTCCTATCCGTGGTCATCTGTGTTCCCGCCGCGGCGGGTGGTTACATTCGGTTTTGATTTTTTACCAGGAGGCGGCATGTCCACGAAAATCGCGCGGGTGCATGGCAGGCAGATCATCGATTCGCGCGGCAACCCGACCGTGGAAGCGGACGTCATCCTTGAAGGCGGCGCGCTCGGCCGCGCCGCCGTGCCCTCGGGCGCGTCCACCGGCGAGCACGAAGCCATCGAATTGCGCGATGGCGACAAATCGCGCTACCTCGGCAAGGGCGTCCTCAAGGCCGTGGCCAACGTGAATGGCGAGATTGCCGGCGCTGTCACCGGCCTCGACGCCTCCGACCAGGGCGCGCTCGACCGCCGCATGATCGAAACCGACGGCTCTCCGAACAAAGGGAATCTTGGCGCCAACGCCATCCTCGCCGTTTCGATGGCGGCCGCGCGCGCGGCCGCATCGGCAGCGCGCCAGCCGCTGTACAAATATCTCGCGCGGTATTCGAGCGACCCTTCCGGCAACACGCTTCCTGTCCCGATGATGAATATTTTGAATGGCGGCGCGCACGCCGACAATTCCGTGGATTTTCAGGAATTTATGGCCATGCCCGTGGGCGCCAAGACGTTTGACGATGCACTGCGCATGGGCGTCGAAGTCTTCCATCGGCTGAAGGCGGTGCTGCACAAGCGCGGCTATTCCACTGCGGTCGGCGACGAAGGCGGCTTCGCGCCCAACCTGAAGTCCAACGACGAAGCCATCGAAGTCATTTTAGAAGCCATCGCAGCCGCCGGCTACAAACCCGGCGAGCACGTCGCCATCGCGCTCGATCCCGCTTCGAGCGAGTTTTACGACAAGGCCAGCGGCAAATATGTATTCAAAAAATCCGACAAATCCGCGCGCACCTCGGAGCAGATGACGAAGTTTTATGTCGATTGGGTCCGCCAGTTCCCCATCGTTTCCATCGAAGACGGCCTCGCCGAAGACGATTGGGCCGGATGGAAACATATGACCGCCGAGTTGGGAGGAAAAGTGCAGCTCGTCGGCGACGATTTGTTCGTGACGAACACAGTGCGCCTGCAACGAGGCATTACCGAAAAAATCGGTAACGCGATCCTGATCAAGCTCAACCAGATCGGCACCGTCACCGAAACCATCGAAGCCATCGAAATGGCGCGCAAGGCAGGCTACGCCTCCATCGTCTCGCACCGCTCCGGCGAAACCGAGGATACCTTCATCGCCGATTTCGTCGTCGCCATGGGCACGGGGCAAATCAAGACCGGCTCAGCCTCCCGCACCGACCGCGTCGCCAAGTACAACCAGCTCTTGCGCATCGAGGAAGAATTGGGCGCCGCCGCGAAGTTCCCGGGCCGCGCCGCACTAGCGCGAAAATAGTCTCCTGCGTCGATCACTCGAAACTGCTGTACGCTATTCTTCTATGAAAAAGATAACGATTTCCGCCAACGAGGACCTGATCAAACGGGCTCGAAAGACCGCTCAATCTCTGGGGAAGACACTAGAGGAGGCCATCATCGAGTGGCTTGAGTCCTACGCGAGAAAAGAAGTTTCGGCGCAAGAATACGATGCCCTGATGAAGCGACTGCGACGCACGGTCCGCTCGGCTGGGCCGTACACGCGCGACGAAATGAATGAACGTTAGCCCAGCTTCACGTTTCCGCTCGGTGTGTAGCGCCCGCCTTCAGGCGGGCATCCGGCTGAGTGTAGAGCGCCGATGACAGGGCGAGCGCACACGGGATTTTTTCGAAATGAATTTTACCCGCAAAGCACACCGATTAGACCCGCGGGAATACCTCGGACAGAAATGGTCCTTCGTTACGATGTGCTGCGAGAATCGCAATCCCATTTTCCTCAACGCCGCGAAAGCCGCATGGATTGTTGAGATGCTACGAAGAGAATCGAACCTTCACCATTTTCTTGTGGACGCGTATTGCGTCATGCCCGACCATCTGCATTTCTTGGCATTTGGCAAAGCGCCAACCAGCGATCTGCCCGTCCTGGCAAAAAGCTTTAAACAGAAAACAGGATTTACGTATCAGCAAGAAACCGGCATGAGGCTTTGGCAGAAAAATTACTATGATCATGTTCTACGCGCGAACGAGGAATCCAAGCACGTTGCGGCGTACATTTGGATGAACCCTGTCCGAAAGGGACTTTGTAAAAACTTTGAGGAGTATCCCTTTTCTGGGTCATTCCTGCGGCCTTGGAAAACTGCAGCCACGGTTGGGGACTGGACGCCGCCGTGGAAGCAACGGCAGATGCCCGCCTGAAGGCGGGCGCTACACTGAGAAACGCGTTCCGTGTATCCTTAGCTCCCATGCCAAAACGACCGAAACCGATTGTACTGACCGTGCTCGATGGATGGGGCTATCGCGCGGAAACCAAAGGTAACGCGATTGCTCTTGCGCGGAAACCGAACTACGACCGCCTGCTGAAGGATTTCCCCAACACATTGATCCAGACGTCCGGGCCATATGTCGGTTTGCCCGAAGGGCAAATGGGGAACAGCGAAGTGGGCCACATGAACATGGGCGCCGGGCGCATCATCCACATGGACATCACGCGCATCGACGTGATGATCGCGAACGGCGAATTTTTCAAGCAGCCGCTCCTCATCGAGGCCATGGAGCGGGGCCGCGCGCGCAACCTGCACCTGCTGGGCCTCCTGAGCGACGGCGGCGTGCACTCGCACATGCAGCACTTGTTTGCGCTCTTGCGGATGGCGCGCGAGCAGCACGTCGAGCGCGTGTTCATCCACTGCTTCACGGATGGGCGCGACACGCCTCCGCACAGCGGCGTCGATTACATCCAGCAATTGCAGCAGAAAATTCGCGAGATCGGCTGCGGGCGCATCGCCTCCCTCACCGGCCGCTACTACGCGATGGACCGCGACAACCGCTGGGAACGCGTCGAGCGAGCCTATCGCGCCGTCGTCCACGGCGACGCCCCGGTGAAAACGGCCGACCCGGTCGAAGCGATCCGCCGCAGCTACGAACGCGGCGTGACCGATGAATTCGTCGAGCCCATCGTGATCGCGGCAAGCGCTTCGCCTTCCGCGCCCCCTGCCGGAGCGATTCGCGACGATGATGCCGTGATTTTTTTCAACTTTCGCGCCGATCGCGCGCGCCAGATGACGCGCGCCATCGCCGAGCCGGGCTTCAAGGAATTCGCCGATCCGAAACGCCCGTCGAATCTTTTCTACGTCGCCATGACGCAGTACGACAAGGCCTGGCCGTGGCTGCGCTACGTGATCGCTCCGGAAAAAATCGCGCACATCCTGGCGCAAGTCTTCGCCGAGCAAAACCTGAAAAATCTGCGCTGCGCCGAAACGGAAAAATACGCGCACGTCACCTATTTTTTCAACGGCGGCATCGAGAAACCCTTCGGCGGCGAAGAGCGAATTCTGGTTCCATCGCCCAAGGTCCCCACGTACGACCTGAAACCGGAAATGAGCGCCGCGGGCATTGCCGATACCGTGGTAAAAGCCATCGAGAAGGGCGACTTCGACGCCGTGGTCATGAACTTCGCCAACGCCGACATGGTGGGACACACCGGAGTTCTGGAAGCCGCAATCAAGGCCGTCGAGGCTGTGGATGAATGCCTGGGCCGCATCCGCCAGGTCTTGCAGCCGCGCGGCGGAGCCTGGATTGTCACCGCCGATCACGGAAACGCCGAAACCATGATCGACCCAGTCACCGGCGGCCCGCACACCTATCACACGACCAATCCTGTCCCGCTGATCCTAGCGACGGAGGATGGCGCCGGCCCCCTCTCGCCCGGCGGCTCATTGCGCGATGTCGCGCCAACGCTGCTCGGCGTGTTAGGTCTCCCCGTGCCCCCGGAAATGACCGGCCGCGATCTGCGCCTGAAGAAATAAAAGTGACCGGTGATCGGTGACTGGTGATTCGGGTATCGTTTGCTTGAGGCTGTGGCTTGAGGCTGTGGATTATTCCCCGGGACTGATGGCTGGCCCAAAACCGCGTCGGCCGATTTTGAATTTGCAAATCTCAAATTTGAAATTTCAGATTTGAGATTTCGGTTTGGGAGCTTCAAATTTCTGATTTGGAATTTCTGATTCCTGATCCAACCAGGATCTTCTCCGGACTGCCGTCCAGGATTTTTTCGAAAATGGCGGGAATTTCAAAGACGGCGCGGTTTTCCATTGCGGCGGCGCGCGCGCGGAATTGCGCCAGCTCGCCCGGCTTCAGCAACTCCGCCACGGCTCTCGCCACTTGGCGGTGGCTCTGCACCACGATGCCGACTTCTTTTTCGCGCACCCACTGCGCGTTGTAGCGCTCCTGCGGCAGCGTCCACGCATTGCAGTCGATGATCACGGGCAAATGCCGGGAAAGCGCTTCGCTGATGCTCCCCGGTCCCGGCTTGCCGATAAAAAAATCCGAGAGCGCCATGAAGAAAGGGATTTGCGTGGTAAAGCCCTCCACATGGATGGGAATCCGCGTAGGTTCCCGCCGCAGCGCCTGCGCCAGTTTTTCATTCCGGCCGCAAATCAGGATGAGCTGCACCTGCAAGGAAGACCGGTTGATCTGGCGCAGAATGTCGAGCATCTTCGAGGTGCCGTATCCCCCGAACAAAACGATTCCGGTTGGAAGGTCGGGATCGAGGCCCAACCTTTTTCGCTCTTTAGCCCGGTCCACCTCGCCGGTTTCGTAAAACCGCGGGTGGAGGATCATCCCGGAAGTGCGGAACACGTTGCCATAGTGATGCCCGAGCGCGCGTGCCTGTTCGACGGCCTTGTCCGTTCCGCAAACCACATATTGGGATTCGCGCTCGACCCAGAAATGCTTCGGATAGTCCGCCAGGTCGGTCAGGACCGTAACGAAGGGCCTGCCAGGTAATGCCTTATGATAACTCTCCCGCAATGCCCGATTGAAGTGCGGCACGAGCGACACCACCATGTCCGGCGAATTCTCCTCCCAGAACTGCTTGAGGACCCCCACGGACGGCCCGTGGTAGGTCCGCACAACAACCTGCAGGACGCGCATGAGCTGCGGGCTGCCCAGCGTCCAGCCGTTGCGCAGCATCTTGTTGTACATGTCCTGGATGCGAATTCCGGTCAGCTTGCGGAGGATATCCAGCGGGTCGAGGACTTCCTGAAGGTTTACCAGGGACACTTCCAGCGGCAGGCCCTGCCGCTCGATTTGCACTTGCAATGCCGTTGCGGCGTTGCGGTGGCCCCCTCCGGCGTCAAAGAAAACAAGATGGATGCGGCGTCTTCGGTCGCGCGGGCCGGACATTCCGTCTGCCATCTATTGGTGCACCTCCTCGTTCGTTAACCTATTTGTGCTCAATTAGTAACAGACAATTCTTACACTTTGTTCAACATCGCGTAACAAATCAGAAAAGTCTTTTTGAGAGACTTTTCCACAATGAGATGCGATCTGCACGTCCACTCGCTTCACTCAGGTACCCTGCCTGTCGCTATCCTGCGCCATTTTTTTTTGGAAAGCTACAGTGCTCCGACGGACGTCTACTCCACGCTGCGCCAACGCGGCATGGACCTGGTCACACTAACCGATCACGATTCCATCGGCGGAGCGGAAGAGTTGCGCCGCTACCCGGATTTCTTTGTCAGCGAAGAAGCCACTTGCACCATGCCGAGCGGCACCGAGGCTCACGTCGGGGTGTATGACATTACCGAACGCCAGCACATCGAAATCAACCGGCGGCGAACCGACATGATCCGGCTGCTCGCATATCTTTCCGAACAGCGCCTGTTTTTCACTGTAAATCACGTATTTTCTTCCGTGACCGGGCGGCGAAACGCGGACGACTACGAATGGTTTTCCGGATATTTCCCCGCCGTCGAGGCCCGCAACGGCCAAATGCTGGCTTCCGCCAACCAGCATGCCGCCGACTTTGCCTGGAAGCGATGCAAGACGCAGGTGGCCGGAAGCGACGCGCACGCGCTGGCCTCGGTGGGCACGACGTACACCGAAGTGCCGGGCGCGAGGAACAAGGAAGAGTTTTTCGCCGGCCTGCGCGCCGGTAAAGGCCGGCTGTGCGGCGAATCCGGCGGCTACTGGAAATTGACGCGCGATATTTTGCTGCTCTGCGGCGAGATGATGCGAGAAGACCGCTGGACCATGCTGCTTGCTCCGCTTATCGCGCTGGTCCCCGCAGGCGTCGCCGTCGATTATTTCGTGGATCTGGGTTTTGTCCGCCGCTGGGGCGCCGCGATTAACGGTCCCCGGCCCGCACCGAAGCGCCTCCTGAGGGCCCTGCCGGTGCGTCAGAAGCAGATGGCGTAGGCGGGTGCGAGCTTGCCCCGAGTTTCGACGGACAGCCCGCAGTAAAGAGGTGCAGCCATGACCGCTCGAAGAATGGTCTGGGAGTTCATACAAGCCCGCGACTACCAAGTCATGAGGAAGGTCCATCGCTGGCGCCCGCCGCGATGGCTGCGCTTCTGGATGATTGCCTCGACGCGGCTGGGCGACGGCTGGGTCTGGTATTCGGTCGGGATCGCCTTGCTCCTGTTTGGGGGCGACCTGCGGTTTATCGCCTTTGCCGCCAGCGCATCAGCCGAAGCCGCTACAGTTGTGTTGTTTCGCCTGATCAAGAAGGCCAGCAAAAGGAAGCGCCCGTGCCAGCTCGAGTCGCATTGCTGGGCGAAGATCCTCCCGCCCGACCAGTTTTCTTTCCCCTCAGGCCACGCGATGAGTGCCTTCGCCATCGCAATCCCCCTGTGCATCTTCTATCCGCAATTGCAAGCCGGTCTGCTCGCTCTTTCGGTGAGCATCGCCGTCTCGCGTGTAATTCTTGGAATGCACTTCGTGAGTGACGTAGTAGTGGGATCTTTGCTAGGGGCGGGATT
>DATNIO010000203.1:0-6731 GCA_035604385.1 Verrucomicrobiia bacterium | reverse complement strand
GAGCCGAAAGCCGTGGATGAAATCATCATGGGCAACGTCGTGCAAGCAGGTCTCGGGCAGAATCCCGCGCGGCAGGCGGGCCTGGGCGCGGGACTCGATGTGCGCGTTGCGGCCATGACCATCAATAAAGTTTGCGGCTCTGGATTGAAGGCCGTGGGCCTGGCGGCGCAGGGCATCCAGCTGGGCGAAACCGAAATCGTGGTCGCGGGCGGCATGGAGTCGATGTCGAACTGTCCTTATCTATTGCCGGGCGCGCGCACAGGCTATCGGTACGGGAATGCCGAAGTCGTGGACTCCATGGTGCGCGACGGTTTGTGGGACGTGTATAACGATTTTCATATGGGCATCACGGCCGAACTCGTGGCGGAAAAATACGGCATCACGCGTCTGGAGCAGGATCAATTTTCTCTGGAGAGCCATCAGCGCGCCGTGCGCGCCCGGAAATCGTGCTTCATCGAATCGCAGATTGTGCCGGTCGAGATTCCGCAGAAGAAGGGCGAACCCGTGGTGGTCAAGTACGACGAGTCGCCGCGCGAAGACGCTTCGCTCGAAGCCCTGAGCAAATTGCGCCCGGCGTTTAAGAAGGATGGCACCGTGACGGCGGGCAATGCCCCGGGCACGAATGACGGCGCGGCGGCGCTGGTGGTCACGAGCGAACGCCACGCGGCGCGCCTCGGCAAAACGCCGATGGCGCGGATCGTCGCGCAGGCCGTGAGCGGCGTCGATCCCAAATGGATCATGATGGCGCCAGTGTACGCCGTGGAAAAAATCCTCGAAAAGACGGGCTGGGACCGAGACCGCGACGTGGACCTGTACGAATTGAACGAAGCCTTTGCCGCGGCCGCGCTCGCCGTGACGCGCGAACTGCACCTCGACCTGGCGAAGGTAAATGTGAACGGCGGGGCCGTGGCGATCGGGCATCCCATCGGCGCTTCCGGCGCGCGGATCCTGACGACGCTGTTGTACGAAATGCAGCGGCGCAACGTGCATCGCGGAATCGCCGCGCTGTGCCTCGGCGGCGGCAACGCCGTCGCGTTAGCAGTTGAGCGGTAGTATTCACTGTAGCCCGCCTCTTCAGAGGCGGGGATTTTCTGCAAATGTATCGGAAGCCGCTCTTCCAACGTCGATCGCAACTGTCGAATAGTCAGATGGAATTGTTCATACCTGAGAGGTGAACCCCGCCTCTGAAGAGGCGGGCTACAGCAGGAACTCATGGCTGACGACTCCCTTGAACTCCTCTGGCGCGGTTCCGATCCCGCCAAATTCACCGCGCTACAAGCGGCGCTGCGCGATGAAGCCATCCCTTTCTGGCAG
This sequence comes from Verrucomicrobiia bacterium, assembly GCA_035604385.1. Taxonomy (GTDB): domain Bacteria; phylum Acidobacteriota; class Terriglobia; order Acidiferrales; family UBA7541; genus Palsa-360. The sequence continues at coordinate 5,417 of DATNIO010000203.1, read as the reverse complement.
ACGCAGGTCTACGATCCCGCGGGCGGCTTTCTTTCTTCCCGGCCGTATTACCTGGAAGCAACTCCCGGCTTTGAAATTCGAGTCCATGCCGCCGATCTGGAGCGGGCGAATGGCGCGTTGGACTGGGTGGAAAGCAAAGAAAGCGCCTCCCTGGATTCCACCGGTTCATTGGCGCACGAACATGACCGTCTCGATCCAAGGCAATCGTTGCCTTACGATTGGGATTCCACGGAAGCGACCTCCGAAGTCTGGTCCGGCGAAGAGGAGTCCATGGCCGAATACCTGGCCAGCGCGCTCCGCGAGAACGGCATCCCCAGCCGCATTCCGGATGAACCGGGCCACCGCGCCCGGCTTTGCGTGCGTCCCGAGGATTTTGCGCGGGCCAAAGCCATCGCGCGAGTGATCACGGAAGGATAGATTCCGTCTCGATCCAGCGGTAGAATGCACCGCCCATGATTTGTCCCAACTGCAAATGCGAATATATTCGCGGCGTAACACAATGCGCCGACTGCGGCGTTGCGCTTGTGGATGCGCTCGACCCCTCCGCGTCCGATCCCCAAGCTGGCTTGGAGGTCGTCTCAGTGTGGGAAGGGAACGATCCCAGCGAGAGCGCGGCTGTGAAGGACGCTCTCGAAAAGGCGGGGATTCCTGTGATCGATCAGGAGGCAGCCGGATACTTTATTTTTCCATCGATGCGGCCCAAGACCGAAATTTATGTTTCCAGTAAGAATGTTGAGGAAGCGAAGAAAGTCCTGCTCGATTTGGAGGCTTGGGACGATCCGGAGGAAATGAGCGAAGGGGTACGCGAGTCTCTGGAACTCCCCGAATCCGATATCCCGGAAAGTGATGAGCAAACGAGCCAGCTGCTGGATTCATCGGACAATTGGGACCAAGACGATCCCGTCACCGAAGTTTGGAATGGCGACAAGGAAGAGTTCGCGGACACCTTGACGGCCTGCTTGCGGGAAATTGGAATCGGATCGCGCAAGCTTTCCGAAGCAGGCCACTGGCGCCTAGTAGTTCGCCCGGAACAGGAAGCCCGCGCCAGGGAAGTTGTGCGCGAAATCGTGGAAGCAAGCCCGCCGGAATGAATTTTGGTAGCACAGACTTCAGTCTGTGGATTTCCATTTGATCTTGGCTGGCGCGCAAGGCCTCGGCCTACGAGCGGACCCCCACAGACTGAGGTCTGTGCTACCAATGCTCCCTCAGCTTCCCGACCGCGAGGAGATGAAATGACCATCGATGCAATCCGCACAGTTGCCGTGCTCGGCGCGGGAACCATGGGCAACGGCATCGCGCACGTGTTTGCCCGCTGCGGCTACACGGTGATTCTGCGAGACGTCGAGGAGGGTTTCCTCGTTCGCGCACGGGACACGATCGCAAAGAATCTCGACCGCGAAGCGAAAAAAGGTAAGGTGGCCGAGGGGGACAAATCAAAAATTCTGGGCCGCATTCAGATGACAACCGATCTATCTCAGCTTGCGCGCGCCGATTTTGCCGTCGAAGCCGTCCCCGAGCGTCTGGACTTGAAACTTTCCGTGTTGCGCGAAGCGGACAAGCTGTTGCGCCCCGAAGTGATTCTCGCCTCGAACACCTCCTCGATTTCGGTAACGACCCTCGCCGCGGCGGCGGGCCGTCCCGACCGTTTCATCGGCATGCACTTCATGAATCCCGTGCCGGTGATGGTCTTGATCGAAGTGATCCGCGCATTGCAAACAAGCGACGAAACATTTCACACCACCATGGCGCTGTGCGAACGTCTCGGGAAAAAGCCCGTCGCGGTCAACGATGCCCCCGGTTTCGTGTCCAATCGCGTGCTCCTGCCGATGATCAACGAAGCTGCCTTCGCCGTGATGGAAGGCGTCGCCACTGCGGAAGCCGTCGACGCGATCATGAAACTGGGAATGAATCATCCAATGGGCCCGCTCGAACTCGCCGATTTCATCGGCCTGGACACCTGCGTGCACATCCTCGACGTCCTCCACGAGGGTTTCGGCGACTCAAAGTACCGCGCCTGCCCGCTGCTTAGGAAAATGGTTGCCGCGGGCTGGCTTGGTCGCAAGAGCGGGCGGGGATTTTACACTTACGCGGGATAGGGCCAACCTGGCGGTCTTACCAGAATTTTAGAATGTTGGGACCGCATAACCGATTGAACCTGTAGTCTTGTGGCGCCGGCGTCCCGCCGGCGATTTTTCTGATCTCGACACAACGCAAAAACGCCGGCGGGACGCCGGCGCCACGAAAACCCGCCTGATTGTTCTCCAACTTACCAAAGATGGGCGATCAGCGTTGCTCCTGCGATCACTAGCCCGACGCCCGCCACGCGAGCGAGGAGTTCTCCCTTCGGACTGATCTTTTCGGCCAAGACGAACAGCGCAATCACCGCAACCCACAACAGGTTCATGACGCCTGCGACGAATAGCAGGGCCATCAGAAACCAACAACATCCTACGCAGTACGCGCCATGCCGTATTCCCATAACGAAAGCGCCCCCCGCTCCGTCGCGCCACTCGCTCATCAGAAAGGAGAGGGGTGAGCGGCAGCCCTTCAGGCAAGCGCGCTTCATCGGCGTCCACTGGAACACGCCCGCGGCGATGAGCAGCCCGCCATTCAGCGCCGGGCTGGTCGCCGTCATCGTGGTGGAAAGCATTGCCGCCTGATGCAATGCCCACTCGGCAAGGGTGGCCGCTGCGGAGAATGCCGTCCAGACTGCGAGGTATCCAAGAAGGAAAATGGCCACGGGCACAAACGGCCTATTCGCGGCCTGCCGGCGCTGATTCACAGTGACAAAGGCGAGAATCATGGGTGCCGCCGACGGCACCATCATGGCAACCATCATCACGGACCACATTACGAAAAGAAACAGGACAGTGATCGGCCCCCATCTCTGGAAATCCACCATGACCATACCTGGCATATCCATGCCTGCCATGGCCGTCTTTGTGTGGACAAGATACAGCCAGGAAAGAACTACGACCGCGGCAAGGCAGCCGCCAATGATCAAGCGCTCCCGGCGAAGAACCGTAACCAAGGGAACTATCCGTTCGTCCAGCTAAAATTGTAGAGAATCCAGTTGGACTTCACGGCTCCGATGGACAGGCCGCCCGCCTTCGCCTGAAACGTACCCTGTCCGCATTGTCCCTTCTTCCAGATAAATCCGTCCGGAAGATCAACATTCGCCGCATGATCCTCGCCCGTGACGGGGTTTTTGAACGAGTCGCCATGTCCCTCGCCGATGCCCTCGGCTTTGAACACGCTCTTGGTCCCTTTTCCCTCGATCGAGATCTTCGTCTTCTCGAGCCCAGTGACTTCAAAGGTCGGTCCCAAGAGTTCCCACGGCATGCCGCCCAACTTCCCGGTGAAGATTTGGGCGAGGGCCTCAATCTGTTTGTCCGTCGTGGCCGGCTCCACAATGAAAACACATCGGCCGTGGCCCTCGTGTATGGCTTTCGGCCAGTCCAGGATCGCCGCGCACTTCAATCCTGCGAGGCCGACTTTGCCGCATGAGCCGCTCTTAATTTCCATTCCCACGAATGCACGGCAGCTTCCGTCCTTCGAACTCGGGAACCCGCCGAAATTGCAGCCGCAGCCGAAGTCACAGTTGCAAAACTCATAGCCCCGTCCCTTGAGCGCCCAGCGCGTTGTTTTTGCCTTTGCCGCCATGTGTCCTCCTCCGATCGAGCTGAGCCATAGTATCCAAATTGCGGAAAATATCCACTTCCTTGATGATCCTCGATGAGAAGCGGGGGTGGGCGGCACGCAAAAATAGTATTTGCTTTTTCTTCGCCATGTGGTATCTTGCTTCTCGCAATGAATTTGCACCGAGCCGGGCGCTTTGTAGTAGACTCCTTGAGAGCCCGCAAAGTCACGAAACGTGACAACTCAGCTTCCGAGGTGAAGTGATGACGGACGAAAAAACGAAAATGCTGGAAAATGCGATTTCGCAGATCGAAAAGGATTACGGCAAGGGCGCCATCATGCGCCTGGGAAGCCGCGACGTTCTGGTGCCGGTCAGCGTGATCCCGACGGGGGCGCTATCGATCGACGCGGCGCTGGGCGTGGGCGGCGTGCCGCGCGGGCGCGTGATTGAAATCTACGGCCCTGAGTCCGGCGGGAAAACGACGTTGACGCTGCACATCATCGCCGAAGCGCAAAAGATGGGCGGCCAGGCGGCGTTCATCGACGCCGAGCACGCGCTCGATCCGGTCTACGCGCGAAAGCTCGGCGTGGACGTGGACAATCTGCTGGTGTCGCAGCCGGACAACGGCGAGCAGGCGCTGGAAATCGCGCAGAAGCTGATTCAGTCGGGCGCCGTGGACGTGATCGTGGTCGATTCGGTTGCGGCCCTTGTGCCGCGCGCCGAACTCGAAGGCGACATGGGCGATCCGCAGATGGGTTTGCAGGCGCGCCTGATGTCGCAGGCGCTGCGGAAACTCACGGCCATCGTGTCGAAGTCGCACACCTGCCTGATCTTCATCAACCAGATTCGCGAGAAGATCGGCGTCATGTTCGGGAATCCCGAAACGACGACGGGCGGGCGCGCGCTGAAGTTCTACTCCTCGATCCGGCTCGATATTCGCCGCATTCAGTCCATCAAGGAAGGCGACCGCGTCATCGGCTCGCGCACGCGCGCCAAAGTGGTGAAGAACAAGGTGGCCGCGCCATTCCGCGAAGCCGAATTCGACATCCTTTACGGCGAAGGCGTTTCCCGCGAAGGCGACTTAATCGACCTCGGCGTGGAAAAGGGCGTCCTCGAAAAGTCGGGCACGTGGATATCGTTTGGCGGCGAACGGCTCGGCCAGGGGCGCGAAAATGCGCGTGTGTTCTTGAAGGAACACGCTGACATCCGCGGAAAAATCGAAAACCTGTTGCGAAAGAAGATGAATATTCCCATTCCCGGCGCAGCCAACGGCACACCGGCCGCGGCGGCACAGGTTGAGAAACCCGCGGAAAAGCCCGCGGTTCAGGCTGCCGCCGCTGCCGCCGCCACGGCCGCGGCAGGCAGGCCGCGCCCGGTGAAATAATCGGCGCCATCGGGCGCAGGGTATTGCCATCGATAAATTAGCTCCTACGCATCGCGGCTTGGTATTCTGTCGGGCCGCGATACCGCGCCAAGGCGTGTAGCCGCACGGGACATGTGCATGGTTCTGAGCCCTTCTTGAACCACGTGTTCCACAGGGACACATTCATTGGATCTGCGTTTCACCTCTAATCATAGTATTTTCAGGCTAGTACGAACGTACCGGCGATTGGCCTCTTGCGTGATAGTACGTAATAGTTCAGATTTGCTATTGCGTTCGAGCGGACAAATTACTTAGAATCAGCGTTCAGCTCGATACGCGCTTTAGGGCGCCAAATCGGTCCAGATCGGAACAATATAATGACGTATCGGCCTAGCTATCTTCGATTTCTTGCTG
>DATNIO010000202.1:0-23880 GCA_035604385.1 Verrucomicrobiia bacterium | reverse complement strand
GGTTGCCGTCCGCCTTTTCTCGGAGATGAGGAAATTGTTTGGCCGCAGTTTCCCGTTGTCGGTCTTGTTTCAGGCGCCCACGGTGGAAAAGCTGGCGGACATGATTCGGAAAGGCGGGTGGTCGCCGCAGTGGACATCGCTAGTCCCGATTCAGCCGGGAGGAAGCAAACCGCCGTTTTTCTGCGTGCATGGAGGAGGCGGCAACGTCCTCATCTACCGCGAACTGGCGCGCCACCTGGGCGAGGACTATCCATTTTACGGCCTCCAGGCCCGTGGGCTTGATGAAAACGATGACTACCTGACGACAGTTGAGGCGATGGCCGAGAGTTACCTGCGCGAGATCCGCGAGTTGCAGCCGGAAGGGCCTTATTACCTTGGCGGGTTCTGCATGGGCGGGCAAGTGGCATTTGAAATGGCGCAGAGGCTGGTCCGGGACGGAGAGCAAGTGAATCTGCTGTTCGCGATCGACGCACATAATTTTAACGGAATCCCCCCACGGTTCACCCTGAGTGAAAAAGTGGGAAACCTGGAACAGAAGATCGTCTTTCATTCTTCCGCCGTCCCGCACCCGGGCATCAAAAGCCGGATCATCTATTTTGCTGAAAAATCGAAGATCGCCCTGCGAAGAGAAATCGAACGGTGGCACATCAAGATCGTCCACCTCTTCAAGCTGAATCCGCACCGGGATGTCCTGGGTCCCAGGGAAGAATTTCTTGCCGAAATCAACGATCGCGCGCTGCTTGCCTATGTCCCCGGAGTCTATCCGGGGAAAATGACGGTCTGCAAGCCGCGGAGAAAGTATGCATTCTTGCGCGATCCACTGAACGGTTGGGGGGAAGCCGCTGCTGGTGGATTAGACATCATCGAGCTGCCTGTGCATCCGGGCGGCATCTTCGCCAAACCGTTTGTACAGATACTCGCGGATAGACTTCGAGAGAACTTGGATCAGGCATTCTCGGGCCAGGCCGAACCAGTCGAAAGCGAGTTCGTTCTGAAATGATGGAGCAAGTTTGAGGAGACGGGGCCGGTCCGAACTTGGAGCGGACCGCTCCGCAAAGCGCACGAAAAGGACGATCTACAACCTGAATGGCGCGTTGAGCGTGGACAATCGGACGCAAGTCCCGGAAAAGTAGGAAGGAAGACCGAATTCTATGAAACAAACTCTTAGCGCGAATGCCGCGGCAGCACCACTGAGGCGCCCCTTGCGAGGGCCTGAACGCGGAGGCAATTCCATGTCACCCCAGGCGGCGCTTTCTTCTCGACCCTTCGAGTCTCGCGCGATTTCAGCGAATGTCCCGGACACCCGTGCTGAGCGTGGCTCAACCGCTCCCAAGAATCGCATTTCAGTGCTCGTGGTAACGGCGGATAACATGACGAGCGAGTTGCTGAAGAATGCGTTCGCGCATGGCCGTAGCGGTTTCAAGGTCGACACCTTGACCGGCAGCTCTCAGAAAATTATCGGCGAGCTGGAATCGCACATAGCGGACGTCACATTGATCAGTGAAGAGCTTCAGGACGGCCCTGATGCAGGCATGAAGGTCCTTCAGAAGACACGAGATTCCAATCACACTTCCGCCATCATGCTCCTGCAGAGTTCCAAGCCCGAACGAGTGGTGACCGCTTTTCGGGAGGGCGCGCGGGGCGTTTTTTACCGAAGTCATTCCTTGAAATCCCTCTCGAAATGCATCCAGGCGGTCCATCAGGGGCAAATCTGGGTCAATAACCAGGATGTCGAACATCTTCTAAACGCTCTAACCCATATTAAGCCGCTTCACCTTAGCAAATCGGATGGAATGCCCCTGTTGACGCGTCGCGAGGAAGATGTGGTCCGTCTCGTCGCCGACGGCCTGAAAAACCGCGAAATCGCTCAACGGCTCAAAGTTAAGGAACATTCCATCAGGAACTACATCTACCGGATCTTCGAGAAGCTGGGAGTCTCCAGCCGAGTCGAGCTCTTCCTCTATGCATTCAGCCGTCGGGATAGCGGCAATTAGACTGCGGCTGTTCGATATGCCGGACGCAATTGTCTCCTCCCACTCAGGAATACATTGAGATGCAGATCAGGCAAGCGCCCCCGTGCTTCATCAGCGCTGCAGGGTGGACAATAGGTGTTCGTACGACGAATTCTCGAAAAGGAAGTTCCCAAATGCAGGCGCAAGGCTTATTTCATCGCGGCAATCCACGGGCTACTCCCTCGCATTCACAACGTAGAACTTCAACAGGAAGGCTGGGCGAAGGTGACAGAACTGCGATGGCGGCGCGGCGGGATGGTCAGAGGTTCGGTCGTGTGAACTGGATGCCGAAGATTCGCAAACTACCGAATGAGGAAATCAAATGAAGGGTCTCGAAACACGTTGGCGGAATACTGAACCGCGGGTGAACGTCTATTTCGAGGTCTGCAAGCAGCAAAGGCCGCCAACTGGCAGGCTTCGCCAAACTGCACATCAAGAATTCTCTCTCAGCTCATGCATTCGCGCAGGCCGGCAATGACAAAATCATCAGCGGCAGTCGGGCTGAAGTCAGGATATTAAGCGCGTGATGGGCCTGAATAAAGCCTTCGATCAACTTCAATAACCATATCGAAGTCATGTATTTCCACTTGCTTAGTGTTCTGAAGGCAAACTCGCAGCTTCTCGGCGAGCACTCCAACACCCGGGTCGCGGAATAGCCCGATATGATCGCCGGGGACCTCTATCGTTCCAGTGGGCCCCGTGAGGTATTTACGCCACCCGAAATACGGGTCGCCAGCTGACAGCATTGGCCAGTCTTTACAATGGACAATAACAGTTCGGCACCCCAGTGGTTTCGGTTTGTAGGAACTGGCCGCAACGAAAACGATCTGGCCCAAGTCAGGTGAACTGGATTGTTGCTTCAGAACCTGGTCCCGCGCGGATTTGCGCCATAACGCATCCGTCCACATCGTCTTAAGACCCTTCCAACGACTGAGCGCATATTGTGGGAATTCACCGATCCCCGACCGGTACAATTCTCGAAAACGAAAACCGGTCCGAAAGATCACGCGTTTCAACGATGTCGCAAATCGAGCGATTGCATTTTCACTGGGGGTAAACGGCTCAACCAGAACGAGCAGCCCGACTTCATGGCCATACATCGTCAACTGCCTCGCGACTTCATAAGCAAATACTGCCTCGCAACAAAATCCACCCAGGTAATACGGGCCTTGAGGTTGCTTCTCACATATTGCCGATACCATGTGGCGAGCAAGCTTTTCCATTGGATTCGGCCCCTTCATTTGATCAATCACCCCAGGATCCAGCCCGACGTTGAGGACTGGCTGGTCCGCTCCCAGATGTTCCGATAGGGGCCGCCACAAAACTCCTTCCCCTACGCAAAAGAAGACGGGTTTTTCGCCCTCGGATTGAATAGGAACTACGTATGCCTTTCTGTCTCGAGACTTGCCCGGAAGAAGGGACAAAGCAAGTTGTTCAATGGTGGGTGCACCAAGAATCAGGGAGAGCGGCAGCCGGTGATGAACAAGTTCTTCGATTCTAGCGAAGATGCGAACCGCCTGAGATGAAGTGCCTCCCAAGTCGAAGAAGTCCTCCCGTATTCCTATGGGCGCGCGCTGGAGCACTTGCTCCCAGATACGGACAAGCTCTCTTTCCAAATTGGTTCGTGGAGGGGTGGTTTCGGACATGATCGCCTCTCTTTTGGCTGGTTGTGGTTTAGGCGTGCGTGTTGCCCTTCTTGTCAGGAATAGGTAATAACTCTTTCAGGACCGAACAGCGGCAGGACACCTGTTCTTTACCTGTCCTATGAGCCAGTATCTCCCGATCGAGGAGGGATATTAAGTTGGAGTGGTGATGAGCTATCTTACTCTGAGCCTTCTCCACTATCATGGACACCTTGACTACTAAAATGAAGGAATTCGTCCTAACCATACTATTCATCCTGCTCGCATCTCCGGCGTGGGCAACCACGTTTTTCCTCGCGCCCGCATCCGGCGGCGGCAACGATTCCAACAACGGCACGTCGGCGAGTACTCCCTGGCTGACTCCGAATCACGCGGTCAACTGCGGCGATGTGATTATTGCGGCGGCGAGCACGTCCTATTCCGCGGCCGATTTCGGCTCCGGCAAATGGGGAACGGTCAGCTGCCCGGCGGGAAACAATGTCGCCTGGCTGACTTGCGCGACCTTCGACGCCTGCAAGATCACCTCTTCGACCGTTCATGCCATGATTGTTTCGGCTAGTTTTTGGGGTGTGCAAGGATGGGAAAATCACACAACATCCGGGAATAGTTTCGGATGCTTTGTAATTCAATCCTCGGTCAACCACATCATTTTCGCCAACGACATCGCTAACGGCTGCACAGGCGGCGGATTCACTTCTTTCAATATCGGAGGCGCATCGGCGGATTACATCGTTTACGTCGGAGACATCGCCTACAATGCGGCGAGCGGAAGTGGAGCCTGCTTCAGTGGATTCAATATCTACCAGCCAAAGGCAAGCGACACGGCAGCTGGGACGCATATGTATGTGGCTGGGAATTTTGCCTATGCGAACCAAGATCCAAGCCCTTGTGCCGGTGGCAGTCCCACCGACGGCGAAGGGATCATCATTGATACCTTCGACGGCAGCCAAGGCGGTGGAAACGATTATGCCCAGCAAACCGTCGTCTCCAATAACATCACGATAGGTAACGGCGGTCGAGGCGTTGAGGTATTCAATAACAAATCCGGGTCGTCCCACGCGCCGGTTTTCCTGGAACACAACACCACCTGGGATAACAACAATGCAACCAATCAGAACTGGTCGGGATGCGGAGAAATCCAAATCGGTAGCGCCTTAAACGTAACGGCGACGTTTAACCTGGCGATGGCCAGCTCTTCGACCGGATGCGGTTCGAATACAATTTATTCGTTTTCTGTGGAGAATGCCGACGGCACCGTCACGGTAAACAACAATTGGGGCCATGCCGCGGCAGGAACGGCCGGGTTTACCTTTAACAGCAGCGGGTTCTCGTATGGCTCTGCAAATGTGTTTAGCACAGATCCCGGCTTCCTTAACCCCTCCACTCCTGGAGCGCCGAGCTGCAATGGTTTTGCCAATGTTCCCGCTTGCATGGCGACGATGATCTCGGATTTCAAACCAACGGTTTCAGGCGCTTCCGCGTATGGCTACCAGACGCCGCTCACCACTAACGTGAGCGATCCGTTGTTCCCGCAATGGCTATGCAATGTAAACCTGCCAGCTGGCCTGGTAACGATGGGATGCGCCACCTCATCGTCGGCGCCAGCGCCACCTACCAATATCAGTGCGACGGTAAGGTGACTGGAATTCAGCTTTCGCAAACCGCAAATTAATCAAACTCAGTTGTTTCCGTGCCTGAAGTGTGTGAGCGAAACCCTGCCAACTGGAGTCCAAACATCACGGCGAATATGAAATTGTAGACGAGGTATCTGACCCACAACCGGCGGAAGTCCTTCGTCAACCGGTACATCCACTCGAAACCTGCTTCCCGAATCCACAATGGCGCCTGCTTGATCCTGCCGCTAAAAAAATCGAATGTGGCTCCCGAGGCGACCATGATCGTCCCTCGAATTTTGTCCCGATGCTCATTAATCCATATGTCCTGTTTCGGTGACCCCAGCCCCACCCAAAGAAAATCGGGTCGCGCTCTGTTGATCATGTCGCACACCGCTTTATCTTCTTCTTCGGTGAGTGGCCGGAAGGGCGGGGAGTACTTGCCGACCACCTTGATGCCATCGAAGCGCTTGCAAAGATATTCCTCGATTTTATCCGGTGCCTCGTCCGCCCCGCCATACAGGAAGAACGTGTACCCACACTCCTTTGCCTTGCTGCTGACCTCCAACATCAGGTCCGGAGCATAGAAACGGTCACAACTCTTGTCATAGAACGCCCGGGCCCACCTGAGAAACGGCATGCTGTCGATCCCAACGATATCCGCCGAGTTATAGAGATCAATGAGCTGGGTATCGAAGAGAGCGGAGACGCAGCAGTTGACATTAATCAGCGCAAGGGAGTGCGACCTTGACTCCTTGTCGGACAGCCACTTCTTGAATATCCGATGCATATCTTTATAAGAAAGACAATCCATTTCGATCCCTAGAATGTTCATTTTCTTATGCATGATTATCTCGATGCGGAGGCGGCCTGAACACGGCTTGCTCCCAGGGATGAGACTGGAATGAGGCCGACGCCCTTGCGTGAGCGCTGGATGGCTGCCTGATAGACCGCCATCAAATTGTGGAAATAGGCATCCTCGGTGTATTCCCGCATGACCTTTTGGCGGCCCGCAATGCCCATCTGGCGGCAGAGTTGGGGGTCTTCCCAGAGACGGCGCACTTGCCGCACCAAGTCTTCCGGGTTACCCGGCTCGAACAGGCTGCCCGTCAGACCTTCCTCAATGATTTCGGGAAGCCCTCCAATCCTTGATCCAACTACCGGCAAGGCTCGCGCCATCGCTTCCAGAACAACCATCGGGAATTGTTCAAACCAAACGCTGGGCACGGCGAGTATCCGAGATCGTGCATAGAATTCGTTTAGTTCATCGGATCCCAGTCTGCCAACGAACTCAACGTTACGAGGGGCATTGCCCTTCATTTCCAATAGAGCAGGGCCGTCGCCCGCCACTTTGAAAGGGACGTCCGGCATTTGCGCTGCTGCCGCGAGCAAGGTGTCGATTCCTTTTTCCGAGCTGATGCGACCGGCAAACGCCACATACTTTCCCGCGGACGGGTCGACTGCGGCCTCCCTTACGGACCCGGGGTTCGGAACCACCGCAACCTGGTCGTCACGGAAGCCCGCTTGCAGCAGCTTGGCCTTGGCAAATGGTGTCAAGGCGATCAGCACGCTTACGTTGTCGTGAAATAGCCGGAAGCGCCTTGCGACGCTGCTCCTCAACGCGTAGGCGGAGCTCTCTAAAATATTATTTCGGCAGTTCTTGATGACGCAGCGGTATTCATGGCCGCCAACGCAATCCTCGCATACGCGTCCCTTAAAGAGGTGGTACCAAGTCGGGCAGGTCAGGTTATGGCTATGCACCGTCATCACGACAGGAACATTCTTTCGCCTGCACGCGACCAAAATCGAAGGCGAAAACATCGGATAAACGCTGTGGACGTGAACTACATCTGGCCGGTCCTTCTCGATCAGGCGGCGCATTTCGCGATAAGCGCTGATGTTGTAGACCCCGCCCCAGAAAGCATTCATGCGTTTGAGGATCGAGTTCTCCAAGGGTCTGCTCGATTTCATCACCAGCCGTGTCTCGTGTCCGTTTTGCAAGAGGACTCGCATCGTGGCGTCAATAACCGTTGGTTCGCCGCCGAAGCGGCTCCTCTGCTCGTTATAGACTTGTAGCACTTTCACCGCGATGCTCCCCTCACTGTCCGCTCCGAATGCACGCGGAAAAGAAGTCCGCCAAGTGCGCCGAATGCACCTCATAATGAATTTCAGCCTCACACACATGCCGTCCTGCGGCGCCGATTTTCCGTGCGGTCACCCGATCGCGCAGCACGGAACACATATTTTCCGCAAAAGCCAGTTCGTCACCGGGGGGGCCAATATAGGCATTCCGTTCGTGGGACAGCAGGTAAGTCAAATCGCCCACGTCGCAAGTGATTACCGGCGCAGCGGAAGCCAGATAGCCGCCAAGTTTAGTGGGCATTCTGGTCCGAGAACGATCGTCGTCGAACAGAGGCAACAGCAGGGCCGCCGCGGATCGATACAGCGCGTCCAGTTGATCGTCCCCAATGTATCCGGTGAGCACAACAGCGTCGGCCACGCCGTGGGCCCGCGCATATTCGGTAACCCGCCGGCGATCGTCCTCACGGACGCCCCCGACGATTGTCAACTGACACTTCATGCCCTTCTGGACGACTCGCGCGAGCGCCCGAATCATGAATTCAATATCTTTGGGGTACGCCGCCACGCCACCGCACCAGACAAACTGCGGAATGCCCTCGTTCAGGCTGGCGAGGGCAGGCTCATGGGGATGAAACTCATTGATATCCACTAAGATGGGAGTCCTTTGAATGATCAATGGGCGCTTTAGCCTTTGTGCAGCGGCTCGGACGCGTTCCTCAATCAAAGCGGAAATCACGAGCGTCCCGGTGGAAAGTGAAAACATCGGGCCGCCATAAAGCCAATCGGTGAATCGCGAAGCATCCGGCGCCCCCGTTCCGGGCCACCATTCATTCACTTCCTGAACCACTGGTATCCCCAGGATACGGGACAATGCCGCGGTTAAGACGCCGATCGGCCCGCTTTGGATGTAGATATAAACGCTGGAGCGCCGCCGCTCTGGAAACAACGCGATGAGCCGGGCCATCAGAATCGAGAGGCCCCACGCATAGAGCAGGATCCGCAAGAGGCGGTTGGCCGGCCGCTTCGTCGTAAAGGTCGTGTACTCGTACCGAATACCCTCATAAGTTCCCGCCGTATCCTTGTTCGCGGCGATTGGACTCGGGCCGCAATGCAGCACGCGGAACTCGATACCGGCTTTTTGCAGCGCCTTGCCCACGTTGATGATTCGTGGGGAATCGCCGGCGCCAAATGGAAACCCGCAGCCGCGGCAAATGCAGATCACCTGGTAATTTGCCTGATGATCGGCCATCTCAGCAGAGCTCCATCCATTCCCTGCCGCTTGCATGCCTGCTCTATGCATCGTAGCCATCAAGAGTTCACCAATGACCGGTCGAGAGGTATTGCCCGCGCCGGCAATGGCCGGAATTTCAAGCTCGATCTTCCCAAGGTTCGGTCACCATTTGAGATTTTCAAAAACACCATCACGCAACTTGGGCCGGTTAACGGCGTGTTTGCGAAAATGGGGCCTAGGTCCGGCCCGCCTGGATTACGGCGCCGTGGGGGAGATATCTGAACCGCTGCACGTGCGTGTCATCCGTAACAGCTAGCCATGTAAGGATGACCAATGTCAGGAACATTGGGAGCGATGGATTCGCAGCGGCCGACTCGAGGAAGCCATTCATTGCACAAAACACCAAAAGCGTCCCACAGAAAGCATAGGCGGAGTTCCGCGAGAGTTTATGAAGACGAAAGGCGCGTCTAATCCCGGCGGAGAGTAAAAACACATACGCAATCAGCCCCACAGCTCCCAAGCTGAGAAGATAGTCGAGATATGCCGAGTGGCTGTTCGGGATCCCCCATTTTTCTGCTTCTGATATCTCGCTAATGCGGGATGGCGTCCAGAACCCGCCGTAGCCGTACCCGAGAACGGGGCGTCGTTGGACGTAAGAGCTGATTTCATCCCAAATCCCTGTCCGGCCGTTGAACGAGCCAACGCTGGAGTCTTCCCTTCCCAGCATCACGGCGCTCTTGAGGTCTGGTAGGAATGCGCTACCAAGACCCAGCAGAAGAACGCAGAAAACGATGCTGAGGGCATACGCCATCGCCATCTTCGCTCGCCTGGAGCTTACAACCCCTAAATACACTGCCAGGGCAAGGAGGGCCGCGGCAAACGCCGTCCTGGATGCAGTAAGCACCAGGAAAACGAATCCAGCCAGTGTGCAAACCCGGTAGAGCGCTCGCTTATGTTTTTCCACATCGGCGGCCGCTATCCCCGAAAGCAGAAGAACTGCGCAATTAATTCCCTGACTGTTCGGGTGAAGCGTCCCCGCGAAACGATACCCGGATGCGAAGGGCCGAAAGGTCCCAAACAGGACTTCGGCAAAAACGCCAATCGCCAAGTAGGAACCGCTTGTGAAGAACGCCCACAAGATAATTTCCCGCAGTGAAAAGCGGCGCACGACGGCCACGGCAGCAACGCAAAGAATCGCGAAGACACTCACCCTCGTGAGGGTGAGAGACCTATCCTCGGCCCATAGGAGGCTAACCGACACCCAGGCGGCAAAGGCGACAAGAGTCCATCCCAAGGAACCGTTGATTCGAAGCCGGTCATCGGCTCGATGACGAATCAATGTGGCAATCGCGAATATGCCCAGCGAAATCAGCGCGATACGCCGCGAAATCGACCCTTCCGCGACCATTCCAACGATAAGGTCCGGAGATCCATCGTAATTGCCAAGTGGACTCCTTGCGTTTGAAAAATCGTGATAGACGAAAAAGAGCACCGTAGCGAGGAACAAGAACACCAGCCAGGGGGCCGGTCTAACCTGGAGTGCTGGCCGTGCAGGGGGATGATTAGAATTACTCATCTAGTCCTCTTCCCGCGCCGCTGCCGTATGACCTGGCAGCCTCAGGAAGATTCCCGCTCTTACCGTCGAGGTGACAAAATTTGCCGCCAAAAACCCAATTGCCGCGCCGAGTGTTCCGAACGATCGCACCAGCCAAAATCCCAGCACGACCATGACGAACAACGCGGCGGAATTGGCGAGGAAATCCAGATCGGCGCGCTCGATGGCCATAAGGGCGCGCGAAAATGTAAAGGACGCCGCAAAGACCAGAACGTTCACCGCCAGGACCGCGACCACCAAGTTGTTACCGGCATACTGCCGCCCGTAGATCAGGGCGATGATCCGCCCGCCCCAAACGATCAACACCAAACAGAGAAGAGATACGGGGAAAAAGATGGCCGCGGTGATCTTGAGTACAAACCGGCGCAAAGCCTTCGTGCCGGATTCCGCGTAAACGTGCGCGATTTTCGGGCCCACGAAGTTCTGGATTCCCAGAAGCGCCGGGTTACCGACCGACACGACGCCCAGGCACGCCGCCCACACGCCGGTCGAGGCCGTGCCGTGGAAGTACGCCAGAAACCAGGGATAAAGATTCATGGCCAGCGCCCAGACCAGTCCGCTGGCGAAAACCCATTTTCCAAACACCCAGTTTTTTTTCAGGTCCGCCCGGGATTCGCTCATCCGCGGGTGATAGAACTCTCGATCCGTCCAGAGCCATACCAAAACGGCGATCCCACAGACCGATCCAATCACCCAAAAGGCGCGACTCGCCGACAAGATTCCGAAACGGGCCAGGAGAAGCAGGCCGCCGATTTGTCCCACCGCTATGGAAGTATCGAATAGAAATGCGGTCTTAAGCCTTAGGCGGGCGAAACTGACGCGGCGCGCATGTTCCCGAAGCATGATCAGAGCGATCACAAGAGACAACGCCCACAGGACCGGTCCCAAGCCCTTGGGGCCGAATCCCTTGCCGACCACAAATGCGCCGCACACCACTCCGAACACGGTGAAGAGACAAAATGCCAACTGGTGAATCAGAGTGCTTCCCGTGTACAGAGCGTGGGCTCGACCCTTCAGGCGCGGGGCATAAACCATGTAAGGGGTTGTAATGAGTGACGTCTGAAAGTCGGTCATCAAGAAAATCAGGCTGAAGCCGAGCATGTACAGGCCGAGCTCTTCCTTGGAGCAGGCGCGCGCGATGATGATGCCGGTCGCAAAATTTGTGGCGCTGGCCACGGCTTGGTCGGCCAGGGAAATAATGCCCTGATGCAGCGACCTCTCGGGAGACAAGGACAGGCCGAAAGGCAGCTTCCTGCCGCTGGCCAGCACGATGGGTTTCGCCTGGACCGCATCGTCCACCGCAATGGCGGAGGCCACGCCGTGTTCTTCAGTAGGCATCAGCAGGTCATCCACCCTTCGCAATGGAGAGCCAAGATTCAAACCAGTGCTCATGCGGCGCCGGCCCCCTTCAGCACTGCGGGAATTGTTTTGGCGATCAGTTTCACATCCAGCCAAAAAGACCAATGATCGATGTAGTGCAAGTCCAACTCCATCCACTCTTTGAAAGAGAGGGAGCTTCTGCCGTTGACCTGCCAAAGGCAAGTAATTCCGGGGCGAACGCTGAATCGGCGTCGCACCCAGTCCTGGTCGAATCCCTGATAGTCACGAATGGGGAGAGGCCGAGGCCCAACCAGGCTCATGTCGCCCTTCAGAACATTCAGCAACTGGGGCAGCTCGTCGATACTCGCTTTTCGGAGATACCGGCCCAGGCGAGTGATTCGCGGATCGTTTTTGATTTTGAAGACCGGGCCGTCCGCTTCATTCAAGCATTCCAGCTTGGATTGTCTTTCCGCGGCGTCACCCACCATCGTTCTGAATTTGAACATTTGAAAGCGCCGCTTGTTCAGGCCGACTCGATCCTGAACGAAGAACACCTGCCCGGTCGAATCCAATTTGATCAATACGGCAACGACTAGAAATACCGGGGCGAGGATGACAAGCAAAAGCGAAGAAACAAAAATGTCCAGCATTCGTTTGCAGATCATCGGCCAGCCTTCGGACGAATTGGGGCTGTAGGTTGCCACGGCCATTCCGTCGATGCGGCTATTGCTCGCCGAGCCTTTCTGAAGGTCGAATATGCTCGCCAGAACGCGAACGATGACTCCCTGTTCCTGACATTGAGCCACAATGCGAGCGGCCTGCGAGTAGTAGGACTTCATGGGCAGAGCGATTGCGACTTCGTCGATGATGCGCACTCGCAAGAAGTCGGAGAAGTGTTCCAGGTCGCTGACGATGGACTTCCCGTTCATTTCAAAGCCCTTGTTCCCTACCCATTCTTCGTCCGCAAAACCGACAAGGTGGTAGCCCAGTTCGGGCCTGCCTTCAACCGCACGGGCAAATTCCACGGCGCGTGAATTCGTGCCGATGATCAGCAAATGGCGAAGATTGCGTCCATGGATCCGCGCCCGTCTGAGGAACTCACGCAAAGCCAATCGGGAAAAAATAATCGTAAAGGTCGCGACGATCCAGAACACCGCGATGAAAGCCGGAGTGATCATTCGCACTTGGAAGAATGCGGCGACAAAACCAAGCACAAGCGCCCCCGCCGAAATGGCCTTCAGGACAACGACCACCTCTTCTTTTCGTTCCCCCAAACGTCTGGACCCGTACAGGCCGTATGCGGAGAAAATCAAATGCCAGAAATAGAAAAGGCCGAGGAACAGAAGAAAATTCGACAATTTGATGCGCATGGAAAAGAATGCGGCGAATGAAGTGAACTCCGTGAGATGCCAAGTCAGGACGGCAGCTACCAGGTAGGAAAAGGTGAGCATGCCCGGGTCGAGCAGCATGAACATCTTGAGCAGGATTTGCCGGCGGAAGTTTGTCATACAAGGACCAGGTCTAGACGGATCGTCGTGCAGTCAAAACCATGAAATGACATTTGGAAAAACGGGTCGAAACCCATCGATGCGGATCTCTAAAAAATAGCAGTGCCGGCCTAAAGGAATAGAAACGGTTTCAGCCGAATTTGAGACTGGCGCGTTAAAGCCTCTGATACAACTTCTCCGGGATGGGAAAGGTGCGCTGATCCAGCACCGCGCCGATGAGCTGTACTTTCGCGCTTTCCAGTTGTTCTTTGGCGCGCCGGACCGTCTCGCGCCGGTTGTTATTGGCTTCGACGATCAGGACGACCCCATCGGCGAGTTGCCCCATAAGGGTCGCCTCCGTCTCACGGCTAAGCGCCGGTGCGCTGATCAGGATGTAATCAAACGACTCGCGCAGTTCGGCAAAACGATCTCGATAGCGTTCGATAGACGGGTAAAAGCCCGGCTTCACCAAGCCTGAAGGGACCAGCCACAGATTCTGCGCGCCGAGTTGAATTGCAAAATTCCGAATGGGGCCTTTGTGGGTGAGAGCCTCCGCGAGCCCGATATGATTGGCAGCGGCCGAATGAATATGCAATTGGGGCGACCAGAAGTTGGCCTCGACCATACAAACGGAAGTGCCTGCCTGCTCCGCCAGAATCTCTCCCGCTCGCGCGCAAATCCAGCTGCTTCGGTCGTCGCGCGCAATCCCCGAGAAAGATACGACTTTGGGTCCGCTATCCTTGCCGGCCTGTAAGAACAGCCGCTGAACGAGTTTCGTGATCTCGGGGTCCGGAGGTTCTTTCTTGAGCGGAACCAGTCTCGGAATTTCGAGGTCGGCGGGTTCTTTCTTGACAGAAACCAGCGCAGGGGCCTTCTGCGGAACCGGAACAGGCTCCTCCGGAACGCTGAAATATTCGTTTTTTGCGACCCGCTGCAATAATTCGAAGTTCTTGCTCATTCGAGATGACTCATTGCTTAGTTCTTACCGCCCCTGCCGGCTCCCCCGCTGGGAGCTGCAGGATGCACAGGTTCGGAAACCTACGGGAATCGAATCACCTGGCCGGCTTTGAGGTGTTCGAGATCCACAATGGCCGGGTTCAGCTTTCGAATCTGTTCGATCGCGTCGCCGTTGTAGTCTCCCATGGTTCGGAGAATGACTTGGCGCAGAGTCTCTCCTGGTTGGACGATGACCGTATTGATCGCTTCGGCGTCGCCCGAGGGTGATGAATGTCCGGACCCAGTATTTGGAAGCTCCGCAGCCTGGACATTCAAATCGGAAGAAAGCGGCACCGATTCAGATTTCGCAGCCGAGGAGCCTCGAACAGACGCCGCAGCGGTCCGAATGGACGTCCATGCCTCGGATGACCCTTGAATCGTCCGGTCGATCCCGCCGGGGGAAAAGAAAAGAATTCCGATCCCAATAACTACCCCGGCCGCTACGCCAGCGATGCCTACCGCCCACCGGCTAAAACCCTTCTCCAGCTTTGCCGCGGGATAGGTGGAAAGAACGGGACGGGGTGTTGCCGGCACGGGCACGGGCGCGGACACGACCCGCCGAGCGACTCTCGGCCGCTGAAAGGATTCCACATCACGGTCTGCGATCACCTCTTCCATCATCGCGGCGTCAATCTGTTTGCGGTCCATCGCGCAGCCGAGGGAAAGCGCGCTGAAGCACAAGCTATTGATTTTCCTTGGAATTCCTTGCGAATGTTCCGCGATAAGCCGAAGCGCTCCTGGAGTGAACAGCGGACTTCCCTCGTAGCCCGCAACCTGTAGGCGGTGGGCAACGTAGTTGGCAGTGTCCTCCGGACCAAACGGCTCCAACCTGGCAAAAACGGAAATCCGCTGTTGCAGCTGCTCCAGTTCGGGCGTGGCCAGCTTGCGAGCCAGTTGCGGCTGTCCGATCAGCAGGATCTGAAGCATTTTGTCGCGCGACGTCTCAAAATTCGACAACAGCCGGATCGTCTCGAGCACGTCCGAATCGAGATTTTGCGCCTCATCGATGGCCAAAACGAAGCGGCGGCCGGCCAACATTTCGCGGCAGAGGATCTCATTCAACTTGCTGTGCATGGATACCAGTTCCATGCCTTCGGCATTCACTCCGAGACCGTTCAGCAAGTAGTGAAAAAACTCCTTGGTGTTGCATTTGGTCTGAAACAGGAACGCCGTGCG
Organism: Verrucomicrobiia bacterium; assembly: GCA_035604385.1. Classification (GTDB taxonomy): domain Bacteria; phylum Acidobacteriota; class Terriglobia; order Acidiferrales; family UBA7541; genus Palsa-360. The sequence continues at coordinate 8,705 of DATNIO010000202.1, read as the reverse complement.
GGAGGCCTGCTGAAGTTTTTCAAGAAGCTGAAAAGTGAGTGTCGTCTTTCCGAGGCCCGGCGGAGCGATCAAGGCCACAAAGCCGCGGTCGGACGCGATGCCGTAGTAGAGCGACGCCAACGCCTCGCGATGACTCTGGCCGAGATAGAGAAAGCGTGGATCCGGTGTCACGCCGAAGGGCTGCTCTTTCAGCTGATAGAAATCAAGAAACACGTCTTGCTCCTTTCCCCTTGGGCAGCGCCGCCAGGACCGGAATCTGCAAGACATCCCGGAGTTCGTCCGGGGTTCGCAACGATGGGTCAAAGTAGTCCACGGCAAACGCAACTCCCGGACTAACCAGACACGCCAGCAAAATCCCCAACAACAAAGTCAGGGCCCGGTGAGGATGCGCTGGAAGAGCCGGGACGGTGGCCGCCTCGGCGATCGCCACGTTCATAATCCTCGAGCGGTCCAGAGCGTCGCCAATCCGCGCCTCTTCGCGCTTCTGCTTGTAAAGCAAATCGTTCCCCTCGGCTTCCTTGACCTCTCGGAGAAGATTTTCCTGCTGCGCGCCGTCCACATCGATCACGCCAAGCCGCTGGCGGTATTGCTGGATTACGTTCTGTGTTTCCGCGGCCCGGGCATGCAAGGTTGCGAGTTCCGCGTTGGACTTGGTTAGTTCCGACTGCAGCCACTCGTAAGACGGGTTCCGGTCCGTGGTTTCCTCACGGTCCGGCGAACTTTCCGCTTTGGTGATGGTGTCGATGGTTTGCTCGATCTGTTTTTGCACTTCTTGCACAGGCCGATAATCGGGTTTGAACTTCTCGAGCAGCGCGGTGCGCTTTAATTCAAGGTCCAGCAGGGTGGTCTTGAGCTGCTGCATGAGATATTGGTTTTCCGAGGCGCGGACCTGAGAAACGGTTTGTGCCGGCGTGGACGCGAGTTGTTCCTCCACGACCCGGGTTCGCTTCTCCATTTCTTTGATCGCCACCTGAGTCGCATTGAAGGTAGCCTCGAACTCAGAAAGCTTCTGCAGAGCGATCTGTTTCTCGAGTTGCGGATCGGTCACGCCCTTGTCCCGGTCGAATTTGGCGAGCTGGGCTTGCGCCGCCTGGAGTTGCTCATCGTAGTGTTGCGATTCCGCTTGAAAGAATTCAAACGCGCCGGGGGGACGGTGAACCGCTACGGTCTTCTCCAAATAGAGATTGCCGAGTTCACGCAGAACGCGCGCGGCAAGTTGCGGATCCGGCGAGTCAAAGGTCACTTGAATCAAGTCGGTTTTTTTCAGCGTTTCAATTTGCAGTTTTTCCTCAAGGGCCACCACGGCCTGTGAGATCTGCTTCTCGCTGTACTGTCCGTCACTACTCTCGCCAGTTGCAGCCGCGGGAAGCAGCCGGTTCCAGAAAAAGCCGGATGGCAATCCTTGAAGATGGCAGGTGACAACCACTTTTTCCAAGAGGTCGCGGCTCTTTAAGAGTTCCACTTCAGAGTTGAGCTCCTCTTCCGTGACTCCGCCGGGGTTGGAGACCACGGCATTTCGACCTGGCGAGACTGCTTCATCCACGCGGTCGCGCTTGACCAGAATTTTCATTTTGGCCTCGTAATCATTCGGAAGCAGAATGATTCCGAGGACTGCGGCCAACAGGAGGCCCAGGAAAGTCAAGAGCACGAGCTTCGGGTGACGGAACAGGGGCGTCGCGATGTCCCTGAGTGTGGGTAGCCGGTCCGTGCCGTTTGCGCCAGATTGAAAGTCTTGTCCGTCCATGTGAATCAATCCTTAGTTTTCCTAAATCTACAAAACTCCCTGACTAGCGAAGGCCCCTACCGAAGTCGTTGGCAAGAAGGGCTTGATCTTTGAGAGCGCGTTCTTGGGAACGAACAGCATATCTCCGGGCTTCAGCTCCGGATCTTCCTGCAAATCCCGCGCGCTCAACATCTTCTTCACGTTGATGATTCTGGCCTCGGTCCACTGATCCGAAACGCGCCGGAACAGGAGCACTTGCGAGTGCTTGGAGGAGTCGGTGAAACCTCCGGCAATGGCGATTGCCTGCGTAAGGGTGATGTCACCGTACCAGTCAAATTTTCCGGGCTTTCCTACCTGGCCGCCCACGGTGAAGAAGGGTTTCTCGAATTCCTTGGGGTCAACGTTGATCTCCGGGTCTTGCAGGATTTTGGAATACGCCGTCTTGATGGACTCGGTGAGTTCCGGAAGCGTCTGTCCCGCGACCGGCAGATCTCCAACGCCGCGCAGGGTGATGTAGCCGTCCGGTTGGACGGTGACCGTCTGATTAAATTCCGGCGAAAGGGGGAAAGTCAGTTCCAGGATGTCGCTCGGATTGATCCGGTAGCGCCAGATTCGTTTGTGAAGGCCAGGACCGGATTCACTGGATGTCGCTTGCGGAGCATTGTTCGTGATGTTGGGTTGCACGCTACCATTCGCGATTGGCACTGCAATTTTCTGTCCGGCAGCGGGAAGCGCAGCGGAAGACAAGATCAAGATGAAAGTCAGGATTTTCAAGGTGGATCTACAAAGATTCATTTCGAATTCTCCCCCCACTTTGTCACGGCTCCTGAGCTGGGGCGAAATAGCATTCCGCGTCTCGAAGATTCAGAGTTGAAAAACGTCAAATCAACTCGATGTCATACCCTTCCACTCGAATCGCGACCGATCGATGCAGCAGCTCCACCGATACAACCAGGCTTTGATCCGCGCCTTGTCGCACGAGAATTCCCTCGACGCCGTCAAGCGATCCACCCCGGATGCGCACGCGCCTCCCCGCACTGATGAACGCATGCGGGAAACACGGAATGTTCTCGTTGAACGCGGTCCGCAGACTCTCGACCTGCTCCTCCGGAATCGGAGTTCCTTGCCCTTCACTGCCCACGAATCCAAGCACTCCCGGCGTCCGCAATATTTTCAGCCGATCTTCGGTCGTCTGCGCGATTCGAACGAAGGCATAGCAGCTAAACATGGGGACTTCCACCACGCTCCTTCGGTCGCTCCACTTGTGGATTTGACGGAGGAGTGGAAGAAACGTGCACACACGTTTTTCTTCAAATTGCGCGGCCACCCGCTTTTCGTGCCGAGACATGGTGTGAACCGCGTACCAGCTCGATTCCTCCGAAGCGCAATGGAGCGGAGGAACTTGCACCAAGGATTTGATGTTGACCTGTGACGTCGACACAGCTTCGCCCTCTCAGTCCCATTTCTGCCTTAAGAACTAGCCCGCTAAACCGTCTTCCGCAGGGCCCTAATTGAAACAGCAACAAATTCGGCTATCTAGAACGCGCGCTGGCTGTTTACGCGGCCTAATTCCGAATCGAACCTGCGCGGCTCTTGGCCCGATTCGAAGAGCGAGCGGCCAGTTCGCGATGGCCCTTTCCGGCAATTCGGTCCGCACAGCTCATTCTTGCCCTTCCATGGACTCTTCCGATTCTTTGATCAGGCCGTCAACGAGTTGTGACGCTCGGTCTGAAAAGGTGCGCAACGAAAATCCTTTGCCGACTGCCGAAAATCCGCTGCGCTTGTTGCCCGCGACATCGTGTTCCACTCGCAATACGATCATGTCGGCTTTCATCAGCGCCTTTGACCCGCCATCGGAAAGGGGAAGAAAAACCTCCATCTGGACCAAAGAATTCGGAGGGGGACAAGTGGCGGTCAAAACGAATGTGCCGGCCACACTCATGTCTCGTGTGACTCCTTCGCCTTGGTAGTGCCCGTTCTCCGGGCCACCCCAGCGAAACAGGACCGAGGCATTCATCCGGTAGCGAATGCCCTTCCTTCGTTCGACCGAAAACTCGGATCGGTGTGCGATTGAAATGTCTCCGCTTTTCCTGGGGTGTTGGCGTTTCCCAGTGTTACGAAGGGTAGGGGATTGGGGGATTGTCCACAAGTGGCCTTAAGCCCCGCTTTAGGAGAGACCTCCTACCGTAGTTAAAATTCCTCATCCCTGCGCCAGCTGCCTCCCATCGTTGAGGGATCTAATCTACAAGTCTGTGGACATGCTTCGAGTAAAGATTGACGACAACCATCTCGGGGCATCCGTCCACAAAGGGAGGGGGCAATTGTCCATGAATTTTCATTTTCCCTCCGAGTTTCACTTTCAAAAATGGACATTGATACTTCCAACTCGCGCTCTCCATTCATTCGTATACATTGCTGTATTCACAGGAGTTATGGATTGATTTGCCTGCTGCTAGCATCGTGCCCACTGAAGAAGCAAAGGCCTGAGAGCCTCATTCTGCTTTCTTAGTAACCGAGAGAACTATGGTGAGATTTAAGGGTGCTGCTGGGTAGGAAATTCAGTGAAACTTAGTCTTTGTTTGCGCGGGGAAGGACAGCTAATTTTGCCCCTTCTCAGGAAGCTTACGATTGTAAACATGCTGAACTGGTCACTAGAATCTTGCATCCGGTCCCATGGATCTCAAGTGTGGCAGGGTTAGGTTTCACGATTCATATGTATTGCAAGTGATTCATTAAACCGTTATTATTAGGCACGTTCCTGGATATAGAAAGTCGCTAACCTGGACCACGGACAGCGACTCAAATTTCGTTCGGTGTCCCCCGAACATGTTTTATTAAGGGTTTTGGAGGCAGTCGGATGTCCCAGTCTCTTCGACGGCCTAAAGATCGCATCTCTGTCCTCGTTGTCACGGCGGACAACATGACGGGTGAGTTGCTGAAGAATGCGTTCGCGCATGGCCGAAAAGGTTTCACGGTGGAAACCTTGACCGGCAGTTCTCAGAAGATTATCGGCGAGCTGGGATCGCACGGAGCGGACGTCGCATCGATCAGTGAGGAGCTTCAGGACGGCCCCGAAGCAGGCATCAAGGTCCTTCAGAAGGCCCGGGCCTCTCATGGTACTCCTGCCATCATGCTCCTGCAGAGTTCCAAGCCTGAGCGAGTGCTGAACGCCTTTCGTGACGGTGCGCGGGGCGTTTTCTATCGAAGTCATTCCTTGAAATCGCTGTCGAAGTGCGTCCGAGCCGTGCATCAGGGTCAAATCTGGGCCAGTAACCAGGATGTCGAACTTCTTTTAAACGCGCTCACTCATATTAAGCCACTTCACCTTAGCAAATCCGATGGAATGCCCCTGTTGACCCATCGTGAGGAAGAAGTGGTTCATCTCGTGGCTGACGGCCTGAAGAACCGCGAAATTGCTCAGATCCTCAAAGTAAAGGAACATTCCATCAGGAACTACATCAGCCGAATCTTTGAGAAGTTGGGAATATCCAGCCGCGTGGAACTCATCCTGTACGCTTTAAGTCAGCGCGACCATAGCACTTAGGCCGTGCCGAACTGAACTGGTGATATTCCCGGCGGATCCCGGCGGACAAAAATAGTCTCTTCTGTTGACCGGGATCGTCGCGACATTCAAAGCCCTTCAAAATACGCCTGCGCGTTGTAAGCCGCTCCTTGTCAAGCCATCGGCCCCGAAAGGCCGTGCGATGCGTGTACCCTGGGGCAATTTCCTTGTTGCCCAGACCGTCACCAGTAAACACAGCTCCTCATAAAGCGCCAATCCTGATCGGTTCACCGCGTGTATCATCTAGGAGAGTATGGAATATAGCGACTTGTTGGAATAAAGGGCGATGGAAGCAGCATGGTCGATTTCTCAACTTGGCGGGGCACCTCCGCGGATCGCCAAGCTAAATCGGTTCCGGGGAGCCGCTTGTTCAGTTTGGAACAGATCGGATCGTTGTTCGGCGCTCTAGGAGTTTAAGCATTTCGATGCGCACCACATTGAAAATGGTGGTCCCTCTGATTGTGAGCGTGGCCGCCGGCTGCTTGCTCTTTGCCGCGTATCAGGTGAATACGCAGAGGCGGATCCTCCGCAGCGATCTCTCGAATCGCGCGGAAATTCTCGGCGCCAGCCTTCGGGATTCCGTTGAACCCCTGCTCGATCCGACGCCCGAAGGAAGCCTCCAAGAGGCGATCGATCGGTTGAGCGAGCGCGAAAATTTGAAAGCGATTGCCGTTTACGACGCCAGCGGTTCCATTCTCGCCGCGACGTCCGGCCTTGCACCTCAACTCAAATCACGACCTGCGGCCGCTGCCCGCGCCGCCAGTCATGGCCTTGGCTACGGCGAATTTGTCCGCATTCGTGAAATGCCGCTTCACCTGTATGCCTTGCCGCTCCGCCTCAATGGACGAACCGCGGGCGCCCTCGTGGTCCTGCAAGACGCCGGTTATATCGATACGCAGATTTCTCACACACTGCGCGATTCTTTGCTCAACGCAACCCTCCAAACGCTGATCATCTCGCTGCTTGCGCTCGTGCTGGTTCGCTGGAACTTCACGGACCCGCTGGCGCAAACCACGAAATGGCTTCGGATGCTGCGGACCGGTCAGTCAGATGCCGCCCCTCTACTTGCCCCAGGAGAAGTTTTTGACCAGATCCATCGGGAAGTCACGCATTTAGCTCGCGATCTAAGCGTCGCCCGAGCCAACGCGGAAGAGGAAGCGCGCCTGCGCGATTCTCATGTGTCCCAGTGGACGGCGGAGCGCCTGCGCGTCAGCGTGCGGAACAAGCTGCAGAATAAGCCGCTGTTCGTGGTCTCGAATCGCGAGCCTTATATGCACGTCTTCAACGACAAAGACAAATCCGTGGACGTCATCGTGCCCGCCAGCGGCGTCGTCACCGCGCTCGAACCGGTCCTGATCGCTTGCGACGGCACATGGATCGCTCACGGCTCAGGCAGCGCCGACCGCGAAGCGGTTGACGCGCATGATTGCCTGCGAGTCCCGCCCGATCATCCAGCGTATTCGCTGCGGCGCGTCTGGCTCAGCAGCGAAGAAGAGAAGGGCTACTATGCGGGCTTTTCCAACGAAGGCCTTTGGCCCCTATGTCACATCGCGCATGCGCGCCCGGTATTCCGGCCGGAGGACTGGTTTCAGTATCAGCAGGTGAACCGCCGGTTTGCCGACGCCGTCCTCGCGGAAATGGAAGGCACTAAATCGCCCATCCTTCTCGTTCAGGATTATCACTTTGCGCTGCTCCCTCGAATGATCAAAGAAGCCCGTCCGGATGCGCGTGTCGCCATCTTCTGGCACATTCCCTGGCCCAATGCGGAAGCCTTCGGCATTTGTCCCTGGCAGCGCGAACTGGTCGACGGTCTTCTGGGAGCTGATCTCATCGGATTTCACATCCAGTCGCACTGCAACAATTTCCTGGAAACTGTGGACTGCGCAGTGGAGGCGATCACCGAGTGGGACCGATTCGCTGTGAACCGTCAGGGCCACGTCACGCGCGTGCGCCCATACCCCATCAGCGTGGCCTTTCCCGAAATCGCGACGCAGGCCGAGCCGCCGCGCAATTCCGGCTCGGAGCGCGCCGCATTGTGCGAAGAGTTGGGAATAGAAGCTACCCTGCTCGGCGTTGGCGTCGACCGCGTCGATTATACAAAGGGGATTCTAGAGCGTTTCAGTGGAATCGAGCGCTTTCTAGAACTGAACCCGGCTTATCAGCGGCGATTCACCTTCGTGCAGATTGGCGCTCCAAGCCGGACTCACATCGACCGCTACAAGAAGTTTCTGGACGAAGTCAGTGCGGAAGCTGACCGGATCAACGCGCGCTTTCAGGCCGGCCGCTGGAAACCGATCGTGCTTGTGAAGAGGCACCACACGCATCAGGAAATCGAGCGGTTCTACCGTGCCGCATCCTTGTGCCTGGTCACATCGCTGCACGACGGCATGAATCTTGTCGCCAAGGAATTTGTCGCCTCTCGCCAGGACGACCGCGGCGTACTGATTCTCAGCACCTTCGCCGGCGCCGCGCTCGAGCTCCTCGATGCGCTTCTCGTCAACCCGTATGACGTCCAGCAACTTGCGGGGGCCATCCACCGCGCACTCGATATGTCCGAAGAAGAACAGTCCGTCCGCATGCAACGGCTGCGTTCCGGCGTCCGCGAAAATAACATTTACCGCTGGGCCGCCGGCCTGCTATCCGACCTGACGGAGATTCGTATTGATGCCCCGGAGCGCGTCGAAGCTCGATGAGCCGATTCAAGCATATGGCTCCTAGCCTCGTCGCGGATTGGGCTCGCGTCGCCGCTCAAATCCGGTCGATCTGCCGCGTTGCCGTGTTTCTCGATTTTGACGGCACGCTTGTCAATATCGCACCCTTCCCCGACCAGGTGCGCTTGGAGCCCGCGGCCCGCCGGGTGTTACGGCGCCTCGCGCGTCATCGGCGCGTCACACTTGTCGTGATCAGTGGCCGTCGCCGCTCCGAACTGCGGCGATATATCGGCCTCCCCGGAATCCGTTACTATGGCCTTTACGGATGGGAGCGAAGCGGTCATTCTCCGCTTCCAGGCTCGGCGCTCATCGCCCTCCGGTCCGTTCGTACACAACTTTCGAGTCATCTCTCTACCATTCCCGGTATCTGGGTGGAAGACAAGCGTTTCAGCTTGTCGGTTCACTTTCTCGGCGCAGCGCCGCCGGCGCAACGGCGAGCCCGCCGCAGGCTTCGTTCCCTGTTGCGTCCTTTTCAGGAATCTCTGCGTGTGATCGAAAACCTTCGCGACGCGGAGATCGTTCCGCGCTGCATTCAGGGCAAAGGAATCGCGGTGCAACAATTCCTGGCCAAACCGGCGCGCTGCCGCGCTCTTCCTTTTTATTTTGGAGACGATCATTCGGACGAAGACGCTTTCGAGGCCGTGGGTGACGGGATTTCCATACGTGTTGGCGCTGCACGTCCGACGCGAGCGCGTTATTCTATTCGTAG
>DATNIO010000201.1:0-7182 GCA_035604385.1 Verrucomicrobiia bacterium | reverse complement strand
GCTGCCAGCGCTTGGGGCGCTTCTTGGTGTCGAGAATTTTCTTGCGCAGGCGGATGGATTTCGGCGTGACTTCGACGAGCTCGTCGTCGGCGATGAACTCGATGGCTTGTTCGAGGCTCAACTGGCGGTGCGGGATCAGGCGGATGGCCTCATCGGCGCTCGACGCGCGCATGTTGGTCTGCTTTTTTTCCTTGGTGACGTTGACGTCCATGTCGGCGTCGCGCGAGTTTTCCCCGACGACCATGCCTTCGTAGACTTCCTCGCCCGGGCCGACGAACAGTTCGCCGCGCTCTTGCAGGTTCCACAACGCGAAAGCGGTGGTGTGGCCCGCGCGGTCGGCCGCGAGCGCGCCGGTCGGTCGCGAGGCCATTTCGCCGCCATATTCGGTCCAGCCCTCGAACAGCGTGTGCAACTGCGCGGTGCCGCGCGTGTCCGTGAGCAACTGGCCGCGCAATCCAATCAGGCCTCGCGAGGGAATCGTGAACTCCATGCGCACCCAGCCCGAGCCGTGATTCACCATTTTCCCAAGCTCGCCGCGGCGCCTGCCGAGCGATTCCATCACCACGCCGACGAACGATTCCGGGCAATCGACCACCAGCCGCTCGAGCGGCTCGAGTTTCTTGCCGTTTTCCTCGCGCACCACGATTTCCGGCTTGCCGACCATCAGCTCGTAGCCTTCGCGGCGCATCGTTTCGATCAGGATGGCGAGCTGCAATTCGCCGCGCGCGAAGACGCGAAACACGTCGGTGGTTTCCGAGTCGGTGATGCGCAGCGAGACGTTGGTGAGCAATTCCTTCTGCAGGCGCGCGCGCAAGTCGCGCGAAGTGACCCACTGGCCTTCGCGGCCGGCCAGCGGTCCCGTATTCACGGTGAAATTCATCGCCAGCGTCGGCTCGTCCACAACCAGGGGCTCGAGCGGCGCGGGATTTATGAGCTCCGTCAGGCTCTCTCCGATTTGAATTCCTTCGACGCCGGCGACGGCGACGAGGTCGCCGCAGGGAACTTCCTCCGCCTCGATGCGGTCGAGGCCGAAGAATGTGTAGAGCTTTGTGAGGCGCGTGGGAACGAGTTCTCCCGAGCGCTTAGAGATACCTACATCGGCGCCGCGGCGCAGCGTTCCGTTGAACACGCGCCCGATGGCGATGCGCCCGAGAAAATCGCTGTAGTCCAGATTCATGACCTGCGCTTGTAGAACGCCGTTCGGATCGCCCTTCGGCTCGGGAATCGCGGAAACGATGGTTTCAAAGAGCGGCTGAAGATTCGTCGAGCCGTCGTCCAGCTTCCGGTGCGCGACCCCCGTCTTCGCGTTCGTGTAGAGCACCGGGAAATCGAGCTGGTCCTCGGTGGCTTCGAGATCGATGAAAAGATCGTAGATTTCGTCAAGGACGACCGCGGTGCGGGCGTCGCTGCGGTCAATCTTGTTCAGCACGATGATGGGAAGAAGCTTGGCCTGGAGCGCCTTCTGCAAGACGTAGCGCGTCTGAGGCAAAGGGCCTTCGCTCGCGTCCACCAGGAGAAGGACGCCGTCCACCATTTTCAGCGCGCGTTCGACTTCTCCGCCAAAGTCGCTGTGGCCGGGAGTGTCCACGATATTGATTTTCGTGTCGTGATAAAACAGCGCCGTGTTCTTCGTCAGGATGGTGATGCCGCGCTCGCGCTCGAGATCGTTCGAGTCCATCACGCGCTTCATCACCACCTGATTGTCGCGGAACACGCCGCTCTGGTGGAGCATGGCGTCCACCAGCGTGGTTTTTCCGTGGTCCACGTGTGCGATGATGGCGATATTGCGAATCTGTGGCATGGAATCCTAGCTTTCTCTTCGATTGTCGTTTCGGCGCAGCGATGAAAACAGAAAAGGCTGCAAGTGCGAACTTGCAGCCCCCACGTTCGATTCCGAGAGGAATTACAAGTGCCTTCGACCCCCATAGAATACCACAGCCACGCCAGTCGGTGCGCGGGCCATTGACCGGTTAGTTCTACGTTGCTTATTCTCTAGATTGATCTGGGTTGCCTTTCCCGGCATGCTTGTCTTCGGAGGTATCCAATGAACTCCTTGCAAGGTTGGATTTTGATAGCATTGCTCCTCGCCGGTGTTACCTTTCTGCAGGAGACAAACAAGCTACTATCCACCATCGCTAAAACCTTACGCAGCGAGAAATCCTTCCCGCTGCATCAAAGCGTGGATCTTCTGCGCAGTGCTCTTGAAAAACAACGGGCGGAATGATAGGTTGGCGGCCATAAGGGAGCGGAAGAAACCGGCAGCAGGTGCGGTTGGCTGAAAAGGAGTCAGGCCATCGCTTAACGAGGCCCGGATTTGTTTCGTGCCCTTCAGTCGGTGCAAACGAACCGCGTAGGTGACAGGCCTCGTAAAAAAAGCTAGAGCGAAGGTGCCAAACCTGAGTTTGTCGGTTTCGCGACCCACGCATCCGAGCTGGAAAAATCCAGCTTGATGGCGTGGGTTTTTGTTTTTGTAGTGAATAAGTGGCGGCCAGACATCCTAGAATCAGCTGTAAAGCGCGGTCGCAAGTTGCGGGCCAAGATATATGTAATTCTTCTCGCTGCGAGGAACGGAGAGTACAAAATGGCTGATGATCCGAAGGATTCGGACATTCGGGATGTGATGAGGGAGGAAAAAAGCCGGGGCAAACGCCGCGTTGACGTGGAGGCTTTGCGTCGGCGAGAAGACCTTTTGAAAAAATTTCGCGAAGCCCTGACGTTGAGGACGGAACGTGAGTTTGTGGATGCTATCCGCGAGATGAAGCTTGCCGACGACCCTGAGAAATTGCGCGAGCTTTTGAAGATTTGGCGCGCTTCCTTTTAAGTTCGGCAATCTTCAAACCAAACGCCCGGATCATCCGCTCTTGTTCCTCGACAGGGTAGGATTTCAAGTGCTCCTCTGCGATCAGCGTAAGAGCGAGAGCGGCCTTTTCTTTCTTAGAAACTCTCTTTTTCATGGTCCCATTCTATGCCAGTTTCCTGACAATCAGCAAAACTATTTGGCTGTGAGGCGCTCCTGAGAGGGCATTCCCGGATTGTGCGAGAGCGATACTGCGCGCTCCCGCCGCGCCACGAGCAAAGAGGCAGCAGGGCCGGACGAGACCGTGAATTCAGTTTGGATTTACGCGAACATCGATTTGCTCGGAATAAGGAGTGACATGGTCCGACTCCGCTTTGGCATCCACCAATGACCCGCGCACGCTGAAATCCACGTGAAATCCCGGCAGTCTCAACGCGGTGACGGCGCGATGGTCGCCTTGCACCTCGATAGTCAACCCAGCGTTCCGGCAGGTCTCACAGGCCGATTGGGCAAAGACGTATAGATCCATGGATTGCTTCTCGCCAGTGACCACAAGCATATTGGCGTCCGTCTGAGTACGGATCAGCTTGAATTTATAGGTGCCGGCGGGGAGCATGGTTTTATTCCACTGAGTGGGATGGTTCAATGTGAATGAGCCGACCAGCATATCGTTGGCACGAACGGACGAAGATATGCCACCGATTGCGAGTAAGCCAATCGCAACGACAAGAGCTTTTGATAAGTACCGCATTTGCTTCCAGACCTCCTTCGGAACGCAGTGTTCCGTCTGATTTGACCGTTTCAATTTGAATTCGATCGGCCCACGATATTTGCAGGATCACAGGACGGCTGCCATGGTACGGATGTACCGAAGAGTCTAAAAAATGAACCTGTTTGAGCGGCCAAAGCGATCTAAAAGCTGGCTCGGGGCTCGAAGTGACGCCATCCAAACGACTTTGCGATGTTGAGGCTCTTCCTGGGGTGATTTGCGGGCCCGATCCGGCATTAGCACTTTGGCCACAAGTCCTGAGAAGTCTAATGACTGAGCAGTGTGCGAAGGAGGCTTTCAAGCTGACACGGAAGTCGTGAATGAGTGACGTGCGATTCCATTCTCAGGGTAGAATTTGAGCGGCTATGGAGAAACGAAACACTCGTCTATGCGGGGAATTAGCCGCCGTTGTGGCCTTGGCATTCTCGTTCGCCTGGGCGGCGCCGGCGCAGACGGACTGGCTCGCGCCTGACCCTGCGGTTATCGGCAAGTTCCAAGACGAAGAAACCCAGCATTCGCACATCATGGAGGTGGCGGGCTATCTCACGGACGTGTACGGACCGCGGCTGACCAATTCGCCGAATATCCGGGAGGCGGGCGAGTACGCCGTCAAGACGCTCGGCGCCTGGGGCCTCGCGAATGTGCACGAGGAGATGTGGGGGCCGTTCGGGCGCGGCTGGTCCAACGAAGTCTTTGAAGCGAGCGAAATTGCGCCGCGGCATTTTCCGCTGATCGCGTATCCCAAAGCGTGGACGCCGGGAACGAATGGACCCATCACCGCCGATGCGATCTACGCAAGAATCGAAAGAGAAGAAGACTTCGCCTTTTATCGCGGGAGGCTCAGAGGGATGTTTGTGCTAACCGCGCCCATGCGCGTGGTCGAAGCGCAGTTCGAGGCCCCGGCGCATCGCTTCACCGATCAGGAGTTGGCCGACCTCGCGCCGCCGCGCCCGCCCGAGCCTCCTCCCGACAAGGCCACGCGCGACCGTCTGCGCAAGCAACTGGAGTTCAACGATAAGCTGGTGAAATTTCTGACCGACGAAGGCGCCGTGGCGTGGCTGGAACCCGCGCCGCACGACGGCGGCACGATGACCGTGATGACCGGAGGCTCGCGCGATCCGAAGGCCGCGCCGGTGCTCCCGCGGGTCGCCGTGGATGTCGAGCACTACGGGCGCATCTTCCGCACGCTCGAGAAGAACATTCCGGTGACGCTGCGGATCAACATCGCGAACAAGTTTTACGACGACAATCCGGATTCGTTCAACATCGTCGCGGAAATCCCGGGCACGGACAAAGCCGATGAAGTGGTCATGCTCGGCGCGCACTTCGATTCCTGGGCGAGCGGCACAGGGGCGACGGACAACGCCGCCGGGTCCGCCGTGATCATGGAGGCGATGCGCATTCTGAAATCGTGCAACGCGAAGATGCGGCGCACCGTGCGTCTCGCTCTATGGACGGGCGAGGAAGAAGGGCTCCTCGGGTCGCGCGCCTACGTCATGGAACATCTCGCCGACCGAAATACGATGGACCTCAAGCCCGGCGACGCGAAGCTTTCGGCCTATTTCAACGTGGATAACGGCACTGGAAAAATTCGCGGAATTTATTTGCAGGACAACGAAGGTGTGCGGCCCATTTTTGAGAAGTGGATGGAGCCGTTCAAGGCCGAGGGAATGACCACGCTTTCGGCTCGGAGCGTCGGCGGCACCGATCACGTTTCATTCGATGAGGTCGGCCTGCCCGGCTTCCAATTCATTCAAGACCCGATCGAATACGAAACCCGCACTCACCACACGAACATGGATGTATACGAACGAATCCAGGCAGCGGACTTGAAGCAGATGGCCGCGATCGTTGCTTCGTTTGTCTACATGACGGCGAACGCGGATCAGCTTCTTCCACGCAAGCCTTTGGCGAAGCATTAGGATCTTTGTGGCGCAGGCTTCAGCCTGTGGGGTTTGGTACTTGCAAGGACGAACCCCCACAGGCTGATGCCTGCGCCACTTAAACCTACTTGTTGTTCTTGCTCAGGCGGCGGTAATACTCGGCAACCGATTCTTCGTAGCCTTGCGGCACGGTTTTCGTGTCGCCGCTGCGGACCTGGCCGGAATCTTTGTCGTCGAGCTGGCGGCGCAATTGCAGTTCCAGCTTGTCCACGTCGGCGAGCACCTGGGAATGGAGCTGCTCGACGAGCGCGGGGTTGCCGGGGAAGCGGCTCGGGTCGAGGCGTTCCATTTCTTGAATGAGTTCCTGAACTTGCTTGGCCGTTTCAGGGTCTTCGCGTACGGCCTGGCGAAGCTGATTCAAATCGCGCAGCGTGTCTTCATAGGCGCGCTGCGGGGGAACCGGAGAATTGTCGGGCTGAACCGGCGGCCCTCCGCGCGGTGTGTTGTTTCCAGTGTCCAGATTGCCGTACACCGTGCCGTAGGCTCCGCCGCCGTTGTTCGTGTTGCCGTAGGCTCCGCCGTTGTCGCCGCCGCCGATTCTTGCGCCGGGGCCGCCGTTGGGGCTCCAGGCGCCTTGATTGCTGCGGCCATACTGCTGGCTGCCATTCTGCCCCTGGCCACCCTGTTGCCCTTGTCCCTGCCCCTGTCCTTGCTGGCGTCCCTGGCCGTCGCGCGACAGACCGCCGAGCTGGTTGCGCAGCCGCTCCACGCGGTTCAGCGCCGTTTGAATCCCCTGCTGCGAATCGTTCCCTGGCTGCGGGGCTGCGCCCATGGCCTGCTGCGCGTCATGCACTTCTTTTTCGAGGCGCTGCATTCCGGCGGCGATTTCCGGCTCCATGCCATTCGCGTTGGGATCGATGCCGCGGCGCATCCAGTCCGCGCCGCGCTGAATGCGCGCGCGCAGGTCGGACTGCTGCATGTCGCCGAGAGCTTCGCGCAACTTGGTGGAGGCGGCGTTCTGATTGTTGGTGGCGAGTTCGCGCGCGGTGTCTTGCAGATTTTTTTCCAGGCCACCCATGTCGTTAGCGAGTTTCTCGCGGTCGTCGGCGAGCTTCCTGCGTTCCGCTGCTCCAGCCTGCGAGCCCATGCCCTGTCCGAAGGATTGCTGAATCCGGCCGGCCTGGTCGCGCTCTTCCTGAGTGAGGCGGCTAGCCTCGTCGGCGAGGGAATCAACCTTCGTGGCCGATTGCTGCTGGCGCATGCTGCCGAGCAGGTCGGTGGCTTCCTTCAAGCGATCGGCGGCGCGGCGCGCTTCGGCTTCGCTTTGCTGGGGGGATGTGGCGCGGCGCATGTCGTCGGTCGCCTGGCGCAGCCGGTCAAGCGACTGCTGGACGCGCGGGTCGCCCGACTTTCCTCCCGCGCCCGATTGTCCGGAGGAACCCGACTGTCCGGAAGCGCCCGACGAGGAACTGCCTTGCGCGCCGCCCTGCTGCGAACTGGATTGCGAACCTGATCCGCTCTGGCCGTTGTTGCGGGCCATCTGCTCCATCTGGCGCTGCAATTCTTCGGCCTGGCGGCGCAGCATTTCCTGTTGCCAGCGCTGCTCGGAGCTTTGCTGGTTGTTGCGCTGCTGCTGGGCCAACTCTTCCTGGCGGCGCGCGAGCTGATCGAGTTTTTGCAGCGCTTCGTCGATTTCTTTTTGCTGCTGGCTGGCCGAACCGCCCGCGGTCTGC
>DATNIO010000200.1:0-9601 GCA_035604385.1 Verrucomicrobiia bacterium | reverse complement strand
GAGGACGCTCCGGTCGCCCTCCGGGCTCCCTCCGCGTCCTCCGCGCAAGAAACACCCAAGGAATCGAAAGACCCAGTGTAAAGGATGTCCTGGCAACGACTGTAAATGATGTCTTGGCACTTTACACTTCAGGCGGGCATCGGCTGGGATGTGATGCCGAGCCGGCCGAGCGCCCATTGCGCGTGCTCCGCAAGATTTGCGTCCCCGGACGCGGCCAATTCCGAAAGCCGCGCGCAGATTTCCGCGTAGCGCAGCTCGCCCGCACGCAGGCCGGAATTTCCAACCGCGACGCACGCATTCCTCAAAAGCCCGCGCCACTTTGTCCGCTTCACAGGACTCCCGCGAAAGACTTCGCGGAATTTTTCTTCGGGAAGCGCGATCAGCCATTCCAATTCCGGCGAAAGTAACGAGTATTCTTCTCGTTGGCGGGGCAGGAAATTCGGCAGCGCCGTCACGGGCGCGCGGCGATTCCACGGGCAAACGTCCTGGCAGATGTCGCAGCCGAAAACGTGCCGTCCGATGGGCTCGCGCAATTCATGCGGAATCGCGCCGCGCAGCTCGATCGTCAGGTAGGAGATGCAGCGCCGCGCGTCCAGAACGTACGGCTCGACGATGGCGCCCGTGGGGCAAGCGTCGATGCACAGGCTGCAATTCCCGCACAAATCCGGCGCCGGCGTTTCCGCGGCGCCCAGCGGCGCGGCGAGATCAAGCGTCGTCACGATCACGCCGAGGAACAACCACGAACCCAGATCTTCATTGATGAGGCAAGTGTTCTTGGCCAGCCAGCCAAGCCCAGCATATTTTGCGGCGACGCGTTCGACGATCGGGCCGGTATCCACGTAGGCGTGCGCCTCAAAGGGTTCCGTGAATTCACGGCGCAAATGCTCGATCAGCGTTTCGAGTTTTTCGCCAAGGACATTATGATAATCATCGCCCCAGGCATAGCGGGAGATCCATCCGCGAGGACCATCGTGCGGATTCGCTGGCGGCGACGCATCAGTCGAAAAGGGAAGCGCGGTGTTGTAGTTGAGCGCGCACACGATCACGCTGCGCGCGCCTAGCATGGCATTCGCAGGTGAGCGGCGCCGCGCGTCCCGCAGGTAGCGCATTTCCCCGGCGTGGCCGCGCTTGAGCCACTCCTCCAGATGCGCAAGCTCGGGAAATTCCGCCGCCGGAGCGATGCCGCAGAGATCGAATCCCGCAGCGCGAGCGAGTTCAATGGTTCGCGCCGCGGGTTTGGCATTCGTCATGGATCGATTTTAGTAGGACAGGCTTCAGCCTGTCTTGTTTTGATTTTTTGCCGCGGCAGAAGTCAAAAGAAGACAGGCGGAAGCCCGTCCTACTCGCGAGTCGTGTACCATTCCTTTTCGGGATGTCATCCAAGACGTGGCAAGAAACGCGCATCACGTAAGAAAGGCTCAAGATGAATAAGCGCAAGCTGGGCAAAACCGGACTGGAGATCTCTCCTCTCGTTTTTGGAGGAAACATCTTCGGTTGGACAGTGGACGAACCCACATCTTTCAAGCTGCTGGATGCATTCGCAGCGGCCGGTTTCAATGCAGTCGATACCGCGGACGTGTATTCCAAATGGGTGCCCGGCCACACGGGCGGTGAGTCGGAGATCATTCTTGGCGAATGGATGAAGCGAAGCGGAAATCGAAATAAAATCATCGTCGCAACTAAAGTTGGAATGGACATGGGCGATGGGAAAAAGGGGCTGTCGAAATCTCACATCCTGCGCTCCGCGGAAGATTCCCTGCGGCGCCTCCAAACGGACTACATCGATCTGTACCAGTCGCACATCGACGACCCGGACACGCCGCTGGAAGAAACTCTGGGAGCCTACGCGGAACTCCTCAAGCAAGGGAAAGTCAGAGCCATCGGGGCCTCCAATCACAAGGCAGAGAGACTCGCAGCGGCGCTGGAAACGAGCAGGAAATCCGGCCTGCCGGCGTATCAAACTCTTCAACCGAACTACAGCCTCATCGAGCGCGCGGAATATGAGAACAACCTCGAACCGGTATGTGAAAAGGAAGGACTCGGCGTCATCAATTATTTCCCTCTGGCCGGCGGTTTTCTCACCGGCAAATACCGTTCGGAAAGCGATGTGGCGGGAAAGGCCCGCGCCCGCAACGTAACAAGGTATCTCAACGAGCGTGGCTTCAAGATTCTCGGGGCGCTCGATCAGATCGCAAAAAAATACAATGCAACCC
This sequence comes from Verrucomicrobiia bacterium, assembly GCA_035604385.1. GTDB lineage: Bacteria > Acidobacteriota > Terriglobia > Acidiferrales > UBA7541 > Palsa-360. The sequence continues at coordinate 7,388 of DATNIO010000200.1, read as the reverse complement.
CTGCCAGGATTTCTCTCGCATGGCTGTTGGCGCGCCCCAGCATTACGGCGCCCATTGTGAGCGCGACGAATCTGGAGCAGTTGCGGGATTTAATTTCGTCCGTCGATCTCGCACTGGACCGCGAGTCTGTCGAGTTTCTCGACAAGGCAAGCGCGTAGCGCCACTTAGGACGGAACAAGCCCGTAGCTTTTCCGCGAGTAGCTATGGCCCCGCGTGCGTGCGGCTGTTACAATATCGCCCAGTGAGCGATTGGAGACAAATTCAGGCCCGCATCCGCAAAGCGAGAACCAGCGCGGATCCCCCCGGCCAGCTATCCGCATTGTATGAACGCACGCACGACGCCATGGTGGCGTTCGAACTCGCCCAGCTTTTTGAGAAAGCAGGCACGACCGAGGAAGCCGTCCGCTGGTTCACCACGGCCGCCGAGCGTTTCCGCCGCCCACAATGGAAACAAAAAGCGGAAGAAGGCCTGGTCCGTTTGGGCGCGCCAATTCCGGCGCCGCCTGCCGCGAACCCGGGCGTAGCCGTCAGCGAAACCACTGCAGAGCCAGTGAGCCGATTGGAGCCCATCATTGCAGAATTTTCCGAAGAACAGCCCAACGAAACCGGGCAAGAAATGAACGAGGGCGAGCAGGAATCCGTTTTCGAACAGCCGCCGGCCGCAGCCACGGCCTCAGCAGCAGCGCAAACTTCCGAGACCGGCCCGGAGGACCGCCGCCGCAGGCGTCGTGGGCGCCGGGGCGGCCGCGGCCGCCACAAGGGCGTGCGCACCGCTGCTCCCGCGTCGGCAGCGCCGGCTGCTCCACCAGCTCCACCATCCATGTTTGACCGCGTCGTTGAGCCGCGAACGTTTCCAGCATCTCGTCCCGCGGCATCCGCTGAGATTGCGGAATCACGAGTGCGTGAACCGGAACCCGCGCGCGGCTACGAGCCGGCCCCTGCCGGTTCTTCCTTGTCGGCCCGCGTTCGCTCGGGCGATCCCGCGCTTTCCTCGCGCATGGCGCAGCTCGAGTCTCAGCTTCGGCGCCTTTTGGCGTGTTCGATCCATTCGCTCGAGCAAGCCGAAGAAGCGCCCGCCGGTCCAGGCGTCTTTCTGATCACGGACACGGACCAGACGACCTACTATTACGCCGAAGCGTGCCAGACCCTGCGCGTAGGGATCGGGAACATGCTCCGCAGCGGCCGCGGCAGCCGCGAAGGCTCGAACCTGAAAGAAAAACTCGCCGAACATCTCGGCATCAACGAAGCACGCGTCGGAAAATATCTGAAAGACCATTGCGGCGTGCGCTGGTTGCAACTCGATGAAGGCGCGCCGCTGCTGGCTCATTTTGCCGTCGCCGTCCTTCGGCCCATCTCGAACGAATAGCGCCTGATTCTTTCCTGATTCTATTTCGCGTGCATTTCATTTTGTCCATTCCCGCCGTGGACAAGGTGCGCCTGTGTGTCTAAACTGCGCGTAGTCCTGAACACATCTCAACGAGCGAGAGGGAAAACAGTGCGCACGCAAATCGGCATCGTCGGGGCGGGTCCGGCGGGATTGGTGCTTGCCCACCTGCTCCACCTGCAGGGAATCGAATCCGTCGTCATCGAAACGCGCAGCAGGAAATACATCGAAGAGCGCGTCCGCGCGGGCTTGCTGGAGCACGGCACGGTCAAGCTGCTCATCGAAACGGGTGTCGGCGAGCGCCTCCAGCGCGAATGCCTCACTCATCACGGTATCGTCCTTCGATTTCACCGCGGCAGCCATCGCATCGACTTCAACGATCTCGCCGGAGGCAAGACGGTTACGATCTACGCGCAGCAGGAGGTCATCAAGGATTTGGTCGCCGCGCGGCTCGCAGCGGGTCTGCCGATTCTCTTTGATGTCGAGGACGTCAGCGTGCACGGTTATGAGGGCTCCAGCCCGTCCATTCGTTTTCACGCCGCGGGGAAGGAAGAAGTCCTGCATTGCGACTACATCGCCGGCTGCGACGGTTTCCATGGCATCTGCCGCCCCAGCCTGCCAGCAGGCGTGCTCACAGAATTCGAGCGCGTCTACCCGTTTGGGTGGCTCGGCATCCTGGCCGAGGCGCCGCCGTCAAACGACGAATTAGTCTACTGCTACCACGAGCGTGGCTTCGCTTTGTTGACGATGCGCACTCGCCAGATCAGCCGTCTTTATCTCCAGGTGCCGCACGACGAAGATATCGAGGCTTGGTCCGACGACCGCATCTGGAGCGAACTTCGGAAGAGGACGGAGGCGGATGGCGGCTGGAAGCTGAATGAGGGCCATATCTTTCAGAAAAACATCGCGTCCATGAGAAGTTACGTCGTCGAGCCCATGCAGTACGGCAAGATGTTTCTGGCTGGCGACGCCGCGCACATCGTGCCGCCCACCGGCGCCAAAGGCCTCAACCTCGCGGTGGCCGACGTTCGCATCATGGCGAAGGCGTTCGCGGAATTTTACAAGACCGGAAAAACTCACCTGCTCGAGCGGTATTCCGAGACGTGCCTGCGCCGCGTCTGGAAAGCCCAGCGCTTCTCCTGGTGGATGACGTCCATGCTCCACCGCTTCGACACCGACAACGCCTTCGATCAGCGCCGCCAGCTCGCCGAGCTCGACTACGTAACCAGTTCCCGCGCCGCCATGACAAGCCTCGCCGAAAATTACGTAGGCCTGCCGTGGGATTGAGTAGGACAGGCTTCAGACTGTCGGTTTTGTGTAAAATCCCAACAAGAAAAGGCAAAACCAGACAGGCTGAAGCCTGTCCTACTTAACTCAGCGGCCGGCCGCCATCCACGGGAATGATTGCGCCAGTGGCGAAGGTGAGGTGTTTGATTGCGGCGATCACGGCGGAGGCCACTTCGTCGGGGGCGGCGAGCCGCTTCAGCGGCGTGCGGCCCACTTGTTCTTCGAGCCACTTTGGGTCCATCGAACGGATGAAGGCGTTGTCAACCACGCCCGGCGCGATCGACACAACGCGAATCTTCGGCGCGAGTGCGCGCGCAAGCGACTTGGTCATGTTATCGACAGCCGCTTTCGACGCGCAATAAATCACGTTGCTGCCCATCGCGGTCAGTCCGGCAATCGAGGAAATGTTCACGATCACAGCGCCGCCGGGGTAGTTGCTTTTTTCGAGCAGGGGGCGCAGCGCGCGCACGGTCGCGAATGGGCCGCGCACGTTGGTGGAAAGTATGTTTTCGATCAACGCATCATCGAGCGCGTCCAAATCGCCGTGCGGCACGAAGCGCGTTACGCCCGCGCAATTCACGAGGACATCGCAAAAGCCGTAGCGGCTGCCAATTTCCGCGGCGAACGTGGCCAGCGCCGCGCTATCGGTCACAGGCGAGGCAAGCGCTGCGTGTCCGCCTCCCGGCAAGCTCGCGGCAAACGTTTTCGCTTTCTCGGCGGAGCGGTTGTAGCCGACCACCACGCGCATGCCTTCGCGCGCGAGCGCGCCGCAGATGATCGTGCCCATGCTCCCCGCGCCGCCCGTCACCACGGCCACGCCACGCTCGCCGTTAAGTGATTTAGAATGAAACAATTGGGAATGCCCCGTTCCACTGGGGTCCTTCTCACGGCGATTCGACTGAGGCTGGCCTTTCTTGCGCGACGTTGCCATCGGCTAAGCCACCACCTTTTTCAGGCCGTAGCGGCGCACCCGCAGGTCTGCCTGCTCCTTGTGCGCGGCAAAGCCTTCGAGCGCGCAAAGGCGCGAGCAATACTCGCCCACCAACGCGGCGGCCTCATCCGTGAGCACGCGCTGGTACGTGCAAGTCTTGATGAATTTGCCGACCCACAATCCGCCCGTATAGCGCGCCGCCTTCATCGTCGGCAGGGTGTGATTCGTGCCGATCACTTTGTCGCCGAACGCGACGTTTGTGCGATGCCCCAGAAACAGCGCGCCGAAATTCGTCATGCGCTTCAGGAAATAATCCGGATCGCGCGTCAGCACCTGGACGTGTTCGGAGGCGATTCGATCGGCCTCCTGCACCATTTCGTCGAGCGTGTCGCACACGATAATCTCGCCGCAATTCTGCCAGGCCTGCCGCGCGATTTCCGCGGTCGGCAGCCAGGAGAAGAGTTTTTCAATCGCCGCCGGAACTTCCGCCGCAAGCTTTGCGGAATTGGTGACTAGGACGGCCGGGCTGCTCGGCCCATGCTCCGCCTGTCCGATCAAATCGACAGCGGCCATTTCGGCGTCACACGAATCGTCCGCGAGAATGAGGGTTTCGGTCGGCCCCGCTAGCAAATCAATGCCAACGCGCCCAAACAACTGGCGCTTCGCCTCCGCAACGTACGCGTTGCCCGGCCCGACCAGCATATCCACGGGCGCGATCGTTTCGGTGCCGAGGGCCATGGCGGCGACGGCCTGCACGCCGCCAAACGCGTAAATTTCGTCCGCTCCGCCAAAGTGCATGGCCGCGACCGTGGCCGCGTGCGGCTTGCCGCCTGTGGGGGGTGCGCTCGCGATGATCCGCTTCACGCCCGCGGCCTTGGCCGTCACCACGCTCATGTGCGCGGAGGCGACCATAGGATACCGCCCGCCCGGAACGTAACACCCGACGCTGTTCACCGGAATATTCTTGTGGCCCAGCACCACGCCGGGAATCGTCTCCACTTCCACGTCCTGCAGCGCGGCCCGCTGCTTCAAGGCAAAATTGCGGATCTGCTCCTGCGCGAATCGAATGTCGTCGACAACCTGCTGCGGCAATGCGCGTATGCATTCGGCAATTTCGCTTTCGGAGAGGCGGAAGGATGCGGGCGACCATTTGTCGAACTTTTCCGAGCACTCGCGCACAGCCGCTTCGCCGCGCGCGGCAATATCCGCGAGGATCGCTTCCACAGTCTTGCGAACCTGTGCGCTGTTTTCGGCTTTGGTTTCGGCGGATTGGCCGGTCTTGATGTGGCGGATCATGGCGTGCTCCCCAAAATTGATCCGTCCAGTATACGACGAACTTTACTGGATGCACGCCCCGGTGCAAAGCCCCGCTTCATTGCCGGATGCAAGCCAATAGTGCACTTCTGGACGCGGCGAGCAAACTAACACGATCTCGCGCACGTCTCCAAGCTCGTGGCTGGAGTCTGACTTCACTCCAGCCACTACGCTGCCGGCAGGCCCTGGCAGAGTGCCAGGGGAATTGTTTGGATTGTGCCGCCTACGCCGTGGAATTGACTGGCGCTCTTAGGCGGATGCCAAAGGTCACATTGGCACGGCGATGGCTTTTGCCTCGAGTTCGCCGGGGCCTTGGCTGGCAGGTGTCCGGGTCAGCCCAGAATCGAAACCTGCGGCCTTCGTTTCAAAAGACGGCACCGGGTAAATAAATACGGGGGTCAGGCCTTGCCCCACGTAACCCAGGCGTTCCGCTGCTGCTTCCGACAGATCGAGGATCCTGTGAAGGCGAAGATTCGGACCTCGGTCTGTAATCGTCACAACCACGGATTCTCCATTTTTCACGTTCACCACTCGGACCTTCGTTCCGAGTGGAAAATACCAACTCGCGGCCGTTAATTTGTGGCGATCAAATGGTTGGCCGTTAGCCATTTTCCGCCCTTGTCGTTGCTCTCCGTACCAGGAAGCTGTTCCTACGTATTGAGTCTTGAACTTCCTAGCCTTGCTTTGCACCTTCGCCCCTTGGGATACCGCAAACATTGGGGTTATCCAGAGCAGGCTCGCTACGACCACTAAACCTATAACGCGTAGCTGGGTCCGCATGTGTGTGTCTCCTTTTCCCCGGTTCCATTGAGTTAAGTGTCCCCCCAGCTGTGCCGGGGTTTTAGCCTCCTTTCCTTTCGTGAGTTGACCTCGAACAGTGTCCTGTCTAGTCTCCCAATTCGGCCCAGGCGCAGGCCGGAACTGGATCCGAATCCGTGGCTGCCGCTGAAACTGGATGGTTTACCTCGTCCTCACCAAGCATCAAGTCCACGGCTTCCGATCCGCAGATCCCACATCGGCCGTGTCTGTCCAGTCCAACCTCTGCCTCACATCCAGCGCACCACCAATGCTTCATAAAAGTAAGCCTCCTAAGACTTATTCAACTGGGTGTATGAGAACAGTCTGGACCCGGGGTGTTTTTTTGGCGATAGGCAGATGGAGCCAATCTGTGGGTACGTGAGTACTGGGGAAATTTCTACCCAACTTGCTCTTTTGAGAAGATCCCTAAAGAACAGATTGGAAGTGCAGGATCCAGTTATGGACCGTGTTTACAATGATTTGTGCGAGATTGTAATCCACGTCTTCAACTAGAACTTGAACTTACTAGCGGTAGGCCTTCGTACTGGTCACGTGCTTAGCCCCCTGCCAGGCTCCGATCAGGGGGCCGGAGCGGGCAAGCCCAATGACCGTGGATTCGGCGGGCAGTCGGCTGGGAAGAGCGGCCCAGATCTCGTAAGTATAGAAGTCGCTGGACGCCGACCTGTGAAGCCTAGGTTGCCCCTTTCGATGGCTAGAGTGCCCCCAGCAGCATCCCTAGCCGCCCTAGACGAAAACTACATGATCTGGGACAAATGCCTAAGACAACCAATGTGTGCGATTTTCCTTTCCAAATTATTGACGAGGGCTTTTCTACTACTGAAAATAAAGGGAACGACAAGGCCATTATTTGGCGATGAGTTCACATTCGGGAGCAGAGACAAAAAAACGGTTTCGGGCTGTTCCCATTGGCTGCACTCAATTGCCATTCAGCCCACTATTTGCCCCTTTTGGTACAACCCTGTGGACGCTTTCAAGGGTTAACATGCAAAGTACACTGTGGGAAAGGTTTACCTAGACGCCAAGGGGGCGTAGTTGGTAGGCTATTCAGGCATCAGGGGCCGTTTTCTTCTACTGAGGGCTCCCGTTCGGTTTTGAATGCTCTGTTTTCGAATCGCAACTGTGGAGGACTGGAAAGATGGCTCAAACTTTAGGTACACGCGTATGGAAAGCAATGGACTATGTCCTTTGCAAGACCGCGGGCGTGACCTTCGATACGATCCAAATTTTTAACAAGTACAAGCCTAATCCGAATTTCACGCCCAAATGGTCGGATAAGCCGCTGCTGAAGTCGTGGGAAAAATCCAAGCCCACGCTCGGCTGGCCGCGGCAGACGGACTCGCTTTGCCCGGGCTGCGTCAAGGACGCGCGCGATGCGATCTTCGAGGGCAAGAAGGATTGGCGCGACCTGATGCACGAAAAGGTCGGCGAGATCAAGGCGCAGATCATCGAGCGCGACGGGCAAGTCTGGATGGTCAAGGAGTGCCCGATTCATGGCCGGTACGAAGACATGATGGCCATTGACGCGAAATTCCTGAACTGGATCGAGCAGAATTTCCCCGGCCGGGACATCCCGGCCCACAATGACGAGGATCTGCACAAGCACGGCTCAAGCACCGTTCGGTACGGGCGCGGCTCCGTGCTTACCGTGGACCT
>DATNIO010000199.1:0-9034 GCA_035604385.1 Verrucomicrobiia bacterium | reverse complement strand
CGGGTACGGCTACATGACCGAGTATCCGATCGCACGGATGTGGATGGACAGCCGCGTGCAGCGCATCTACGCCGGAACGAATGAAATCCTGGAAGAGTTGATCGGCTGGTCGCTCTGAAGTTTCCCAAAACTCGCGTGGATGGACGAATCCCTCGAAAACTTTCTGGCCACCCCGCCCAACGCCTTGCTTCTAATCCAAACTATTTGGAAAGCGCAAACTCCCGCGCACTCCCGCGCGAGGAGTTGCCGCCGGATGCTTTGAAGTATTTTCGTTGCGACGCTTTCAATCGAATCGAGAGCTCTTTAGCAAGTCGCAATACGTTGGGCTCAAGCAAGAGGTTCTCCTGATGCCCGGGAACCTCGCAGACGTCCAATTTGCCGTGGAGAGTTCGATCCCAACCCAGGTGCTCATCCGCAATCAACCCTGCCAACTGCTCGCTGGCGCGAATGACCAGAACATCGCCGCCGTACGGACCCGGCCGGTATTTCTCCATGGCTTTCTTGTGTTCCAGTCCCACAGCTTCAAAGAAATAAAGCTTGGACCATTCGGGCGACTGGGATGGGTCTTTGCCAGTAATTTTTTGATAAGCGAACGAAGATCGGACGCGAACGGCGTCCCACAGATGCACGAGCCTCTCCGATGCATATCCCTTCGGATTGTGCAATAGATTCTCCCATTCGAGACTGGCGCGCTTCTGCATTTGGTACCATGTCCGATTGAACGCGGGAGTATTCGGCCTATAGTCCACCGCTTCGGGGTGGATCGACTGGATCATGACGACCAAAGCAACTTTCTGTCCGGCCGCGGTCAGTTGCTCCGCCGCTTCCAGCGCCAACAATCCGCCCAACGAGAAGCCGCCAAGAAAGTAAGGGCCCTCTGGTTGAAAGCTTCGCAATTCGGCGACGTAGTCGGCCGCCATTTCTTCCACAGCTGCGTCCTTAATTAAATTTCCATCGAGGCCTTGCGCCTGAAAGGCATAGACAGGCTGATCCGATTCCAGATGGTTCACCAGACGGCGGTAATCCAGGACATTCCCGCCAAGAGCATGCATCAGGAAAAACGGCGGCTTGGTTCCTCTTGCTCGCACAGGAACCAGCAAAGACCAGGAAGGAATGAAGTCTCTGTTGTGAAGCAAGGCCGCGAGTTGCGCAACGGTGGGGGCCTGCAACAATGTCGCCAGGGGAAGATCCGCGTCGAACTCTTCGCGTATTCGTGATAAGGCCTTGAGCGCAATCAACGAGTGTCCGCCCAGGTCGAAAAAATCGTCGTGAATCCCGATCTGCTCAACGTTCAGCAGTTCGGCCCAAATCGCTGCGACTTTCTTCTCGGTTTCCGTGCGCGGGGCAACGAATTCATGAGCAGCCGAGATATTTCCGTGCGTCGGAGCAGGCAATGCTCTGCGGTCAAGCTTTCCGTTCTGAGTGAGCGGAAAGGAATCCAGGAAGACGATCTGCCCCGGCACCATATATTCCGGCAGCGATAGTTTCAGGAAATCCTTCACCTCTTCCACGGACGGCGATTCATTTCCCTGAAGGATCGCGTAAGCCACGAGTTGTTTGTTTCCAGGCCTATGCTCGACCGCCAAAACCTTGCAGGATTGCACTGCCGGATGAGCTGCCAGCGCCGCTTCAATTTCGCCCAGTTCGATCCGATATCCCCGCACTTTTACCTGGGCGTCCGCGCGGCCCAGGAATTCCAGCGTTCCATCTCTGCGATAGCGTGCCAGATCGCCGCTCTTGAAGAGCCGCGCTCCACTTTTTCCGAAAAACGGATCCGCGATGAAATTTTTCTCGGTCAGCTCGGGCCTGTTCAGATACCCGCGCGCTACACCGTCGCCGCCAATGTACAAATCGCCTTTTACGCCGGCCGGCACCGGTTGCAAATTTCTGTCCAGGACGTAGAGCTGTGTGTTGGCGATGGGCCGGCCAATTGCAACAGGCCCCGTCCGCGGATCCTCGGGATGCACTTCATAGACGCAGCATCCCACCACGGTTTCCGTTGGTCCGTACTCGTTGAGGAGGCGCGTCGCGGGAGCAAATTCCCGCCACAGAACCAGATTTTCCGCCAGCAGGGCCTCGCCGCCGATCACCAATGTTTTCGTGACGCTTGCCGCCTCTTGCGGGCTGAGTTGTTGGCTTAGCAATTCTAGTTGCGACGGAGTGATCTTCACCAGACTGCGGTTCTCAGCCTTTTTCAGCGCTGCGATCAGGTTTTGCGCCCCCATGTCTTCGCGCAGCAGTTCGACTTTTCCGCCGGCGAGCAAGGCCGGATATAGACTCGTGACCGTCAAGTCAAAGGAAATCGAGGAGTGGACCGGGACCGATTGCCCCGCTTCGACTCCATATGCGCTGATGGCCCAGGTCAGATAGTTGGCCAGGCCGCTGTGCGGAATCATCGCGCCTTTTGGTTCTCCCGTCGATCCGGAGGTGTACATCACGTAAGCCAGGTTCGACGGCACAGCGCCCGAATCCGGATTCGCGGAACTTTCCAGGGCGATCTGCTTCCAATCCGAATCGAGCAGGATGGCCTTATCGTCGGCGGAGGGAATCAGGCGTTTCAGTTCGCCGCTCGTCAGCAGAAATTTCGCGGCCGAATCTCGCATCATGTAGGACAGCCGTTCCCGCGGGTAGGAGGGATCCAATGGCACGTAGGCGCCGCCCGCTTTCCAAATCCCCAGAAGCCCGATCACCATTTCCTGCGTGCGGTTCAGGCAAATGCCGACAAGCACTTCCGGACCGACCCCGCGTTTCTGGAGATAGTGCGCCAGTTGATTGGCGCGCTCGTTAAGCTCGCGATAGCTCAGCGTTTTGCCCTCGGACAAAACCGCGGTCAGGTCCGGCGTCTTTGCAGCTTGCCGCTCGAACAATTCGTGGACGCAGCATTTTGGATACGCGGCGAGCGTGAGGTTCCACTCGTACACGATTCGATTTCTTTCTTCGGGGCTAAGAATGTCCAGCTCCGAAACGCGTTTACTGGAATCCGCGCAAGCGCCGGTCAACAAATTCAGCCAATGACGAGCCATTTCAGTGATGGTGGCGCGGTCGAATAAATCAGTGGCGTATGTAATCCCTCCGCAAAGTTGTTCGCCGCGATCCTCGAAAGAAAATTTCAAATCTTCCATGAAGTCGCGGCTCGAATCTTCAGCGGCGGAGACGCCTATTGGAAGCGGCGACGTTTGCGATACCACTACGTTGAATAAAGGATTGCCGGCCGGTTCATGGCCCGGACGAACTTCCTTCAGCACTGCGGAAAACGGCACGCCCGCGTGCTCTACGGCGTCTAACAACACCGCTCCTACGCGGGACTGAAGTTCATGAAAGGCGGGGTTGGCCGACAGATCCACGCGCAGGGCGAGCAGATTTTCAAAATTGCCCGTTGCGCCCGCAAGCCCGCCAGGATTTTTTTCCGGGCTCGAGCCGCCGATCATCATTTCATCCTGCCCTGAGTAGTGCTGCAACAGGATGGCGGCCCCGGCCAGAAGGGTGACGTAGAGCGAGCAGCCCGATTTTTGGGCGAGTCGTCTCAGCCCTTGAGCCAAGCTTCCGGGAACGTCAAATTTTTCCACCGCGCAACTCTGGCTCTCTTCGGAAGTTCTTGGACGGTCGAACGGCAACTGAAGCCGCGGCAGCTCGCCGGCCAGTTGGCCGCGCCAGTATTCCACTAGCTTGGAGCGGCCCTCGGAGGAGCTGGCGGAATCCCGCACGGTCGCACCGTCTCCTTCAGGCCGACCTGCCTGCGCCGACGGCAATTCGTCGCGCTCGGATGTTTTACTTTCCAAACTCAAGGGGTCTCACCCTTCATGGCAATCGATTATTAAATTATGCGGGACACACTCGACCGTGACGCGACAGGACTGGATGGAGCTTGCCCAATCAAGTAATCGGCGATTCTATTGACATTCGGAATCTCCAGGATGCGGAGGAACCTTCTTCGCAACCTATGCAACTCACTGTGAATTGTGGGTTTACACGAAGACGAAATAGAAGGCGCGCGCTTCGCCAAGGCGGAAGAGTCCGAGTCTCCCTGGACTTGAGAAACAAGAGTTAGCACGACCACCACGGCACGAATTATCTATCGCTGGGTAGGGAGCCAACCTTGCCGGAATGCGCGAGAGCGAATGGAAAAGTTAATTTCGAAAGGCCGCCGGAATAACTGCGTTGTCCGCGCTGAATCTACCTTGCGCGCGAAGTATGGCTCGAAGCCTGTGGCTCTTCGGTCCCGTGGATGGACATCGCGCCCTTGGGAATCGCGGGCGCTTCGCCGTGCGCTTCGATGCTCCAGCTCTTGGCCATGCGGTTGCCGCCGGCGGTAAGGCAGAAAAACGCCGATAGCTCGATAATTTCCGCGTTGCTGTAAAATTTTTTCAGCTCCGCGTAGACTTCCTTGTCTCGCCCGTCATCGAGCGTGAGCGTGCGCGCGTAGTGGAGCGCAGCGCGAGTCTTCGGGTCGGGGTGCTCCCAGTTCGGCAGCGCGCAGCTCCTCTTTTCTTCCTCGGTGATGGACGACGCGAGCGGAGAAGTCTGCCGCGCGCAGAATTCGCAGCCGACGATTTGCGCGATCTGAATGCGCGCGAGTTCTTTGATCTCGTGAGGCACGGTGCCGCCGCGGTGCAGCATGTCCCAGTAGCCCGCAAACGCCTTGGCCACTTCCGGGTTCTGACCCATCGTCCGATACCACGCCGGAGGCGGGCTCTTGGTCACCTTGGCCCGCTCGATCACATCGCGCAACCCGGGATCGGCTGCATCATCTGAGATCTGAGGAACATTTGGGACATGCGTCAAAGTTGACATCCTGTACCTCCGGATAACTTAGATGGTCGAAGAGCGCGTGCAGATACAAGTAAAATGCTCAACGAGCGAGCAACTCACTCCATGGGCTGAATCCGAACGATGCGCCCCGTGCTGTAGTCGGCATACCAAACGGTGGTCGGAGTGGTGGACTTGTCGACCCAAACCGCGCGCGAGTGCGAATAGGGTTCCGGCATGGCGTATCCCGTCCATTGGCCTGTTTTCGGATTGAATCGGAGAAACTCTCTTCCGTGCAATTCTCCGCCCCACACTTCGCCGTTTTTGTCGGGTTCCACGGAGTACAAATCCGTGTAAGGCTCGACAGGTCCCGGCGGATAAAATTCGCGGATGCGCTTGGCCTTGGCATCGAGCTCCACCAATGTTCCGTTTTCGCCGCCGAACCAGGCATTGCCGAACGGATCGAATCCGCCTCTGCGGCCGGCCGATTTGCGATCCCCGGAATCCAAATTCAGCATTTGGCCCGTGCGGATATCCAGAAGTTCCGCTGAATTCCCAAAAGTCCCGGAAATCGCCCCGCCGGCCCAGAAATTTCCGTCCTGGGAAATCACGCCGTCGTAGCTGAAGGGAACCTTCATCGGATATTTCTGCACGAGCTTCCCGGTCTTAGGATCGATTTTTTCGGCGGCGTACCCTCCGCCCATGCTGGCCCACACAAATCCATCGGGCGTGACATCGAAATCGGCCATCCCCGCGGAGTTGATCGGGAAAGGCGCCGCGACGGGCACTTCGACCATTTCTCCGTTTCGAGGATCGAGCTTTAGCAGTTTGTGCGACCACGGTTCGGAAATGAGCACTTCGCCATTCTTCTCGACGTACACATGATGCGTGCCCGGCTGCGCGCCCGGCGTCAATGGGGTTTGGTATTCCGTCACGACGCCCGTGCGCGTGTCGAGCTTGCCGAAGAAACGGCTCAGATGGCTTGTGTACCAAATATTTCCATTCCCATCTCCGAAAACATCGTGCGCGCTTTGCAGGGCGCGGGGGAGCTCGAATTCCGTAACGACGACGCGATTGGATTCCCCCGTCAGCCGCGGGAACGCATACATCGGCCCATCCACGGCCTCGGGCCCTCGAACCCGCGCGAGCCACTTGGTGAGCAGCTTGTCGGTGGCGAGGGCGGAATCGCTCACCGGCTCGAGCGGATCGTTGATGAGCGGGCCGCCGCCGCGATGCAGCATCCGCGCCACCAGCACGCCCCAGCTTCGCTCGTCATAGCGATTCTTGAAAATCTGCTGGAAGGAATGGCAACCGAGCGCGCACGTGTTGTGCAGCGCCTCTTTTTCCTCGACGGTGCCCGGAAGATTCCACAAAATTTCCTCGCCGCTAAGCTGCGCTTCCACTTCCGGCGTCGCCGGCAGCGCGCGCGTCTTGACAATTCGCTCCAGCACGATGTCTTCTAATTTTGAGGGACCGTCGATTTGCACCGAGTCCCGCCGGTACGGCTTGAATTCCAGCGGATTCGCGATCCGCAAAATGTAGGACCCGGCCTGCATCTTTGGAAATTCGTACTTCCCGTCCTCATTCGTGTAGACGGTGGTTCGCACGCCATTGGGCGCGATAAGCTGCACCATCACGCCTTCCGGCGAATCGCCGCTGGCAACACGCACCGTCCCAGTCGCCCCGCCGGTGAGGCCGTTCTGCACCGTCCATTTGTTCGTTTCCGATCGATACCACGGATTCGCGGGAAGATGTTCTCCCTCGACGCAGCATTTTTCACTGTGCAAATAGCTGACCACGTCCGTCACATCCGAGTCGGAGAGCGTGGTGCGGAACGACGGCATCCCCGGCCCGCCCTTCTTGATGTGCGCGGCCACATTCTCTTCGTTCACGGGAACACCGGTGATCAGTGCGGGTTGCTTGAAAAGGCCTTCGAGTTGCGGAGCGGCCTGCTGATATTTGTTGTGGCATGCCCAGCATTTGTGCCAATAAATATTTTCTCCGCGGTCCACGCCACTCTCGGCCACCTCGAGATAATGGTCGGTTCGGTACGAGCGCTGAAGATCGTCGCGATTCGTTGCAGGAGTTGGAGCGTCCGCGGCGCCATCGGGCGACCGCCCGGCATTCGCAGGCCGAGCCATGGATATCGCGAAGGACAGAATCACAACGAAGGCACTCGTGCCCAGTAGCGCTACTCGTCGCCGCATATTCACCTCGACCGCAAGATTAGTCCGGACACCAGTCCCCGCGCAATCCCGGCTGACCGTGGAAGTCCGTGCGGGGCATGGCATGTATTCTACAATGATCTTAGACACGCCCCTAAAAAACTGTTTCCTGATTGGGTAACGGCGTTATACTCCCCGCATTCAAACGTAATGGAGCCCAGCGTGGCCATTTTGCCCGGGAAAACCGTGGGCCCCTACCAGATCCTCTCCGCGATCGGCGCCGGAGGTATGGGCGAGGTCTATAAGGCCCGCGACACGCGGCTCGACCGCACCGTCGCGATCAAAGTTCTGTCCGCGCATTTGGCGGATCGTGCTGACCTGCGGGAGCGCTTCGATCGCGAAGCGCGAACCATCGCCGGTCTGAATCATCCGCATATCTGCACGCTGTTCGACATCGGCCAACAGGATGGGACCGACTATTTGGTTATGGAGTACCTGGAGGGCGAAACGCTGGCGGACCGCCTGAAGAAGGGCCCGCTGCCGATGGAGCAAGTGCTGCAATACGCCGTTGAAATTTCCGATGCTCTCGACAAGGCCCACCGCAAGGGCATAACGCACCGCGACCTGAAGCCGGGCAACATCGTGATCACGAAATCGGGCACGAAGCTGCTGGACTTCGGCCTGGCAAAATTGCAGCAAGAAGCAAAACCCGCGACTCCATTTTCGGAGCTTGCGACGATCCAGGGCGGCGAGACCGCGGAGGGAACCATCCTGGGGACGCTGCAGTACATGGCGCCCGAGCAAGTAGAAGCAAGGCCGGTCGATGCCCGCACGGACATCTTCGCTTTTGGTGCTGTGGTCTACGAAATGGCCACGGGCAAAAAAGCTTTTGAAGGCCGAAGCCAGGCCAGCTTGATCGCCAAGATTCTGGAGACCGACCCGCCGCCGATCTCATCCCTCCAGCCTGTGACGCCGCCCGCCCTCGATCGCCTGGTAAAGAAATGCATGGCTAAGGAGCCGGAGAAAAGATGGCAAGCTGCGAGCGATGTTTGCGACGAATTGAAATGGATCGCAGAGCAGGGCCAGGGAACGCAGGCGGCGATGCCGGCATCCGGTGGCATAGCCAAACGCAGCGTCCGCGACCGTCTCGGCTGGTTGGTGGCCGCGATTGCCATCCTCGTTGCGGTCGCGCTCGCCGCAGCGGTCTTCTATTTCCGTCGGCCTTCGGCGGAACTGAAGGCCGTGCATTTTACTGTTGCGCCGACGGAAAAGCAAAACTTGCCGTTGAATGGCACCGGCCCGAACTTCTTTAGTGTGTCTCCAGACGGCAGTAAGGTGGCATTTGTAGCGGTGGACGCCACAGGCCATTCCCAGCTTTGGCTGCGCGACTTCGATTCCCCCACCGCCCAGCCGCTTCCTGGGACCGAGGAGGCATGGGCACCCTTTTGGTCGCCGGATAGCCGCTTCGTTGCTTTCACTGCTGGTTCGCTCAAGAAGGTCCCGGCTACCGGAGGCCCCGCCGAAACCATCACGGCTTCGCCGGCCGACTTTGGGGAAACCTGGAATCGCGATGGGGTCATCTTAATCTCGACCGGGCCCGGGAGTACGATTCTTCGCGTCCCTTCAGCTGGTGGTTCACCGACTCCTGTCACATCATTGGACGTATCCCAGCAGGCGCTCAGTCACGCTTGGCCATACTTTCTACCGGATGGAAAACACTTTCTCTACACAATCATTGCTTCGAACTCGGAAAATAGTGGGATATACGTGGGATCGCTTGATTCGAAAGATACGAAGCTGATTGTTAAGGCCCACTCTTCCCCACTTTATGCTCCCCCGGGCTATCTTTTCTTTAACCGGGTGGGGACCTTGTTAGCTCAACCTTTCGACGCGGATCGCCTGGAGCTGAAGGGTGACGCCATCCCCATCGCCGAAGGCGTTCAGTTCAATGCCGCGGACGGCCGTGCGGCCGTCACCGTCTCCGCTAACGGCGTGCTGGCCTACCGGTTGGTACCGTCAGCCGCACAGAACAAGCTAGTGTGGGTTGACCGAAAAGGAACGGAGCAACCACTGGACGCTCCGCCCCACGCCTATCGAAACCCACGGCTCTCTCCCGATGGCGA
>DATNIO010000198.1:0-19071 GCA_035604385.1 Verrucomicrobiia bacterium | reverse complement strand
TGCCCGATCCGGTGCATGATGTAGGAAGCGAGCAGGCCGCCGAAGATCACGATTTCCGAGGCGATCACCCACCAGGTAATCAGCCGCGCGGTCGGAATTCCCGTGGCGCTTCGAGTATTCGCAATTGGTTTGGCGCTTGCGCTCATGAGTCCATTTCTCCGGCGGGCCTACTCGGGAACGTTCTGCGGCAAGAAATCATCCGCGCGGCCCGGCAGGCCATATTCGTAAGGGCCGCGATATACGGTCGGCATTTCGGCAAAATTTCCGTGCGGCGGCGGCGAAGGAACCGTCCACTCGAGCGTGGTGGACCGCCACGGATTCGCGCCGGCGCTCTTGCCGTTGCGCAGGCTCCAGACGAAATTGAACAAAAAGACCAGCTGGAAAGACAGCATAACGAGCAGCGCGATCGTCGAGGTGGTGCGCAGATGCTGCAGCGCGGGCCGCGACTGCTCGGCGAACTGGGCGTAATTGTAAACGCGCCGCTGGTCGCCGGCGATTCCGGTAATGAACAGCGGAATGAAAATCACGTTGAACGGAATGACCGTGCCCCAGAAATGAATTTTTCCGAGCGTCTCATTAAGCATGCGGCCGAACATTTTGGGATACCAGAACGTCAGTCCGGCGAAGACGGCGATGATCGCGATGGGGACGAACGTGTAATGGAAATGCGCGATCAGGAAATACGTATCGTGCAGATAGATGTCCGTGCCGGAGGAACCCAGAAAGATTCCCGTCACGCCGCCAATCATGAACTCCGCAATGAACGCCAAAGCCCAGAGCATGGGCGTGTCCAGATGGATCGAACCGCCGTACAAGGTTGCGATGTACAGGAACACCATTTCCGTGACCGGGATGGAAATCAGCAGCGTCGTGATCGAAAAAATATTGGCCATGCGCGGATCAATCCCGGCCACGAACTGGTGGTGCGCCCACACGACGAAACTCAGGAAACCAACGGCCCACGTCGTATAGAGGACGGTCTTGTAGCCGAATATTTTTTTGCGGGAAAACACCGCGATGATTTCCGCCACGATCCCCATGGCCGGAAGCAACACGACGTACACCTCGGGATGGCCGAAGAACCAGAAAAGATGTTGCCACAAGAGCGGATCGCCGCCGCGCGTCGGATCGTAGAAGCCGGTGGACATGGTCTGGTCAAACAGAAGCATAACCGCGCCGGCGATCAAGGGCCCTACGGAGGCCATGAAGATGACGTTGGCCAGGATAATCATCCAGATCAGGATCGGGATGTCGTACATTTTCATGCCCGGCGCTCGGCTGTTCATCGTGGTGACGGTGAAATTGATGCCGCCGAGCAAAAACGCGACGAATTCCAGCGCGACCGCAAGCAGCCAAAGCGTGGCGCCAATCGGCGTCAAGTTATAGGCCCCGCTTGCGGAGAGCGGAGGGTAGGCAGTCCAGGCGCCGCCAAACGGTCCGCCTTTGACCAAAAAAGAGCTGAGAAGAACCAGGGCGCTCAATAAGAAAATCTGGTAGGAAAGCCGATTGATTCGCGGAAACGCCATATCATCGCATCCGAGCATCAGAGGAATCAGGAAATTTCCGAATGCGGCGATGAGCACGGGCATAGCGACCCAGAAGATCATGATGCTGCCGTGCATGGTAACGAGCGCATTGTACTTGGCCGGCGTAATCAGCCCCAAGCCTGGAACATTCTGATTCGGGAAACCCTGCTGCATGCGGAATCCATAAGCGAAAAAGGCGCCAAGAAGGGCCATGGCCATGCCCGTAAACAAATACTGCATGGCAATGATCTTGTGGTCTGTGGCCCAGAGGTACTTCTGAAAAATTCCCGGCTCGGCGTGTTCCACTTGCGCGCTCATTGCCGCACCTCCGCCATCGTCACCAGGCCATCGGCGGAGGACGCGGGGATCGCCTGCTGCTCGGCCACGGCTGGACTCGAATTCCGAATCAACCAGGCGGCGTGGTCCTGGGGGGTCTCGACAATTATGCGGCCCGCCATCAGCGCGTGGCCCAAGCCGCACATCTGCGTGCATTGAATGTCGTAAGTGCCGACGCGATTGGGGCGAAACCAGCCGGAGATGGTGCGACCGGGCAACGCATCTTGTTTGAGGCGGAAAGCCGGAATGGCAAAACTGTGAACCACGTCTCGCGACATGAGCTCGAAGTGATACGTGGTATTCACAACGACATGTAGTTCGCCTACGGTGCGAATATCATCGGCTGTGTCCAGAACACCGTCAGGGCCCGGCTGCTGGAAGCTCCAGGCCCATTGCTGGCCGATGACGCGCACCGTCGCGTCCGCAGGAGGCATGACTTGCTTGATGTTGTACCAGACCGTGATCGCAGCGATGATAATGACGATGTCGCACAGGATGACCAGAAAGTGGGGGATTGAAATCCACCGCTTCAGATGTTTCTCCTCACCGGTGATGTACTGCGTAGGGCGCCCGTCTTTAGCCCGAAACTTGAAGACCAGCACGAACATCATCGTTTCGGCGGCAATCAGCCAAAAGCCGACGATCACCGCGATCAGGATGAATAGGTGGTCGATACTGTGCGCGTAAGTCGATGCGGCCGTAAAATACCGCTCCAGCATAAAGGCTCCCGCTACCGGACTAGAATCAATACTCCCGCAATAAAAGCCAGTGAAGACACCACGATGATCCAAAAAACAGTCTTGGCCACTTGATCGGGCGATGTTTCGGCATGATCCATGGAATGATTTTCTCCCGTCATTCGGGCCTAGGGTTTCAGCGTCTCGGTGTAGGCGACGACATTCCGGATGGCGTCTTCGTCAGCAAGCGCCCGCGCCATGGGGCGCATCAATCTGCCCTCGCGATCCTTTGGATCCGTGCCACGAACGCCGCTCCTGAATTTTCTCAGCTCCGTGGCGAGGTACCAGTCGTCCACACCGGCAATCCGCGGGGCTCCCAAGTCCTGATTCCCGGCGCCATTATCGCCATGGCAGGCCGCGCAAGTCGCGTACAGCGTCGCTCCGGCCTTTGGATCTCCGGGAAGCGAAGATGCATGCGGGACAGGAGGCAGAGTCTCCACGTAATGAGCTACAGCTTTGACGTCTTCCTCGGACGTCAAGCTGAGCGCCATTGGGCGCATGCGCATGCCTTCGGCATCGTTAAAATGCATGCCGCGAACTCCGCCCCGAAATTTATCGAGCTCCCTTTCGACGTACCACTCTTTCATCCCGGCAATGTTGGGCGCGCCGATTGTGGGATCCCCCGAACCGTCCGCGTTGTGACAGGGGACGCAGGTCTCGAAAACTTCCTGGCCCCGAGTGGCGGCATCCGTTTTGCCCAAGCTGCATCCGGAAAGACACAGTCCGCCGATCGGGAGAAGCAAGGCCCAAATCGTGAGCTGAAGTGGAACGAATGATTGACTTTTGCGCATGTTCAATCGCAAGGAACTTCCCAAGGCGCGGATACTAGCAGCAGACAAAATCGAACACAAGCGGAACTTGCATTAAACGCGGCTTTAAGCTCGGCAATTTAATTTGCTACAGACAAAAGCGAAAATGTTCCACTTTTTGACAACATTGGCTGTGACAAGAGTCACAAAGAAACTATTTCGGGACGACGGCCATACGTTGGAGGCGCTCACCAAGCCGATTGTGCTCGCCGGTGATCTCTTCCGGCAAGCGATCCCCGAAGTTCTTGAAGAATTCTCCGACGTCGGCATGTTCTTTAGCCCAATCGGCGGGCTCGACGCGCAACAGTTCGTTCATGGTTTCGCGGGACACGTTGATACCGTCAAGCGTAATGGCGTTCGCAGTGGGAACGGCGCCAATGGGAGTTTCCGTCGCAGTGGCCTTTCCTTCGATCCGTTCGAGCATCCACTTCAGGACGCGCGCATTGTCGCCATAACCCGGCCACAGGAATTTTCCATCGGCGCCCTTGCGGAACCAATTCACATGAAAAATCCTCGGCGGATGAGGGATCTTCTTCCCCATTTCGAGCCAGTGCCCGAAATAGTCGCCCATGTTGTAACCGCAGAAGGGAAGCATGGCCATCGGGTCGCGCCGTGGGACGCCCACTTGGCCGGTGATCGCCGCGGTCGTTTCCGACGCCATCGTCGCGGCGACGTAAACGCCGTGCTGCCAGTTCATCGCTTCATACACCAGGGGGGCCAGACGCGCGCGGCGTCCGCCAAAAATGAACGCGGAGATGGGCACTCCGGCCGGATCTTCCCAGCGCGGAGAAATCGAAGGCGCCTGAACCGCCGGCACGGTGTACCGTGAATTCGCCTGCGCCGCCAGGCCGTTTGACGGCGACCACGCGCGGCCCTGCCAATCCAACATTCCGGCGGGGATATTGTCACTCATGCCCTCCCACCAGGGCTCGCGCTGTGGAGTCATCCCAACATTCGTGAAGATCGTATTTTTCCTCAGCGCCGCCATCACATTCGGATTTGTTTTTTCGTTCGTGCCGGGAGCCACGCCAAAGAAACCGGCTTCGGGATTAATCGCGTGCAGGTAGCCGTCCGAGCCGACCTGCATCCAGGCGATATCGTCGCCCACGGTCCACACGCGGTAGCCTTCGTTTTCGAGCGCCGAGACCATCATGCACAGGTTGGTTTTGCCGCACGCGCTCGGAAACGCCGCCGCCATGTAGGTCACTTTTCCGGAGGGCGATTCCAATCCCAGAATGAGCATGTGCTCGGCCATCCAGCCTTGCTTGCGCGCCATCCAACTCGCGATGCGCAAGGCGAAGCACTTTTTGCCGAGCAGTGCGTTGCCGCCGTACCCGGAACCAATGCTCCAAATCAAATTTTCTTCGGGGAAGTGCGCAACGTACCGGCGGTCCGGATTCAAATCTCCCAGGGAATGGAGCCCTGGAACGAAATCCGTGGAACTGCCCAGGCGGTCCAGCGCAACTTTTCCCATACGGGACATGATGCGCATGCTCGCGACGACATACGCGCTGTCGGTGACCTCGACCCCGACGCGGCTCTGCGGCGAAGCCGCCGGTCCCAGGATGTACGGGACAACGTACATCGTGCGGCCTTTCATCGAGCTATCGAACAAAGTGCCAATGGTTTGCTTTGCTTCGGCGGGAGCAATCCAGTTGTTGGTTGGCCCGGCGTCGTTGCGGTCGCGCGTGCAGATGAACGTTACTTTTTCCGTGCGCGCCACGTCGCTCGGATCGCTGCGGTGGAGGAAACAGTTCGGATACGACTTGTCATTCAGAGGAAACGTCTGGCCCTCGCGAACCAATTGGTCTTCGATGCGGGCGGCTTCCTCCGCCGACCCATCGCACCACTGAATTTGCGCGGGTCGAGTCATGCGCGCAACCGATTCCACCCATTGTTCCAGGGGCGTAGACACGGAACCTCCTCCAAATTTTTTCGGCATGCCAGCGGCAGACGTTATGGCCGGAGCGGCGCTTAGCTGCGAATCAGGCAGCAAATATACACCGAAACAAAAAGTCTAAGACACGGAGGAAGTAAACGCAAGTTGCCGCAAAAGCGGTTGTGCCGGGAGGCAACACCCCGATTCTGATCGCCTTCGCAACTTCAGCCGGTAAAGCAACAGTGGATTGAGGCCGATGGGATGGAAAAGCGCGCAGAATTTCATTTCCGGCCCGTCGCTAAGGGGGTTTAACATAATGGCGTGTTCGCCCGATCGATAGCGCAAGGGAGTTTCGTGATTGAGGGATTTCAGCGATCCTCGTTTCCAAGGAATCTGTCTTGCATCCACAGCGGGCGTTCACGGGCCGTTGTGATGTATGTCACAAACGCCCGTGCGGGTGGTCACAGATGAAATGCTCGTACGCGTGCCAGATTAGTGCCCGCACGATCTTAGGGTTTGCAACTCTTAGTACTCTGCGAGGGAAAAATGTTTGAGAGGATCACCAGAAAATACAGAGTTGGCGCCATCGCACTACTCCCGTTGTTTCTGTTCGCCTTCCCTCATTCCGCGGCAGCGCAGTCCGACGCCCAGAAATTATTCGATACGAACTGCGCCAAGTGCCACGGCCCTGATGGAACCGGAAATACGGTCGTCGGGAAAGCGGTCGGGGCGAAGGATTTGGGTTCCGCCGAAGCCAAGAAGCTGACCGATGCCGAAGTCTTCACGCAAATCGATCAAGGCAAAGGGAACATGCCTCCTTTTGGAGGAACCCTGAATAAGGCGCAGATTGACAGTTTGATTCCAATCGTCCGCGAATTTGGCAAGAAAAAAGCGGCCGCCAAAAAGCCAAGTTGAAGTCTCTGTTCAGGCGGCCTTTGCACTAGCCGCCATCATCCCGAAACGAAGCAGCTGTGCGGGCGGACCGGCAGGACGCTCACATGGGTCCGGCAGGCGCTTACCAAGTCGCTAGAGCAGCGGTGTCTCAATTTGTGGAACCTAGAACGATGGAGTGAAAGGGGAAAAACAAGCATGAGCGATCACAAGATTTGCTTCCGTGCAATTCCTATCATTGGTTCATTCTTCGCGCTGCTGATCAGTCTTTTCCTGCAGGTGCCGACGGCTTCGGCGATCCCGAGCTACGCGCGGCAGACCGGGTTCCCGTGCAAGTCCTGTCACTATATGCCGCCGGAACTGACGCCGCTCGGACGGGCGTTCAAGCTGAACGGCTACACCATGACCGGGAAACCAACGGTCACTTCACCGGGCAAGGGAAACGTGAGCCCCCTTAACATCCTGGAGTCATTTCCGCTTGCAGTGTTGTTTGATACTTCCTTCACGTCTTTGAAGACTCCTCAACCGGGTGCTCAGAACGGCAGCTTTGAGTTTCCTCAGCAGGCCTCGCTCTTTCTGGCGGGCGCCTGGGCCACGCATGTCGGGAGCTTCGTGCAGGTGACCTATAACAGCCAGGGCGACCATTTCTCGTGGGATAACTCCGACATCCGGTACGCCAATGCCACCAAGCTGTTTAAGAAGGACCTCGCATTTGGAATCACACTGAACAATAATCCCACTGTAGAGGATCTCTGGAACAGCACTCCCGCATGGGGTTTCCCTTGGGTGAGCAGTGATTGGGCGCCCGGACCGACCGCCAGCGCAATCATCAACGGAGGATTAGCCCAAGACGTCGCGGGACTCGGCGGGTACGCCATGTGGGACAATCATTTATATCTAGCCGCAACCGCCTACCGATCAGCGCACTTGGGAGTTACACTTCCGAATACAGGAGCGGGCCAAAGCTTTAATATCCGCGGGGTCGCCCCTTACTGGCGAGTAGCTTGGCAGCAAAACTCGAAGAACAACAACCTGATGGTGGGGACCTACGGCATGCATATGAAATCAACACCGGGAGCCATCACCGGCATGGAAGACAGCTATACCGATTGGGCCGCTGATTTTCAGGATGACCTGACGATTCCTAAATTCAGAGGCGACGTGGTCTCTTTCCGCGGGACGTATATCCGTGAAAACTCGGCGCTGGTCGCAACCGCCGGCCTTATGCCCCCGGTGGCGGGGTTCGCCCCACATCACCTCAATACCGTCCAGGCGAACGCGGAGTACCATCTCGGCGACAAGTATTCGGGCACAATCGGATGGTTCAATGTCGACGGCACGCCCGATCCTTTGTTATTCAATGCAGGGTCGCTCCCACCGCTCCCTGTGACCGGAAGTGCGAACGGCGATCCGCGAAGCGCCGGATACATCGCCAATATCTCGTGGTGGCCCGTTCAGAACATCGGCCTCACTCTCCAATACACGGGTTACACGCGTTTCAACGGCGCCGCCACCAACTACGATGGAGCGGGACGCAATGCCGATTCAAACAACGCTCTGTATTTACTCGCGCGATTCGTTTTCTAGGATTTTCAGAAAACAATCGTCGGTTCCTCGTTCTTGATTCGAGGGTTCAATCGGCTGGCCGGGTTTGGTGCGCGACTCATCGAACCCGGCTACTTTTTTTTAAAATGGAACTGCATGTCCCTCCTGAGTTCCAGTTCGGTTCCCTCAATCGGTAGGCGCTCCTAAACAACAGCAGACGCCAACCAAATAAAGCAGGTTGGAATCTTCTCTCGCCCTGGAACCTGAGTTGCAACGGCTATGTGGCAGCGATCCGGGCGATGAGAAACGATATTCACTTGCTCTTTCAGGCCTTCGTAGCTCCGGCCATTTTTGTTTCGGCCGAGGGGCTCCTGCTCCTCTCCCTCAATGTGCGCTTGATGGGAATCGTCAGCCGTCTTCGATCGTACCTTCATGAGAAGCATCACGCCGGGAGTCAGGACCACCTGATCGAGGCGGATGCATACGCCTCCCAGATCGCTTCGATTGAAAAGCGGGCCGAAATGATTCGCCGCGCTTTTGTGCTTACGCTGTATGGCCTGATCGGGACAATCGCCGCCTGTTTATTGCTTGGGGCTGGCCTGTATTGGCCATGGGCCGAAGGCGCGGCCGCCCTGGTTTTCGTTGTCTCCATACTTATTTTGTTAGCCGGCATGGTCTACTACGCTCGGGAAGTTCAAGTGGCCCTCAGCTCGGTGCGGGAGGAAGCCGCGGATTCGCGATTCATGGATCTTCATGACCGCGCCGAGGGCTCCCAGGAAGAAAAAATGCCGCACGGAATGTAGGGCTGGGTGATATTGCCTGGGACCGCCAATCGGGAGATTGGCATCCGGGGAAGTTCTAGAGGCGTGGCGCTTAGTGCTCTCTGTCAATTTTCCTACTTCAAACGCCGCCTGAATTTACCTCGGAGGTTTCGTTGCCGGCTTTGGACGCAATCGCGGCGCGAATTTTCGGCAATGCTGCGCGAGCAGCCGCTTCGCCCGCGGCCATCAGTTCGGTTGTCTTCTCGAAATCGTCCCACAAGAAATCTTTCACGACCGGCTCAATGATGATATCGGCCCGGGCCCTCCATTCCAGGTCCGCGTGCCGTTGCAAAATGGCAAAGGAAAGGCCGATCACGTCCACGATGCTGGAGGGCGTGCGGTTGTTGGCGGCTTCCAAAAACACGGCAATGACTAAATCAGCCCCGATGCCCCGCGCCGCGTCCACCGGGACAGGCGCGGCGAGGAATCCGTCTACAAGCATGCGGCCCTCGATCTCAACCGGCACAAACATTCCGGGATACGCGCACGACGCTCGTAGCGCCGGGCCCAATTGCCCGTGCGTAAAATAGACAGCTTCCCCGGTACCCAGGTCGGTCGCCGCGATGGCCAGAGGAATCTTCAAATCCTCAAACGTGCTTACGCCAAGAAATTTTCGCGGGTAATGTTCCAGCTTCTGGTTCGAAGCGAGACCCAGCCAGGAAAGCTTCCAATTTCCGAAGTCCTTAAATCGTGTGGCCCGGGCCTGCCGTTCGATTTCCCGGATGGTGTGGCCGCTGGCAAAGGAGATGGCGAGCAATGCTCCCGCGCTCGTTCCGGTCAAATAATCAATCGGGATATTCTCCTCCTCGAGCACGCGCAGGACGCCCAAGTGGGCGATGCCTCGCGCGAAGCCTCCGCCCAGCGCGACTCCGATGCGGGGCCGCTCCGGCGGGGGCCCCGGCGGCTCGGTATACGCAAATTCACGAACGCGCCCAACCGCGCTCTGAAGCCAGGTCAGGACCTTCTTTGTATTGCTTTCGGCCATTGTTGGAATAATACAAGGTTAACTCTAAAACGTGTGCCTGGCATTTCTCGTTGACCCCGGTTTGTCGCTTCTGTAACCTGCATTGGCGCCTGAAGCTTTAGTAGGACAGCCACTCTTGGCTGTCCGCTTTTGTCCTGCCGGGGTTGCGCGGGACAGCCAAGAGTGGCTGTCCTACGAAAACCCTGATCGCAGGCGAATTGACGCACCACCGTAACGGGCCTAACCTAACAGAAATGGTAAAACGAGCGATCGAAAAAGTCGTGGTCCTCGGCGCGGGCACCATGGGCGCGCGCATTGCCGCGCACATCGCCAACGCCGGTGTCTGGTGCGCATTGCTGGACATCGCTCCCGCCCAGCTTACGCCCGAAGAGCAGAAGCGCGGGCTGACCCTGGAAAATCCCGACGTCCGCAACCGCATCGTTCGCGCCGGCCTCGCCGCAGCAGTGAAGGCCAGGCCCGCCGCATTTTTCACGCGGGGCCTGGAGAATCGCATCGTCACTGGAAATTTCGAGGATGACTTGAAACTGTGCGCCGAGGCGGACTGGATCGTCGAAGTCGTCGCCGAAAATCTCGAAATCAAGCGCGCGCTCCTCTCGCGCGTCGCGCAGATTCGCAAGCCCGGCACCATTGTCACCACGAATACCTCCGGCCTGCCCGTGCGGCGCATCGCGGAGGGGATGCCCGAGGAATGGCAGCAGCACTGGGCGGGGACGCATTTCTTCAATCCGCCGCGCTACCTGAAACTCGTCGAAATTATTCCGGGAACGGCGACGCGCCCCGAAGTGATCGATACTCTCGCCGAATTCTGCGACCACAAGCTCGGCAAGGGCGTCGTCGTCGCCAAGGATACTCCGAATTTCATCGGCAACCGCATCGGAACGTTTTCCATGCTGAATGCGATCCGGCTAATGAACGAACTCGGGATGACGTTCGAGGAGGTGGACGCCTGCACCGGTCCCGCGCTCGGCTGGCCGAGGTCGGCGACGTTTCGCTTGGCGGATATCGTGGGCATCGACGTCCTCCTGCACGTGATCCGCAACATCCACGAAAATATTCCGAACGACGAATCGCGCGAACTCTACCGCGTGCCGCCGCTGCTCGAGGAAATGGCGCGGCGCGGCTGGATCGGCGACAAGACGGGCAGCGGCTTTTACAAGCGCGTGAAAAAATCCGGCGGCGAATCCGAAATCCTTACGCTCGATCCCATCAAGATGGAATATCGCCCGCAGCAGAAGGCGCGATTCGCTTCCATCGAAGCGGGCAAGGCCATCGAGAACACGCGCGAGCGCTTGCGCATGCTGGCCGGCCCGGCGCTCGAAGGAAAAGAAGGCGACAAGGCGCAGAAATTCATCTGGGGCGTGATCTCCGGAATGTGCCTGTACGCCGCGCGCCGCGTCCCCGAAATCGCGGACTCGATTGTGGACGTGGACCGCGCCATGCGCTGGGGATTTGTCTGGGAGCTGGGGCCGTTTGAGGCGTGGGACGCCATCGGCGTCGAGCCCATGGCCAAGCAGCTCGAAAAAGAGGGCAACGCGCTCCCGCCGCTCGTCACGAATCTGCTTTCGTCGGGGAAGAAATCGTTCTACCAATCGGCGCAGGGAGAGACGTCGTATTTCGATCTTTCCGCAAAGGATTACAGATCCGCGCCGAAGTCCGAGGGAATCATCCTTCTGAAATCGCTCAAGGAGCGCGCCAAGGAGATCGAGAAAAATTCCGGCGCGAGCCTGATCGATCTAGGCGACGGCGTGGTCTGCTGCGAATTCCACTCGAAGATGAACGCGATCGGCGGCGACCTGCTCGCCATGATTCACAAGGGCCTCACGCGACTGCGCGTTGATTTCGACGCCATGGTGATCGCCAATCAGGGCGAGAATTTTTCCGCCGGCGCGAACCTGATGCTCATCCTGATGACCGCGCAGGAGCAGGAGTGGGACGACCTGCACCTCGCCGTGCGGCAATTCCAGAACACCACGCTGGCCATCAAGCATTCGCCGAAGCCGGTGGTCGTCGCGCCGCAGGGCTTAGCGCTTGGCGGCGGCTGCGAAGTCGTCCTGCACGGCACGCGCATCCACGCCGCGGCGGAAGCCTATATCGGCCTCGTGGAAGCGGGCGTCGGCCTGATCCCGGCCGGCGGCGGCACAAAGGAAATGATTATCCGCGCGAACGAGCGCGCCGAAGGCGAGGAGGATATCGACCTGTTCCACGCGCTCAAGCCCGTGTTTGAAAATATCGCCATGGCAAAAGTCTCGACGAGCGGGGAAGAAGCGCGCGAGCTAGGCTACCTGCGCCGCGCCGACCTCGTGGCGATGAATCTCGAGCGTCTGGTCGCCGACGCGAAACAAACCGCGCTGGGCCTCGTCCGCGGCGAATGGCGGCAAACGGCGCCCGCGCCGGGCGAACCGTCG
Source organism: Verrucomicrobiia bacterium (assembly GCA_035604385.1). GTDB lineage: Bacteria > Acidobacteriota > Terriglobia > Acidiferrales > UBA7541 > Palsa-360. Next base: position 7,137 of record DATNIO010000198.1, on the reverse strand, counting down.
ATCCGCGTCCTCGGCCAGGAGTTCAGCGCCGCCGCGAAGCTCGCCGTCCACATGATGCTGCGCGGCGAATATATATCGGAATACGATGCATTAGTCGCGCGCAAGCTGGGTCACATCCTGGCCGGCGGCGCGCTCACCTCTTCGCAACTTGTAAGCGAGCAGTATCTGCTCGACTTGGAACGCGAAGCCTTCGTCTCCCTCTGCGGCGAGCGCAAAACCCAGGAGCGCATCGCCCACACCCTGAAGACCGGCAAGCCCCTGCGGAACTGATCATACGCTTGAGTCGCCCGGTCGCTAAACACGTGTACAGCCCCTGAGATACTCTCGCATTATTTACTTAAGATTAGTATTCATGTAACATAGCCTTCAGAATCCACACTGGTATTCCCCTTCAAAGATTTGCCAGGATGGTTTTTGCCGGAGTCTAATCATGAGTATTGAAGCTGAAAATTTGAAGTCAGAGACAGTCCCTACTGGCCCGGTTCACAGGAGCCCAAGGCCCGGAGGGAAAAAGCCTGCGGCGAAGCGGAAGCGAAGTGTGACGGCTCGCAAGGGGCGTACTGTGAGGAGCTTCCCCGCTTGTACCTTCGAGGAAGCGCTGGTAATAGCGAATGCGATACAGCAGTTCGCCAGCGGCCAAAGAGTACGCAAGCTGACGCTCTTTGAGCACTTGAATAAGTCCCCTGACAGTGGCCCTAGCAGGCAGCTCATAACGAATTCTTCTAAGTATGAGCTAACTGAAGGCGGGTACCAGGCTGATTACATCGAACTGACGCAAGATGGCAAGATCGCTACGGACTCGGACGTCCCGCCGCGTGAACGGCTTCGTGCGAGGTTCAAGCTCGCCGTCGAGGGTATTGCTCCCTTCAAGAGTATTTATGATCGGTTTAAGGGAAACAAACTCCCTGCACATGCGGTAATAAAGGATTTCCTAACTGAAGGGGGTTTCCAGGAAGATGATCTTCAAGAGTGCGTCGACACCTTTATTCTAAATGCCAAGTTCTTGGGAATCCTCAAGCCCATTGCGGGTGCTGAAAGACTCCTACCGATTGAACACATCCTTGAGGAAATTCCAGAGTCAGTGGAATCCAGCTCAGTTGAAAAGACAAATCTTGTCAACGCAACCTCACGTGGAAGTCTGCCTAGTTCCGCACCAGTCGGTTCTTGGGACAAAACATGTTTCTATATCACCCCGATAGGAGAGCCCGATTCGGAACATCGGATGCACTCTGACCTTTTCTTAAGTTCAATTATCGAGCCTGCGTTGGCGGAGTTCGGTCTAAATGTGGTTCGAGCAGATCAGATTGGAAAACCTGGGATGATTTCCGCCCAGGTGATCGAGCACGTGGTTAAGTCAAAGTTGGTAATCGCGGACTTATCGTTTCACAATCCGAATGTCTTTTACGAACTATCCTTGCGCCATTCCTGCAGGCTCCCGACAGTTCAGGTGATCCGCGCATGCGATCAAATTCCCTTCGACCTTGATCAGTTCCGAACGGTAAAGATTGACACCAGCACAATTTATACTCTTGTGCCGAGTCTCGAGACGTATCGGTCAGAAATCGCAAATCAGGTCCGGAGGGCACTGACAGACCCGGATTCCGCTGATAACCCGATTTCAATTTTTTGTCCCGGCCTGAAAGTCACCCTTAACGGGGCTGCATAATCTCCACATGCATTTTGGCACGCGCGATGATCAAGCGCGGGCGGTAGCTCTGGCCGCGCTTCTCAAAACCCGATTCCGCCAGAATTGCTTCCAGCGTCCCTCTTCGCGAACACTCTTCCAGGAACAGACTCACTGCCTCACGCAAGCGCGCCCGGGTTTCGGCGACGGAATCGCCGCAACTCGACACATCGAGTTCGGGGGTGTAGCTCACGAAGGTCGGCCCCTCTTTCCAAACGTGGGCGGTAAAGTCGATTTTTGGGAGCCGCGTCCTGTTCTTCGGCGAGATTGGCACCATATTTGGTTAATTCTAGCCTGTTCCAACTTGATTTCAAAGCTCGGTGGGGACCGTAGCACAGCCACTCTTGGCTGTGCGGTTTTGTAGGCTTACGCGAAGACAACCGACCCGCGACGATCGCAAAACCCACACAGCCAAGAGTGGCTGTGCTACTTCCGGACCGGACTCCACTCAGCCGCGAGTTACAATCACTATCGGCGAGGCGGCGAGCCTATTCGTCGCGGGCCGGCGGCATCATATACTTGGCGGGCGCAAATCACGTGAGACCGATCATCCGCATTATCGCCAGGGCTTTGTTTCGTGCAGGCGAATTGGGACTGCTGACGCTGGGCGCGTTTGATTCGTCGCCTCTTGTCGTGCCGTTCGGCAATGACCTGCTTGTGCTGGCGCTGAGCGCGCGCTATCACGATCGCATGCTTTATTACGCGGTGATGGCCACGCTGGGATCGCTGATCGGGTGCTTTGCGACGGTCTGGGTCAGCCGCAAGGGCGGTTCCCAATTGAAGATGGTCGCATCGAGGGAGCGCCTGGGCAATATTCAAAAGCAGGTGCAGAAGCGGGCCGGGTGGTCGCTATTGGTGGCGTCGCTCATGCCGCCTCCGTTCCCTTTTACGGCGATAGTGGCGGCTGCGGCAGCGTTCAAGTATCCCGGCAAAAAGCTCTTCAGTTTTGTCGGGGCGGGAAGATTCGCGCGCTTCGTGATCGAGGGCGCGCTGGCGATTCACTATGGACGATGGATCATCCGGCAGGCGAGATCGCCGATCCTCGAAGACGTGATGATCGCTCTCATCGTGATTTCGATCGTCGCCAGCGTGATTTCCGTTTACCAGTGGACAAAAAAGAGCAAGCACATGTCCCAACAGGCGGCGTGATTAGATTCGATCACCCGAGAAGCCATTTGTCGGGAATCCGGCTGCTACGGATTTGCCGGCGGAGCGGATTCGATGGATACGTTCTTTAGGGCATGATCGACGGCATCTTGGACGGCGACCTCATTGCGGCTGTGGTCGGTGATGGAGTCGTAAAGGAGTTGCGTTGGTTCGGGATTTAGTTCCCGATCGTATTCAGTGGTGATTTCGGCGCCCATTTGTTGGAGCGCCTTGATGGACTCGGCATTCAGATCCGTGCCGGTGACCTCGATTTGTTTGCCCATGTAGGTCGCGGCGACTCGCTCGGCGACCTTGTCGGCGGTCAGGTAATAATATTCCGAAATCTGGCGATGTCCTTCCTCATGTTCGATCACGTGCGGAGTTACGCCGGTCGGCACCCAGATGGTGATGTTGAGCTGCAGCGCTACCTTGATCGACGAGACGGTGACCGTCGCGTGCGTGGCATCCCTTCGCAGAGTCTGTCCGGCGACATTGGCGTTGGATATGAAATCGGAAACGCATTCCGCGTTTTCCCCCGCGGTCAGCGGCGGCATGTCGGGCGGCGGGCTGGCCGGATCAAATGTGCGGCTCGCGAAATTGACGGGCTGCTTGGAGATGACCGGCTCGGCCGTCTCCTTAGGCTGACGGCGCGATGGGGCGTTGCGCCAACTGAGCCAGCCCAGGATCAGCAACCCCAGCAATAAGCAAAGCACAAGTATCCGGCGCAAGGGCAACATTGCCTCCATCCACCATTCTCCGAATAGGAGAGCCCCAGGACCATGAGTTCGTAGCGGAAGATGACGCGAAAGGTACTCTCATGTAGAGAGCTGCGGAAAAAGTAGCACAGGCATCCGCCGCGGCGGATGCCTGTGCGGATTTGTAGATCGTCGAGCGAGCTATTGAGTAGTGAATGTGGCGAAATCCTCATAGGCAAGAGTGCCTGTGCTACTAAAACCTCACAAATCATCATCGGTGAGGCGGCGGCCATGCCCGTTCGAATCGAGCCAGTGGTAGAGGTGGACTTGATACAGGTAGGAGGCGACGATTTCTTCGCCCAACTCGTGCGTCTCGACGCACAGGAACGGCACGCGAAGTCCCGCGAGCGCGGCGATCAGCGACTGCGTGATCTGATTCGGATTCGCGGGGCTGTGTTCGTAGCGCGATTTCACCTGGCTCAGCGCGGCGGTGATGACCAGCAGGCGGTCGGGAAACGCGCTCATGCGGCGCAGGCGCGCGATGAAGACCGAACGTTCCACGTGGAACGATCGCACCAGGTCGCTCAGGTCCTTGCGCTCGACAACGCACGTATCTTCCAGCCCCGCAATCGAATAATCGCCGATTTCCAGCGGCCTTTTCTCGATCCCCGAAAACCATCCGCCAAATCGTTCGAACGAAAACGGATTCTGCTCGCGCGTATCGACGACAATCGCGGGCTTTGGCGTGCGAAGCTGCGTGCCGCCGCGTTCGGCAATGACCGGCAAGGCAGGATGGGCCACCGGCAGAGCGGTCATCTGCCATTTGAGTGGCGAAGTGATGAGTGTGCGGCGGCGCATGGAATTGAGGTCCGCTAGCATAACACGAGGATTTCACCGGCAAATCTCGGGCGCATATTTGGGCCGGGAACAAACGGCTGTATACTCTGCGCAGCCGAAAAGCCAAAAAGGCAATTCCTGTTTTGCGTTGCACGTTCGCGAAATCCTCAAGGAGAAAACCCATGAAACGGAACGGTTTGATCGGTTCAATTTTCGCCGGGATCGTTTTGCTATGGGCGATTCCACGCGCCTCCAAGCCCGCGTTCGGTCAGGCGTTGTCGGCAGAGGCGCTGCACATCGGCGAGGGCGGTTTGCCTCAATTCGAGAAGGACCTTAACTTCCCGAAGGTTCCGTCGAAGTGGAGGATGGGGTTTGGATCCGATGTCGCGGTAGACGCTCAGGACCACATTTGGATTCTCAGCCGCCCGCACTCGCTTGCGCATCCTCGATCAACGCCGCCTGATCTCGTTTCCATTCCGGCGCCGCCCGTGATGGAGTTCGACAACGAAGGAAACTTTATTCAGGCATGGGGCGGAGAAAGCGGGCCCGGATATCAATGGCCGTCGAACGAGCACAGCATTACCGTGGACTACAAGGGCTTCGTGTGGATCCTTGGCAACGCGGACGGCAAGATGAACAATCCCGCGAGTCTGCCGAATGACAACCAGGTGCTCAAGTTTACGAGGGACGGCAATTTTGTGATGGCTATCGGCAAGAGCGGCCAGACCGGCAGCAATGCCACCGAAGTCCTCAAGGGTGGGACGAGTGTTCGCGTATATCCCAAGACCAACGAAGTCTTTGTGAGCGACGGGTACGGGAACAGCCGGATCATGGTTTATGACGCGGACACGGGGCAGTTCAAACGCATGTGGGGCGCGTATGGAAACAAGCCGCTCGATATGGACCAACGGCCACCCATTGAGCCGTCCAAACCGAATGAATTGTGTCCCATGGTGTGCGGGATCTGGCCGACGTATCAGCAGTTTTCGGTGCCGCACGACATAAAGTTTTCCAACGATGGGCTCGCGTATGTCGCCGACCGAGGGAATAAGCGGGTGCAGGTGTTTACGCCCGAAGGGAAATTCGTCGCGGAACAGTTCATTGGGGTGGACAGCAAGTACTATCTGCAGGCCAGGTCTGTGGCGTTCTCGCCAGATCCAGCCCAGCGGTTTCTGTACGTCGCGGGATCCCCGGACATCTACGTATTGAATCGCAGGACCCTTGAAGTTCTTGGCTCCTTTAACATTGGTTCGCCGCAAGGCGATCCTCCAGGCCACCTGATCAATGTCGATCATGAAGGCAACGTCTACGCGGTCCAGGCAGAACTGAGTGGCGCCGACGGGCACAGCGGGGGCGCGGGGGCTTACAAGTTCACGTTCAAGGGGTACGCGCCGAAGGTTTCCTGTCCTCCTTGTGTATCCACGAAGCGCGCGCAGTAACCAGTCCTGCCACTCGGCGCCGGGACAAGTTGCTTTTTCCGTCGCAGGGGCATCCAATCGACATGACAGGTGGCACGGGCCGCGGATCACGAATCACGGGTCACCATTTACGAATCACCTGCAGTCAGAATCGAGTCACGACATGAGAGACGCCGTCATCGTCAGTTCCGTTCGCACGCCGGTTGGAAAAGCGTTCAAGGGTTCGCTGCGCTCGACGCGGCCGGATGATCTTGCCGCAATCGCCATGCAGGAAGCGATTCGTCGCGTGCCGGGGCTTAATCCCGGGGATATCGAGGATGTCATCCTCGGCTGCGCCATGCCGGAAGGCGAGGCGGGGATGAACGTCGCGCGCATCGCCAGCCAGCGCGCCGGGCTGCCGCCGGAAGTTCCGGCCATCACGATCAACCGGTTTTGCTCCTCGGGCCTGCAGGCGATTGCCATGGCGGCCGAGCGCATCATGGTTGGCCACGCGGACGTCATTCTGGCCGGCGGCACGGAATCGATGAGCATGATTCCCATGGGCGGGAACAAGATCTCCCCAAATCCCTGGTTGATGGACCACTACCCGGACGCGTATCTCAGCATGGGACTTACGGCGGAAAATGTGGCCAAGAAATACGGCATCACGCGCGAAAAGGCCGATGAGTTTTCGCTCGCCAGCCACAAGAAAGCGCTCGCCGCCATTGCCGCCGGGAAGTTCAAGGATGAAATCGTGCCGGTCGAGGTGCAGACGACGGTTGTCGCCAATGCTGTGAATCGCCGTGCGGCAAAGGCCAAAACGTCTACGAGCCTTTTTGCAATCGACGAAGGACCGCGCGGCGACACCAGCATGGAAGCCTTGGCCAAGCTGAAGCCCGCATTTCATGCGCGCGGCACGACGACGGCCGGGAACAGTTCACAGACGAGCGACGGCGCCGCGGCGGTGATTGTGATGAGCGCCGAGCGCGCCAAGGCGCTTGGGGCAAAACCTCTCGCGCGCTTCCTCGGTTTCGCGACGGCTGGAGTGCCGGCGGAGATCATGGGAATCGGTCCTGCTTATGCGATTCCCAAGGTGTTGAAATTGACTGGTTTGAAGCTCGATCAGATGGATGTGATTGAGTTGAACGAAGCTTTTGCCGTGCAGTCGCTGGCGGTGATCCATGAGGCGGGGCTTGATCCTGCGCGCGTAAATCCCAATGGGGGTGCGATTGCGCTTGGGCATCCGCTCGGCTGCACTGGGGCGAAGCTTACGGCGACGATCCTGCGCGAACTCGAGCGGCGCAACGCGCGCTACGGGATGGTTACCATGTGCATTGGCGGGGGGATGGGCGCTGCAGGCATCTTCGAACGAGTTGCT
>DATNIO010000197.1:0-84328 GCA_035604385.1 Verrucomicrobiia bacterium | reverse complement strand
CTTCCTCGACGGCTACGGCCTGCTCGTAGTTGGCGATCTGCGCCTTCAATATCTTTGTGATTTCATCCGCTTTGATCGAAGCCATTCCCCACTCCTATTCCGAAATCATCCGGGCACGCATGCGTTCCAATTGCGTGCGTACCGAACCATCGTAGATCGTCGAACCGATTCGCACCACGGCGCCGCCGATCAAGGCGGAATCCGTCGTGAATTGCGCCTGCACTTTTTCCCCGGTCAATTTCCCCAGGGCCGCTCCCAGTTCTTCGCGCTCTTTCGCGGTCAATTCTGTCGCCGAAGTCACCGTAGCTTGCGTGATTCCCTGGCGCGAATCCAGCAGCCGGCTGAACGCTTCCTCGATTTCGATCAGCATCCCTGCGCGCCGCTGGTCGACAATCACAAACAGATAATTGCGCAGGGTGCGGCTCGCGCCCATGCGCGCGACGAGCTGTTCGATCGCGGAATGCTTGGCCGCCCGCGCGATCGAGGGATTCGAGAGAAACGCGTGCAATTCCGGCGAATCGCGAACCATCGCCGCAAAAGCCGCGAGTTCTTGCTTGACCTGATCGGCCTGCTTGTTCTCGAGCGCAACATCGACCAGCGCGCCTGCGTACCGCTCCGCCAGCGCTTTCAATTCGCGCCCCTTCCGAGTTCGCTAAGAAATGATTGGAACATCCTTGCGCGAACCTGCGCGTTCATCATGGAACTCACGAGGGCCGCCGCGCGCTCCACCGCCATGGACGCCGCGATCTCGCGCACTTGCTGTTGCGCGGCGCGCTCCGAGGCGGCCAGTTCCTCCCGGGCCGCATGAGCGATCTTCTCGATCTCGGCTTGGCCCGAAGCAAACAGCCGTTCGGATTCCGCTGCCCAATTCCGCCGCGCCTCCTCGCGCATTTCCGCCACATCCTGATCGAGCCGCGCGATCTTTGTTTCGACCTCGCGCAACTCGCGATCGGCTTCCGCTTTCGCGGCCGTGGCCTCCACGATGCTCGCCGCGATCTCCTTCGCGTTGCCTTGGAAGAACGCGCCGCCGTGCTTCGCGATCAGGTAGGCGATGCCGCCAAAAACAATGAGGAAGTTGAGCCAGCGAAAAATCAAGCCCGCGGTCGAATCGGCGGGATCGGGCTCGGCACCCTCCGCGGCAAGCACGGGAAGCGCCATGAAAAAGAAAATCAGGAGAGCGCCCGAAGCGAATACCAGGAAGCGGCGGAAGGATTTCATCGCGCCCCCTTGCCCTGGGAACTGCCCTGTCCGGAAGGGGGGCCCGCGAGAATGGCTTCGGCAATATCATTCGCCAGAGCGCTACTGGATTGCTCCAGCTCGACTCGCGCCGCCTTAACATCCTCCGCTATGCCTTTTTTCCCTTCCTGGAGGGCGCTCTGAGCGGTGACTCGCGCGGCGTTGATCGTGGCCTGGCGTTCGTCCAGCGTGCGCCGCCGTTGAGATTCCTGCTCGGCAAAAACGTCGGCGCGAGCTTTCTTCACTGTTTCGTTATAGATGCGCTGCTTTTCGTGCGTCGCCACGCGGCTGGCTTCCGCCTCGACCCGGGCGCCTTCCGCACGCTTGTGGCGCTCGGAGAGCACGCGCTCCATGGGCTTAAAAAAACTCCAGCGCATGAACAAATAAAAAAGAAAAACGATAATGACCGTGGGGACAGCCGCCAGGAACAGCTCACCGAGTTGGTTAACGATTTCCACTGATTACGCTAAGGCACCCGACAATGCCCGCCAATTTTCATCTCCGGAACTCCTGAGGTGCACACCCGCCCCTGCAGACAATTCCTGTGTGAATAAAGGAGTGATTTTATAGCATCCGAGCGGGTTTGGCGCAAGTCCATCACGGGGTCTGGTTTCTTTTGTAAGTAAATAGATACGCCTGGATCGGCGGAATAAGAAATTTCACATTATCCTCCCATCCGCGCATACCAGATGGTTGACGACGACTTTGGATTTCCCAGGAGTTCCCGGACGGCCTGGACGATGGGAGGGTGCCCCCAATCATGACCGCAGAGCAAGCCCCCGGGCTTTACCAGCGGCTTCCACGCCTGAATATCCGCTTTCACATTTTCGTAGTCGTGAGCGGCGTCGATAAATATCATGTCAAAGCCGGCGTACCCGATGGCCTGAAAGATGCGCGCAGCCTCAAGAGATGGCAGGTGCACGGGACAAACTCTTCCGCTATCGATATGAGCCTTTAGATTTCTGCAAAATAAATCATATACATAGTTAGGGTCCTTATCCTTTAAAAGCGTCTCATGTTCCTCGCTTCCCCTCCAGGTGTCCACAGCAAGGATGACGCCGAGACCTTCCATGTTGTCGGCCATCGCCGTGGTCGAGCGGCCCATCCACGAGCCGACTTCCACAACGTACCGAAGGTTGGAAGCCTTCTCTGCCAGCCACTCCAACTCGGAAGTTTTCATCCATCCTTCGGTGGCCAGCGCATTTTTAATATTCACAGGGCAATCCTTTCGAGCATGCGCTTGGCCAGGGCTTCCGTCGTCAGTTTTTCTTTCAGCACTGTCCTTACCTTGGACATGAGTTCTTGCCATCCAGCTTCTTGAGCGGGCCAGCTATCGTGCATCTGCCTGGCGAGGAGCAGTTCATTTTTTGGTAAGAGTTCCATGGTTCGAGGAGGGCATTCCTCCAATCGCTCAAAGTAGGGTAAGGCTCCCGCCGCCATGATTTCATAGTGGCGCAGACAATCCCAACCGGCCTTCTTCCTGGTCCTAGCAAAGTAGCTTTGGCCGTAGTCCCGATAGTAATCGGCTTCCTTTTCGTATCGAGGCCCGGGAGGAATTTCCCAAGGGACATGTAGGGACATTTGACGAGTCTTCATCGGAATTTCCGGAGCTATCTTCTCTTTGGGAATGGCAAACTGAATCGGAAGGGCATCCGCGTCAACCAGTTCACGCTTGAAATAGATTCCCTGTCCCAGTACGGAGGCAGTGCCCGGGCCATCTTCTCCGTCAATGAAAATGATCTTGGATGGAGGGTAGATCGAACGGACTTTGTTGAAGAATGATCGATCGCGATGCACGGAGCCATAAATAATGAGGTCAAAGTACCGGTTCTTGATTTTTTTGCGAATGTCTGTACGGTCCACATTACTGTCGTCCGGAAGGAGGCCGTAAAGCGTGAACCCTCGTCCGTAACACTCCGATAGATCGTGCTTTCCGGGACCAAAAGAGTTCGCGTACATGAACCAAATGCGGTTGACATCCACGACATCCGGCCCCAGCAAAGTGCGAAGGCCATGAAATAGCATGTCACATTGATAATCGGGCTTCCGTCCCTTGGAAATGTAAAGGATTTTCATCCCGGGTATCCTTTAGCTCTCCATAAATCTCCAGGACCCTTGCGGTACTTCCTTTCAAACACGGCCCTTACATCCTTCCACAATCCAGCAGAAAGATTCCCACAACCTTGGCTTTGATTGCGCAGAGGCAAAACCAGAGTGTTCGGAATCGGCAAAAGTAGAGGCAAACCTTGGGAGATCCGTGCAGCAGAGCAAGCGCCATCGTAAAGGATTCCCTATGCTTCGTCAAATACGCGTGCGCTGCTTGCTGGGGCTAAACGGGGCGCGTTAGAATGAGTCGCGCGACGGGCCCGGCCAATCCTTTCCGAACGTGGCTTATCCCGCCGGCATTTTCTTTCGCATAGCATGACACCAGGAGAACTTGATGCCCGCGTTTCCCGGCGTGGATTTTCTCGACTTTGATTCCCTGCTGAATGACGAAGAGCTGCTGGCGCGGAAGACGGCGCGGCAGTTTGTGGACGAACACGTCATCCCGATCATCGAAAAACATAATCGCGAAGCGACCTTCCCGATGGAGCTGGTGCCGAAACTGGCGGAGCTGGGATTTTTTGGCGCGAGCCTCGAGGGGTACGGCTGCGCCGGGATGTCCAACGTCGCCTATGGCCTGGTGACGCAGGAACTCGAACGCGGCGATTCCGGCCTGCGCAGCTTCGTTTCGGTGCAGAGCGCCCTCGTGATGTTTCCAATTCACTCGTACGGCTCGCCCGCGCAAAAAGAGAAGTGGCTGCCGCGCATGCAGAGCGGAAAGGCGGTGGGGTGCTTCGGCCTTACCGAGCCGCAATTTGGATCCAATCCCAGCGGCATGCTGACGCGCGCGGCGAAGAGCGGCGATCGCTACATCCTGAATGGCGAGAAGATGTGGATCACGAACGGATCGATCGCCGACGTCGCGCTGGTGTGGGCGAAATGCGAGGACGACAAGATTCGCGGTTTTCTCGTGGAAAAAGGCACCAAAGGTTTCAAGGCCTGGGACGTGCACGGGAAACTTTCGCTGCGCGCTTCCATCACTTCGGGGCTGGCGATGAACGACTGCGAGATTCCCGCGGAGAACGTGCTTCCCGGCGTTGCGGGCTTGAAAGGCCCGCTCAGTTGCCTGACGCAGGCGCGGTACGGCATCGGCTGGGGAGCGATCGGCGCGGCGATGGCGTGTTACGACACGGCCTTGCAATACGCGAAAACGCGCAAACAATTTCAGAACAAGCCCATCGCGTCGCACCAGCTCGTGCAGGACAAGCTCGTGTTCATGATCACGGAAATTTCAAAAGCGCAGCTCCTGGCGCTGCATGTGGGCAGGCGAAAAGATCAGGATCGCCTGGACCCCACGCACGTCTCCATGCTGAAGATGAACAACGTGTGGATGGCGATGGAAACGGCTCGCAAGGCGCGCGACATTCTGGGCGCCAACGGCATCGTCGACGATTACTGCATCATGCGCCACATGAACAACCTTGAATCGGTTTACACGTACGAGGGGACGCATGACATTCATCGCTTGGTCATCGGCGAACGTATTACCGGAATACCCGCTTACTTTTGAGGAGGACTCCGATGTTTCGCAGCAGCGCCAGTTCCACACATGTCCTTCCGTTTCTCTCGCACGCCATCTTCCTAGTGGCATTCTTGCTTGCGGCAGTCGTCGCGCCCGCGTCGGCGGCGGAAAGACCTAAAGTCCGCGCCATTACCGCGTTCATCCGCCTGGACACGAACCAGTACAAGCAGCAAATCGCGGACACGCTGACCATGCTGCGCAAAGCCAAAGCTCGTTATGAGCTAGCAGGTTACGAAGTCCAGACGATCCGCATCACCACGCAGCCTTTCACGGAATACACACACGGAATGTCAAAGCAGGACATCCTGGCCTTCTTTCACGATTTTGACCAAATTGCGAAGCGGGAAAACATCCTCATTGGCATCGGCCCCGCACTGATGTCGGAGAAGGACGATCCCGCACAGGCGCAACTCCTGGCCGAGATTCTGACCGCCACTAGCTCCATGCGGGGCACCATTGTGGTGGCCGGGGACGATGGGGTCCACTGGAAGGCTGTGCGTGCGGCAGCGGAGGTCATGAAATATCTCGAAGATCATACCGATCACAGCATTGGCAATTTCTACTTCGCGGCGATTGCCAACGTACCTGCCTACGCTCCGTTTTACCCAGCTTCGTATCACCAAGGCTTGGGACATCAATTTGCGATTGCGTTGGAATCGGCAAACGTGGTCGCCGCTGTGATGGCCGTGCAACGAGACCAGGAGGCAACGCGCCAGGCGCTGATTTCCGAACTGGGCATGCATGCGAGGGCGGTTGAGGACATCGCAAGCAAACTGGATCAAGAAACCGGCTGGACGTACATGGGTATCGATCTTTCTCCGGCTCCAAGGAAAGAAGTGTCGATCGCCTCGGCCACGGCGGGATTCACCGGCGGAAGATTCGGGACGAGCGGCACGATGACCGCTGCCGCCACCATCACCGCGGCGCTTCGCGACATAACCGTCAAGAAAGTCGGCTACTCGGGACTGATGATGCCTGTGCTGGAAGACACGCGGCTTTCGCAACTCTGGAGCGAGGGTGCTATTTCTATGGACCAGCTTCTCGCCTATTCAGCAGTATGCGGCACCGGGCTCGACACAATCCCGCTACCAGGTGACGTCACGACGCAACAGCTCGAACGCATTATTGGCGATGTCGCCAGCCTTTCGGTGAAATGGTCAAAACCACTTAGCGCCCGTCTGCTGCCGGTGGCAGGAGCGAAATCCGGCGACAGAACGGCATTCGATGATCCGAACTTGATCAACACTATCATTCAACCGCTGCCGTGATCGTCAGCCCCTATTTGGTTTTACAACTACTTGACTGAACGCGGGGAATCCAGCACCGCCGGATTCACCACGTTGATCGGGGCGCCGGCGCAGTAGGCCGCAATTTGGTCGAAAATTTCGGCGAATTGAACTTCGTATTCGTCGCGGGTGACGTAGCCGATGTGCGGCGTGCATACAACGTTTTTCATGCCGAGCAGCGGGTAACTCGTGTCCACAACCGGTTCCTGCTCGTACACGTCAACCGCCGCCATTCCCGGGCGTCCCAGTTGCAAAGCGCGCGCCAGAGCCCCTGGTTCAATGAGCGGCGCGCGGCTGGTATTCACGAGCAGCGATGAGGGCTTCATGTGACCTAAATCGTGTGCGGTCACGATTCCGCGAGTCGCGCTATACAGGCGCAGGTGCAGCGAGATCACATCGCACTCTTCGAAAAACGCCTCTTTGCTGCGCGCTGTGGCGTAGCCGTCCGTCCGTGCCCGCTCCCGCGCCTCTTCGTTTGACCACACCAGCACCTTCATTCCGAACGCCTTGCCGTAGCCCGCAACCACGCTCCCAATGCGGCCGTAACCATAAATTCCGAGCGTTTTTTCGCGCAGGGTGTCGCCGACTCCGATTTGCCAGTTTCCTGCCTTAAGCGAAGCCATCTGTTGTGGGATCTGGCGCATTGCGGAAAGAACCAGCCCCCAAGTCAATTCCGCGGCCGCGTAACAGGGCGTGCCCGCATGCTGGCTTGACGAAACAATCACACCAAGCCTGGTACAAGCATCGATATCAATGTGTGGATAAACGCTGCGCTGGCTAATGAGTTTCAGTTTATTAAGGCGCTCAAGCAAGGGAGCCAGAATCTTCGTTCGCTCCCGTATCAGCACCAATACTTCCGTATCTTTCAAACGCTCGGCCAGCTTATCTATATCTTGCACATGATCGTTCCAGATTTGGACGGTATGGTCCTTCAGTTTCTGGAAGCAGGCCAGGGTTCGCAGGGTATCGAAGTAATCGTCAAGAATCGAGATGTTCATTTCGAGCGCGCCGCCAAATCGAGGTTCATACTTTGCGAAGAGTCGCGCTGTTCCATCACAACACCAAATGAAGTGTCGATCATTAATATTTCTTCCCGCGCGCTCCCTCAATATATCTTAACTACGGCATCTGCCAACCGGCTAAGTCGAAGGGGTGGCCGGCAGGCTCGATTAGGCACCCGCCGTAACAGAAAACTCCTTCGCAACTTTCTTAGTGTTGACATGCATGCATAAGTGAGGAAGGCTTAGTGCATGAGTAAGAGGCTGCACGTACGGCTTACGGACACGGAATATCAGGAGATTCAACGCGCGGCGCGCTCGTGCAACGTGTCAGTTGCTGATTGGGTCCGGCAGGCGCTAGGGATTGTTCGCCGCAGAGGCCCCTCCGGCAGTGTTGCCAAGAAGCTTGAAGCCGTAAGTATGGCGGCGCGACTCGAATTTCCGACAGCGGACATTGACGCCATGCTGACGGAAATTGAGAGGGGATATCGCGCCGAGACGAATCCGTGATTCTGACCGGATACAGTGTCTGTTTTTTCAAACAAAGAATCTTTGAACACAATTCACAAACTGTTCCTCTAGGTGCGCCGCACCGCTTGGTTTAGGATAGCCTATGTCCTAGCCGTGCCGCGCGCGTGAACCGTGTCTGAATGCGCGCCAGATCCAAAAAATTTCAGTGAGCGGGAGTCGTGATGGAAATTGAGCTGAGTCTGGAATTTTTGCGCGTCGTCGAACAAGCTGCCATTGAATCCGCTAAGACCATGGGCCGGGGAGACGGCCACCTGGCCGACCAGGCCGCCGTCGGAGCCATGCGCAGGGTGATGGACGAAGTGCCCATGGACGGCACGATCGTCATCGGCGAGGGCGAACGCGACGAGGCACCGATGCTTTTTATCGGCGAAAAGATCGGCGCCGCGCAGCACGTCCGCGGATTTAATTTTCCCGCCGTGGACATCGCGGTCGATCCGCTCGAAGGCACGAACCTCTGCGCCACGGGCGCGCCCGGCTCGATCACTGTGCTCGCCGCGAGCGAAAAGGGCGGACTGCTTCACGCGCCCGATTTGTACATGGAAAAAATCATCGTGGGACCTTCCTGCAAGGGCGCTGTCGATCTGGATGCGCCCGTCGCTGACAATCTCGGCGCGATCGCCAAGCGTCTCGAACGCGACGTCGAAGATTTAGTCGTGATTGTACTCGACCGGCCCCGCCACGAAAAACTAATCTCGGACATTCGCGCCACCGGCGCGCGCATCCGCCTGATCGGCGATGGTGACCTCTCCGCCGGCATCTCCGCCGCCGTCATCGGGATTGGAGTGCACGCGGTCATGGGCATCGGCGGCGCTCCCGAAGGCGTGCTGACCGCGGCCGCGCTTCGCTGCCTGAACGGAGAAATTCTGGCGCGACTGGTGGTCTCCAAGCCCGAGCATGAAGAGCGCCTCGCAAAGATGGGAATCAAGGACGGCAAGCGAATCTATCGCACCGAAGACCTCGCGCCCGGCAAGAAAATTATTTTCGCGTGCACTGGCGTAACCGAAGGGAACCTGTTGCGCGGCGTTCGCTTCTTTGGCGAAGGCATCCGCACGCACTCCCTGGTGGTCACCCTGGACGAACGCCAGGTGCGCTTCATCGATACGGTGACCCTCGACAAGCGTCCTGACGTAAAAGTGCGTTTCGCATAAACTTAAAAACCATCTCACGAATGCCTAGGCATTGCAGAAACGAAAACATAGTACCGGATTCCCCTCTAACGGGCGTTCGAGGAGCAGAGGCATGAGCGAGACTGCAAAACCTGCAGCGGGTCAGCTGCCCATTGAGCTCGCAAAACTTGTTGAATTCATCGCGCGCGCATTGACGGCCGCCGGGATTCCCCCGGCAGACGCGCGTCAAGTAGCCGCTCTTATGGCCGAAGCGGACGCGCGCGGAGGGGACGCGCACGGCGTGTTCCGCCTGCCGCAGTACATCAAACAGATCCAAAACGGCGCCGTCAATCCCCGGCCCGACATACGGATCGTGAACAACCAGCCCGGCACGGCTCTCGTCGACGGCGACAACGCCATCGGTCATCTTGTGATGAAACGGGCCACTAAATTGGCGATTGAGAAGGCGCGCGAGTGCGGCGTCGCCTGGGTGGGGACGCGCCGCAGCAATCATGCGGGCCCGGCGCAGCTTTATCCGCGCATGGTCGCGGCGCAGGACATGATCGGGTTGTATTTCTGCGTGGGCAACACCAATCTCGTGCCTCCGTGGGGTGGCACCGAAGTGCTGCTCAGCACCAATCCCATCGCCATCGCAGTGCCTGCCTTGCGGCATCCAGTCATCTCACTGGACATGGCCACGACGAACACCGCTTTTGGAAAAATCAGACTCAAGGCGCAACGCGGCGAGCCGATGCCGGAAGGCTGGATGATCGACCGTCAAGGAAAACCTTTGACCGATCCGAAACGCGCCAGCGAGGGCTTTCTTGTTCCGATTGGCGGAGCGAAAGGGTATGGATTAGCGCTGATGATCGGCTTGCTGGCCGGAACATTGAATGGCGCCGCATTTGGCCGGGACGTCGTCGACTACACCGTGGACTCGAAAACGCCAAGCAACACGGGGCAGTCCATCGTGGCCGTGAATATCGCGGCTTTCGCAGACGTGCAGTTTTTCAAGGAGCAGGTGGACGAAGTGTGGGACGTCATGAAGTCGTCTCCGACACTGCCCGGCGTCGATGAAGTCCGTCTGCCCGGGGAGCACTCGGAGCAAATTTACCGCGAGCGGATGGCCCATGGCGTTCCGCTGAGCGACGCGCAGCGCAAGGTTCTGGATGAACTCGCCGATCGCATGGGGATTCCGCGGCTACAGTGAGATAGGCGTGCCGGGAAAGACTTATTGGGCGGCAATGCGCACGATGCCCGCGCCGGCGGCGCGCCAGCGGCCGTGCTGCTTGACGAAGACGCGAATGACTCGTTGCGGGCCGTTGTAAGTGACGCCGCCGCTCGATCCCTTAATCGTAGTTGTGTCTGTCAGCACGGCAACATCCGGCGAGACGTAACGCACCTCGATATCATCGGGGTGGAGTTCGTTGAGCGTGCGCTGGGGATCCATGATCTGATCGATTTGCTGCTGCTTATTTACAATAAATCCGCCGGGATGAACTTCCACAAAGTCGTCGGCGAACAGCCAATTCAGTGTCCCGGCGTCGCGGTTGTGCGCCGCATCCAGCCAGATGTGGTCCATGATCGCGATCGTGGCGGCGACGTCCTCACCCGCGGCGGCCGCCTTCTTAGACGCCTGACCGAGTGCAACGGCCCCTGATGCGATGATGAGAACTATTGCTGCAGCAAAACCGTAAGTGCGTGTCATCGCGTTCCTCTCAAGGCAATCTTATTTTTTTGTCAGATCCTGGTTCATCACGACGCCGGTGGCCCGCCAGCTTCCATTCTGCTTGATGACCACTCGAAACACGTTGAACTCGCCGTCCAGGCTGTTGCCCTTGCTATCGTGGCCTTTGATCGTGGTGTGATCGGTCAGAATCGCCACGTTCCCAAAAACATGAACCTGGATATTTTCGGGATCGAGCAGCAGGAGCGTGGGGCGATCGGCGCTCCTCAGGATTCCGAGCCACTCCTTCTTCGCGTAGGACTGGCCGTTGGCCAGCACCAGGACATAACTGTCGGCGAAGAATTTTTCCAGATAATCCATGTCGCCGGTTCTTTCCGAATCCAGCCACTTATGATCGAGCGCCTTCCAGTCCTCGCCGCCGCCTGCTGGAGTTGCGGCGCTTTTCGCTTGGCCGAAGGCAAGAGGCGCGAAGCTAAGGATCAACGCCAACGTTCCCACATGAATTTTTCTCATCATCGAATCTCCTCTAAGCCCTTCAAGGCCGAATGCCGGGAATATTGACTCGAAGCCGGTAAAGCCCGGTGACGGCAGTGAAGTACAGCGTCTTCGCGTCGGCGTCTCCCCAAGCCAGGTTGGCGGGATTTTCGGGCGGCCGGATGGTGCCGAGATGTTTTCCTTCCGGCGTCAAAACCCAAATGCCGCCAGGACCGGCGCCGTAGATATTTCCCTTTTGATCGATCTTCATCCCGTCGGGCACGCCCGCTTCCTTGCTCGAGGACATATCGATCAGCAACTTTTTATTGGCGAGCGTGCCGTCGGGCTCCACGTCGAAGCGCCAATATGTTTTGGAGGCCGAGTCATCGATGTAGAGATACTTTTCGTCAGGAGAGAAAGCGAGCCCATTCGGCGCCTGAAAATCCTTGTTGACCACTTGCAGTTTCCCCTTCGCCAGGCGATAGACGCCCGAGAAAGGCAGCTCTTTCTTTGGATCGTCAGCCAATTTGCGCAGGCCATAGGGAGGGTCGGTAAAATAGAGAGCCCCGTCGGACTTGTAGACCAAATCGTTTGGACTATTGAGACGCTTGCCTTCGTAGCGATCCGCCAGGACGGTCCGCTTCCCGTCCTTTTCCAGCCGCATGACACCGCGATCTCCGTGCTGGCAGTAGGTGACCCGGCCCTGCTTATCCAGCGTGATCCCATTGGAGCCATACAGTGTGACGACGGCGTGTCCGTTATTGAGTTGGTAGCCCGCGTCGGCTGGATCGGTTCCCGCAAAACCGCTCTTCGCCAGGAACACGGAAACTTTGCCGTCGGCTGGATTCCATTTGTCGATCGCGTTGGCTGGAATGTCGCTGAAGATCAAATAGCCCGGCCTGCTGGAGTGCACCCAGACCGGCCCTTCCAAAAAGCCGAAGCCATCCGCTACTTTTTCAATCTGAGCGCCGGCGGGGATCAGCGCGTCCAGCGCCGGATCGAGGCGAATGATCTGCCCGCCATTTTGCGCGGAGAGCGTGACCTCGGCGAAAAACACAGCGAGCGCGAAAAACAGGATGGCTATTTTCTTTCGCATGAGCGAGCCACACTCCTTCTTGATTTTGTTGCGCTTCGATTCAAACGCCAGCCGTCGGATTTTGGGCCGCGGACTGATATCCACCCTCGCAAAGATTACAGGCCAATATCATAAAAGCAAACACAAAACAGCTAGGCGCCCCAAGTTTTATGACTGTCAAAGAGTGCGGGTTTAGATTTCTTAGGTAACGGAAACCGTGAGTTGAGTAAGAAGCAGTCCCGAAAAAATCCCACCCGGGAAGTCGGTGTACAATATCGCGCGGATATGACGATAAGGAATCAGGCAGAGCTGGCCCGCCAGTTTCTCGAACTCCACCACGGCCCGAAGATTTTGGTCCTGCCGAACGCCTGGGATGTTGCCAGTGCGCGGATTTTTGAGGATGCGGGATTTCCGGCGATTGGAACGACGAGCGCCGGGATCGCCAATTCCTTCGGTTACCCGGACGGCCAGAAACTTCCCCGGGAAGAAATGCTCGCCGCCGTGCGCCGCATCGCCGAAGCCGTCGAAGTGCCTGTCACCGCGGATGTGGAAGCTGGCTTTGGAAGCACTCCCGAAGAGGTCGCGGGCACTACGCAGGCGGTGATCGCGGCCGGAGCCGTGGGAATGAACCTCGAAGATGGAGTCGAGGGAAAACACGATTCGCTCGCGGACGTGAATCTCCAGAAGGAAATCATCCAGGCCGTTATGGAAGTTGTCGAGGGCGCCGGTGTCTCCTTCGTGCTGAATGCGCGCACGGATGTTTTTCTGAACGGCATCGGCCCGGCGGAAACACGGCTGGCGCGCACGATCGAGCGGCTCAACCTCTATCACGCGGCTGGAGCGCCGTCGCTCTTCGCTCCCGGCGTGAAGGACACGGAAACGATCGCGCAATTGGTGCGCGGAGTTGCCGGGCCTTTGAACATATTGGCGACAGTTGGCACCCCGCCTATCGAGGAGTTGCAGCGGCTCGGCGTTGCCCGCGTGAGCGTCGGGTCGGGACCTATGCGGGCCGCGCTTGGTTTTCTCGGGCGCATGGCTCGCCAGCTTCGCGAGGAAGGTGTTTTCACGTTGATGAACGAAGGCGCTGTTCCCTACGCGGACGCGAACCGCCTGGTTCAGCCCAAACGCACGCGGTCCTGACCTGGGAACGCCAATCTCCCGATTGGCGTTGCGAAAATTGCCAATCGGGAGATTGGCGTTCCCGGGGGAAAATCATCCTGCTTGACCCAGCGAATCCTTAAGTTATACAAGAAGGCATACTCGCAATCGATCTCCGAGGTGCGATTTTGAGGATCACGTCGTCTGTTGCGCTTGGTTTAGCTTTCTTTTTTCTTGCCGTGTCGCCGCCCGTTTTTGCGCACCATGGATTTTCCGTGGAGTTCGACAGGGACAATCCCCTCACACTCACCGGAACCGTTACCAAGATGGAGTTCATGAACCCGCACATTTATTTTTACGTGGATGTGAAAGGCAAGGACGGCAAAGTGGTGAACTGGGCATTTGAGGGCGGCCCTCCGAACGTCATCTACCGCCAAGGCTGGCGAAAGGATACCTTGAAGCCGGGCGATGTGGTGACGGTCAAGGGGTTTCGCGCCAAGGATGGCACGCATCTGGCGGCTTGCTCGACCGTCAAGCTTCCCGATGGACGCGAGCTCGCTGCCGGGTCGGGAGGCGCCTCCCAGAATGCGTACGGATCGGCGGCCGCGGATGGCAAGAAGTAAAGTGAGGGCGAGCGGAGTGGAACCGAGGCCTAGCATGAAGAACTATTTCCGCGCCCCAATCGTTTGCGCCGCGTCTTTGTTTCTCGTCTTGCCTTTCGTGAATGCATGCGGCATCCGCGCGGCCCCGGGAAATCCCCAGGCTGCGGCCCCGCCGGACTTAAATGGGGTGTGGTCCGCGCCGTTCACGCCGGACATCTCGAAAACCTTGGGGCATCAGCCTCCGTTCACGCCGTACGGAGCCGCGCGATTTGCGAAGGAGGATGAATTCGACGATCCTCTGACCAAATGCCTGCCGATCGGGCCGGCGCGAGGAATTCAGGCGGGGATCATGCCGTTCCAAATCGTGCAGACGCCGTCCGTGTTCACCATCCTTTTCGAGAACCAGCACACGTTCCGCATCATTCACACTGACGGGCGCAGCCACCCGAAAGATGTCGAGCCGACGTGGTTCGGTGATTCCATCGGCAAATGGGACGGAGACACTTTGGTCGTGGACACGGTGGGGCTGGACGACAGGACCTGGCTCGACACGGCGGGCCACGAGCACAGCGACCAACTGCATCTGGTCGAACGGTTCCAAAAGGTGGACAATAACAACATCAAATGGACCGTTACGTTTGAGGATCCGAAGTTTTTCACGGAGCCCTGGTCGATCACGTTGCCGATTGCGCGTCAGAATACGGAAATCATGTCGTACTCTTGCGAGGAGAACGAAAAGGACAGGGCTCATTTGCGGCGCTCAAAAAAATAAGTTTTACGGATCGCCGGCCGAATGACATTCACTTACTTAACGAATTCGTATGGGGAGCACGAAATGAAAAGATATCGACTGAACATTTTGGCTGCGGCTGCGGCACTCCTGCTGGCTGGCATCCCTCTCCGGGCGCACCACGGCAACGCCTCGTATGACAACGAACATCCCATCACGATCAAGGGAGCCGTTACGGAATTTGCGTGGACCAATCCGCACGTTCAAATTTATCTGGATGTAAAGGACGACAAAGGCGGCGTCGTGCATTGGAGCGTGGAGACTTATAGCCCGGGCAAACTGGTGCGGGCCGGTTGGACAAAAGACAGCGTGAAGGCCGGCGATCAAGTTTCCATTAATCTCATTCCGGCGAAGAGCGGAGCGCCCGTGGGCTTTCTCCACAAGCTCGTGCTTCCCAGCGGCAAAGAGCTGGGTCTGCAGGAACAGGAGAACTGAACGCGGCCACGGCGAGGGAATCGCAGGCCAAAGCAGAACGCTTGAAAAATGGAACCTGAGTTAAGGGAGAAGCTTCAGGATGCGAAAACGAATCGTGACGATGACTTGGATTGCGACGCTGGCGGCGATACCGGCTTTGCCCACGCTAATTCACGCACAGATGCCCAGCCAACAACCACCCACGGCAAAGAACAATGTTTCGGCTCCTGCAGACCCTCATGACTTGTCCGGAATGTGGGAATTTTTTGCCAATATCCCCGGCCAGGGCATCTACGCGACTCCGAGCAAAGATCACCCTCCGATGACGCCCTGGGCAAAAGCGAAATACGATGAAGCGAAGCCAGGGTACGGCCCCAAAGCGCAAGGCGGCGGGAATGATCCGATTCTGAAATGCAATCCGACCGGGATTCCACGACTCCTGTTTTTCCCGCAGCCGTTTGAGGTCTTTCAGACCCCGGATCGCGTGTTCATGTTCTTCGAGCGCGATCATGCCTGGCGCCAAATCTGGACCGACGGGCGAAGCCATCCCAAGGATTTAGCGCCCACATGGATGGGAGATTCGATTGGCAAGTGGGACGGCGATACCTTCGTCGTGGATACGGTTGGTTTCAATGAAAAGAGCTGGCTCGATTTTTACGGCGATCCGCACAGCGAAGACATGCACTTGATCGAGCGCTACAGGCGCGTGGATCGCAATACGATGTCGCTTCAGCTCGTCGTCGAGGATCCCAAGGCTTACACGAGCACCTGGGTGGGCGATACGAAAAGCTACAAGCTGCTTACGGGCAAGAAAGCGTACATGGAGGAACTCTTCTGCATTCCGGAAGAAGAGGATTCTTTCACCAATCGGATCAGAATGCCCGCGGTAGGGCAGAACCCCAAGTAGCACAGGCTTCAGCCTGCGCGTTTTCTCAAGTTCATCGATGGCAAAATCAAAACCCACAGGCTGAAGCCTGTGCTACTTAAACCTACTTCGCGAGATACATATAACCTACCGTGTTGTTTCCCGGCGAAGCGAACCACATTCTTCCCTTGGGATCGTTGTTGAGCTCCCTCATTCCATTTCCCACGGCGGGAGCGGGATACTCGGTTATTTTTCCAGTGGCGGGATCCAAGCGCCCGACCGTGTCCATGATTCCGGAGGCGTACCAGACCTGGTTGGTCGTATCGATTCCGATGGGATACGGCGATGGCTGCTCGCCGGGCAACTGGTATTCCTTGAACGCGCCCGTTTCCGTGTCCAGCCGAACGATCTGTCCCCTGTCGTACTGGGCCAGCCAGCCGATTCCGTTGGCATCGACTTGAAAGCGGCGCCGCGATCCGGGCTGCGGCGGCGGAGTCCAAGTGGTGACTTTCCCGGTCTTATATTCCACCTTGAAAATTCGCCCCTGTCCGCCGACTTCGTCAAACCAAACGTTGCCTGCCTTGTCGAGATTTGCGCCGTACGTGTTGGGAGCGTCTTTCACTTCCGTGTAGATTCCAGTCTTGGGATCGAAGCGGTAGGAAAATGGGCCGCCGGAAACCCACAAGATTCCATTGGGATCTTCGCGCACTGTGTTCATCGACTTGCCCGGCCCTTTGTACTTGGTCTGCTTGCCGGACTTGACATCGACTTTTACCAGCGTTCCACCCTCTTCCACGACCCACGCCGAAACTCCGTCGCGGGTCATTTGCACCGAGCGAGTCCCCACTCGGGGGGACTGGCTCTCCCACAAATATTCTTGCAGTTCGCCCGTTTCCGGATTCAATCTGCCGACGCCGTTCACCGTCCCGAAATACGGGCACCACACGTTGCCGTCCTTGTCCGGGTTCGCGTCCCAGGTCATGCGGCCCGGCGGCATTTCGTACATGACGTAAACGATCTTGAGCGCGTCGTCGCTGAACTGCTTCATCCAATCCACGTAGCCGGGAAGATCGGCGGGAGATTCCGGGAGAGCGCCCGGCCCTGTCCCGAAAATCTTGCTGGCGTAGGCCGCCAGCTCGTTGACGTCCTGGTCGTTCTTGATCGTGCCGTACACCACGCCGCCGCCAATTCTGGTCGACATCTGGTCCTTGAGGACCTCGCGCCAACCGCTTTCGTCCCGCCGCACGTTGATAAATTGCTGAAACCCGTGGCAACTCGAGCCGCAGCGGGCAAACTTATCCTTGCCGGGCCCCTCCGGAAACAGGTCGATGCCCTGGATGATCGGTATCTCGTCCCAGTGCACTATCTGCTTTTGCATCGTCCAGTCGAAAGTCGCGTTTTGGTTGGCGGCCAGAACGATTCCGCTCTTCCGGTCGGACCGGTAACCCACGGCCTTTGCCAACACCTGATAATCGCCTGCGGGCAGATTCTCCACTCGGTACTTCCCATCGTTGCCGGAAAGCACGATGACCGTCACCCTGGTCTTCGCGTTCCGGGCCTGCACAAACGCGGCCCGAAAAGGCGCGCCGTCCGGCCCGGTGACCTTGCCCGTGATCGTCGCCCCGAACGCAATCGAGGATATGAGACTTACCGCGCTCACCAACCCCAGGATTTTGAGAATTCTGAGTGGCTGCATGATTCCTCCTTACCATGGACGAAAGAGGCCGCTCGCTCCGCCAACGAGAACGCCGAAATGCATGGGCGGAATCTTCGCCGGCAGAAACGAACCGCGCCGGATCGAAGTGCAATTTTGCCTTTGCCAGGCTGCGATGCCGCTGAGGCTACCAAACAGACGCGCCGACTGTCTATGGAGATCTCAATTGCCCCTGATCATTGGGGGTTTCGAATGCATGATATCGACCTGATTCCTAACCAAATCAATTCCTTGCGCAGTTCCGGCAGTAGTGCTAATTTGCTTGTCAATACGAATTTATATTGCAGCTCTAGGCCTTTGCTGAGTGCCTGAAGTGCTTTGGGGCTATGTCAGCATGACCTCGGCCAAGGAGGGCCCCGTGCGCGAAAAACCCCGGTATCCCGGTATCCGCGTTACTGCCAACGGAAACCAACTGGTGTCTTATCACACCGAAACTCGCATCACCGACGCGGGAATCTTCTACCCGATCACCCCGTCCACCGAGGGTGGCGAGCTTTACCAGCAGGCTTACGCGGAAGGCAAATTGAATGTCTTCGGCCACAACACCATCGCGGTGGAGGCGGAAGGCGAGCACGCGGCGCAGGGCGGGGCCATCGCGCATTCCGTTTGCGGCCAGCGGGTTGTCAATTTTACGTCTGGCCAGGGAGTCGTCTACGGCGTAGAGCAGTATTACCACGCGCCGGGCAAGTGCTCGACGATGGTTCTGGAGGTCGGAGCTCGCGCGCTTACCAAGCACGCCCTGAACGTCCACTGCGGACACGACGATGTGTATGGTGCGCTCGATACCGGCTGGATCATTTTATTCGGCAAGGACGCGCAGCAAGCGGCCGACCAGGCGCTGATTCTGCGGCGCGTGACCGAACTCAGCCTGACACCAGGAATGAACGTGCAGGACGGATTCCTCACTTCACACCTGGAGCGCACCTTCTACAAGCACGAGTCGGAACTGATGCGCGAATACTTGGGCGCGCCGGATGACATGATCGATTGTCCGACC
Source organism: Verrucomicrobiia bacterium (assembly GCA_035604385.1). GTDB lineage: Bacteria > Acidobacteriota > Terriglobia > Acidiferrales > UBA7541 > Palsa-360. Next base: position 65,830 of record DATNIO010000197.1, on the reverse strand, counting down.
GAAAGCCAGCGCATTTTGTTTGGCCCGAAGCGGCGCCGCGTGCCGCGCATGATTGACCTGACGAACCCTGTCCTTCTTGGCCCCGTGCAAAATCAGGAACATTACATGCAGGGCGTGGTAGCGCGCCGCAACAATTTCACGGAGCCGATTCTGCAATTCCTGGAAGAGGCCTACAAGGATTTCGGAAACTTGACCGGCCGCCATTATGGCTTGATCACTGAATATAAGACGGAGGACGCGGACACGGTATTTGTGTCGCTCGGTTCGGCTGCGGAAAATATCGAGGCGGCCGTTGACTATTTGCGGGAGCGGCGCAACGCCAAAGTCGGATCGATTCACTTGAACGTCTTCCGGCCTTTCCCGGAGGCCGCCGTCATAAAGGCGCTCGCCGGCAAGCGCAACGTCATCGTTCTCGAGCGCACGGATGAGCCCATGTCGGGAGACAACCCCATGGGCCGGGAAATCCGGACGGCCTTGACCAAGGCCCTCGTCACGCAGGACCACGTCGCGGAAGCGAATCTTCCTCCCATTACGCCGGACCGGATGCCGCGGCTCTTTGCCGGCATTTACGGCTTGGGTTCCCGTGATTTCAGGCCCGAGCACGTACTGGGCGCCTACGAATTTGCGACGGGAACGCGGACTCGCAAAGACGGCAAGGGCGTCGCGGACGGAGTCTCATTTTTCGTCCTAGGCGTCGATCATCCCTATGAAGTGAAATCGGAGGAGACGCCGTCGCTGCTGCCCGAAAAGGCCGTGGCCGTCCGATTCCATTCCATTGGAGGGTGGGGCGCCATCACCACCGGAAAAAATCTTGGCGCCATCATCGGCGACTTGAACGATCTGCTTTACGATCGCGACAAAGTTGTGGACGAGTGGGGCAATCCCAAGGAAATCATCCACGTCAGCGCCAATCCGAAATACGGCTCCGAGAAAAAGGGCGCGCCGACTTCCTACTTCATGGTCGCCGCTCCCGAGCGGATTCGAGTGAATTGCGATCTGCGGCATGTCACGGTTGTGCTTTGCTGCGACCCGAAGGCATTCACTCACACCAATCCGCTGGACGGAATGCTCGAAGGCGGCGCCTTGATCTGGGAATCGGAGGAGGAAGGCGAAAAGGCTTGGGAGCGGTTGCCCATGTGGGCGCGCAGGCAAATCATCGACAAGAAGATCCGTGTTTATACGCTGCCCGGCTTCGTGATCGCCCGCAACGCGACCGATCGCGCCGACCTTCAACTGAGAATGCAAGGGAACGCGTTCCTGGGCGCGTTCTTTGCGGTGTCGCCGATTTTGCAGGAGTTCGGAATTACGCCGGAACAGTTCCGGGACGTCGTTCACAAGCAGTACGTCAAGAAATTCGGCCGGCTGGGCGACGCGGTCGTGAATTCCAACATGGAAGTCATGACGCAAGGCTTTGAGCGCGTGCACGAAATACGCGTCGGCGAAATGGAAGCGCCGGACCGGTCATCGCTCCGGGGCGAGGCGCTGCTGCCTGTGGTTTCTAACGCTTCCGCCGAGGGTGGTTGCGGCTCAGGCTGCCGTTCCCATGAAGTTCCTCAGGGACAGGGCCCGCGCACGCCAGTCACGACAATCGCCATGTTCGATTCCGAGTTTCGCTCCAACTATGGCTACAATCAGCCGGCCTCGCCGCTCGCGTCGGTAGGAGTAATGGCTGCCGGCAGCGGCGACACTGCCTCCAAATATGTCGCTCGCCGCGAAACGCCCCTCTACATTCCGGAAAACTGCACGCAATGCATGGAGTGCATCGCGGTTTGTCCGGACACGGCGCTGCCGAATTGTTCTCAGGAATTGGACACCGTTCTGCGAACCGCCATCGCGAACTACGTGACGGACCCGAATGAGCGCGCGAAAATGTTCAAGTCAGTGCCGGAGATTGACAAGCGCACGCGCGCCTTAATGCAGGCTTCCGTAGCCACGAAAACGCTCACTCCCCTACCCGAGCTCCTCCGCAAGGTCACGAATGAAGTGGACGGATTCTCCGACGAGGCCAAGCGCCAATTCTTCGCCGTCATCGAAAAAGTTCCCATGGCCTTCCAGAAGGCCAACGCGATCTTTGCCACGCCGGAGAAGAGGACACCGGGCAGCGGCGGCGTGTTCTCCATTTTCGTTTCGGACCTGTGCAAGGGATGCGCTGCGTGCGTGACCGCTTGCGGCGATCACAATGCGCTCAGAATGGTGCAGGAGACCGAGGACGTCAACGCGGAGCACGAGACCGGAACCGCCTTCCTGAACCTTTTGCCGGACACTTCGCAGAAATATTTGGGCCTGTATAACGATACGAACCCGACGGATTCCAAGACCGCAGCGCTGCGCAATTTGCTGATGGTGCGGCGCAACTATGATGCGCTGGTCTCCGGCGACGGCGCCTGCGCGGGTTGCGGAGAGAAGAGCGTGCTGCGGGCCATTACATCGGTTACGGAAGCCTACATGCGGCCCCTCTATCACGCGAAAGCCGAGCGTTTCCGCGCCAAAGCGGGCGATCTCGAAAAGACCGGCGTGCAGAAACTCGCTGAACTCAAGGCACGAAGCCAAGAAGAGTATGAACTGATGTGCCAGACAATCGCTCACTTAGTGATGGGACTTGGCGGCGAGGACGAAAAAGACACCAAGGCACGCATCGCCGCGCATGGCGAGATCACGGACGGAGATCTCGTCCACGCGATTGCTACCGTGCTGCTGCAAGAAGCGTTCAATCACATGAATCTTCAGGCCATCGATGGCCGCCTCGCAAACGGCATGTCGGTGATGGCCATGGCCGCGCACACCGGCTGCAATACCGTCTACGGCTCGACGCCGTCCAACAACCCGCACCCGTATCCGTGGATGAACTCCCTATTCCAGGACGGCATCACCGTAGGATGGCTGCTCGGTGAGAGCTTCATCGTGGATCATGCCCGCCGTTCCGTAGTTCCCGAGCGGCTGGCCGATATCCTGCTTCAGCGGACGGAAAACGTCATCAATCCGCGCGAGTACTATGAATTCACACACTTCACCGACGCGCTGATGACCGACCAGGAGATTCTGGAACTCCCGAAAGTATGGGTGGTTGGCGGCGACGGAGGCATGGGCGACATCGGGTATCAGAACACTTCGAAGGTGATTCTCCAGAATCGTCCGAACGTCAAAGCCCTGATGCTCGACACGCAGGTTTATTCCAACACAGGCGGCCAGAACTCGGATTCGACGCCAATGCTGGGCGGGAACGACATGAACGTGTTCGGCGCCGCCACGCAGGGCAAGAACGTCGAGAAGAAAACGGTGGCCGAAACTTTCCTGGCCGGCCACGGATCGCCTTTCATCGCCCAAATCTCGATCGCGAATGCTCCGAAACTTTACCGGGCCATTCTGGATGGAATCGAGTATCGCGGAACGGCTTTCCTACAGTGCTTCACCACGTGCCAGCCGGAACATGGAGTAGCGGATGACATGGCCCTCACTCAGGCGCAGCGCGTTCGCGATTCCCGCGGGGCGCCGGAATTTGTTTTCAACCCGCGGCTTGGCGAAACGTACCAGGAAGCCCTCGATCTAAAGGGCAACCCTTCGCTCGAGAAGGATTGGTACGAAACGAAGTTCAAGGCTACGAACGAGCCGTACCGTTTTACCGTCGCTCATTGGTGCGCGACGGAAGCGCGCTTCCGGAATCATCTGAAGAAAATCAAAAAAGAAGACGCTGCCAAGATGATTTCGTTGGAAAACATGCTCGTCCGCATCACGCAACAGGATGTGGTCTACCGCCGCTATCTTGTTCACGATCACCTGTCCTACATCCCTGACTTCGGCGTTTACATCAAAGTGCAGGGACCCAAGGGGGACGTGGAGTACCGCTCGCTCTCGCGGCAGTTGGTGATGTTTTGCGTGGAGCGCCGCAAGGCCTGGCGTATGCTGCAAAGCAAGGCGGGGATCGAAAACAAGGAATACAAAGCGCAGCGCGCGATCCTGGCCGACGTGGATTCTGGAAAAATCTCCCGGGAGGATTTCTTCGCACGTGCGGAAGAATTGATGAAAGCGAGACTCCAAATCGCCGCAGCGGAAGCGCCCCGACCGGCGCATCCGGCGCCGGCAGTTGCGGCGAAGACGCCGGCCGCAGTTTCTGGAGCGGTGAGTCGGAATGGTGAAAAGGAAGCCCCTCGACCGGCAGTTCCGGCGCCAGTCGCTGTAGCGAAGGTGTCCGCCATCGTTTCCGAAACAGTAACTCAGAGTCGTGAAGGTGAAACCTCTGAGGTGGTGGTTGCCGTGGCGGCGCAAGTGACCGTGGAAAAGGATTCGGATGAATCGGCCGCCTGGGATCAAGGCGTACAGTTGCGGCTAATGGAGCTCGATGTGGATCCGGGCAATGATGCCGGCGGAAACATGAGCAAGCGCGCCGGAAATTAAGAACCCGCGAACCGGAACGAAGATCCTTTCTGCGATACCGGTTCAGGCAAGAGGATAGCCGGGCAGAGCAAGAAAAATCTTCGTTCGGCCGGAGATTAGCCTGGATACTGGCTGGTAATGTAGCTGTGCAGCTGGGATATGGTGTGCTGCTGAGCGGAAATCATCCACTTCACCAGATCCCCGATTGACACGACTCCCAAAACAATCCCGTTTTCCACTACGGGCAGGTGGCGGATGTGGTTGTCCGTCATGATTCTCATGCTGTCTTCGACCGTGTGCTCCGGAGACACGAAAATTGCGGGACTCGTCATGATTTCCTTCACCTGGGTTTCCTTGGACAACTTTCCTTGCAGGATAACTTTTCGCGCGTAGTCGCGCTCGGAAACGACGCCAACCAGATCGCCTTCCGAGACCACCATCAGGGCGCCCACATGCTTTTCCGCCATGATTTCGATCGCGTCGTAGACGCACGCCTCCGGCGAAACTTGCCAGACGTTCTGACCCTTCTGTTTCAAGACCAATCGAACCGCGTCAAACAGGTTCATGGGCGTCTCTTTCGGCTGGGGCTGGAGCAGGATCCAGAACTTCTTTCTGTCCTTGCGCTTGACCTTACGGCAGCCCTATTGCCATGTCAAGTTCCGTTTGTCGTGGCGCAGGCTTCAGCCTGTGGGTTTTAGTCCATGCAAGGACCACCTCCGCAGGCTGAAGCCGGCGCCACGCAAATTGTGCGCAGCGGTAGCCGGTTGTATAATGTGCGACGCTGTAAAAATTAGCTGCGCAATTCAGAGACCTTCGCTCAAATAATCTTGGGGGACCACTTATGGGGAAGATGATCTTCAGCGCGCTTCTAGGTTTCTCGCTGGCAATTCTGCTGGCGGCGCAGACCGGCCAGCAGGCTCCGCCCAAAGACCTCTCCGCCTGGCTGCGCAATTCCTACGCCACGAACCGGAAATTCATCGCGCGCACCGCGGAAAAGATGCCCGAGGAGTTTTACGGCCTGCGCCCCGGCGCGCAACCCGAGGTCCGGACATTCGGGCAACTGATCGGACACCTGGCCAATTTTAATTATCGCTGGTGTTCGGACGCCAAGGGCGAAAAGAATCCCATGGAAGAAACAGATTTTGAAAAAGTAACCGCGAAGGCCGATCTCGTAAAGGCTCTGGACAGCGCTTTGACCTACTGCGACGGCGCGTATGCCATGCTCACGGATGCGAATTCCAAGGATATCGTGCAAGGCACAAGGGACGACGGCACGAAAGCTCCCGTGATGCGAATCAGCCGGTTAATTTCAAATCTCGCGCACAACAACGAGCACTACGGCAACCTCGTCACGTACATGCGAATCAAGAGCATCGTCCCGCCTTCCTCCGAGCCGCGCTGATTCCCGGCGCGCGCCGCTGACAGGCGCCCCGGAAACGTGTTATGTTGCGCCGCAATACAACCCGCATTTCTTTTGCAGCCGGGAGGAAACGAGCATGGGGAATCGCGCTTCGGGAAACTTTGAGACGTCCGCAGATTTTAGCAACGTGAATGGAAAACCTTTCGACTCTGGCGCTTCGCGCAGGAAATTTTTGAAAGCCCTGGCCGTTGCCGGAGCGGGCGCAGTTCTTTCTGAAAGCGGGCTCATCGCGCAGGTGACCTCTCCGTCGGTCCGTCCACACGCGGGCCGCGTTGACATTCACCACCACATCTTTCCGCCGTTTTACCTCAAGGCCATGGAAGAGCAGATGCGCGCGGGCGGATTCTCGCCCAGGCCCTGGACTCCCTCCACCTCAATCGACATGATGGACAAGCACGGAATCGCCACGGCATTCTTTTCGCCGGTCCAGCGATTGGTCATGGATTCGACGAGCGATAAAAGCGAGAAGGCGCGCAACCTCGCCAGGCAACACAATGAATATGGCGCGCAGTTGATCAAAGATTATCCGGGCCGATTCGGCCACTTTGCCACGCTGCCGCTGCCGGATACGGATGGAAGCCTGAAGGAAATCGCATACTCGCTGGACGTGCTGAAGGCCGACGGCATTGCCCTGTGGACGAGCTACTTGGACAAGTGGATGGGCGATCCTTCCTTCGCGCCAGTCTACGAAGAATTGAACCGCCGCGGCGCCGTGGTTTTTGTCCATCCCGCGCGCGCTTCGTGCTGCCGCAATCTCCCCGGACAATCCGGCATCATCGAGTACGACATCGACACGGCGCGCGCCATCGACAGTCTTCTCTTTGACGGAACTTTGGCGAAAAATCCGAATATCCGTTTCATCTTTTCGCACTCCGGCGGAGCATTTCCCGTGCTGGCCGCCCGCATCATCGACGATTTTCCAAAGAACCGCGCCGACAAAGTGCCGCACGGCGTGGAGTACGAATTCAAGAAATTGTATTTCGACACCGCGCACGCAGGCCGCGCGCCCGCCCTCGACGCACTGAAAGACATCGTCCCCATTTCGCAGATCATGTACGGCAGCGACGCGCCCATCCGGAATTACGAGTTGACGGACGAATGGCTCGTCCAATACGCCGGCTTCTCGGAAGACGACTGGAAAGCCATCAATCGCGGCAACGCCGAGCGTTTGTTTCCGCGCCTGAAGTCGTGAGATCTTAGCAATGCCGGTTCGATCGGAAAAACTGTAGAAGCATCGATTCAGACGGCCACGGTCTCGGGACGGGATCGACTAAGTAACGCTAGAGGCGTCCCGCCACCACCCGCGCGAGTGCGACCGTCTTATCCCGCCCCGGAACGAATTGCTGGAATCCCAGCAAAAAGAACGTGTCGCCTTTCAGCACCATGATGGAGTGCCCGGCTGCCAACACAGTCGCACGGTCACCGACGCCCTCGACCGGCTGCAGCGCCACGCCTGCGAAATCCGCGCCCGCCGCGTCCTTTGTCCGCGCCTGGAGAGATTCCGTTTTCTCCCACTGCTCCTTTCCGTTCTTGCGCCACACTTGAAGGCTGAACGCGAAGTCGCTGTCCTTGTTATCGCCGTTCGCTTCTATCAAAGCGCCCGCCGCCCCGCCAATCAACTTCTCCACATCCTGCTGTCCGCTCTTGGTATCCGCCTTGCCCATTCCAGACACGCTCGACGCGATCTCTTCGCCGATCAACCGCTTCCGCTCCATCGCGCTCACCCAGTATTTGCACAAAGCGCCTTCGTCAGTATTCGTCTCCGATTCCGCGCGCTCCACGGCAACTCCCAGAATCGTGGCTGCCTCCTGGCCCTCTAGCAAACTGCAGCCGCTCCCTTTCGACGGCGGAAATGTTCGCATGCTGGCAGACGACGTACGGCTAGAGGTGTCGTTATCCAGGCCGTAGTCCTTCTTCAGTTCCGCAATCTTCTGCTTGGCGCGATATCCGACGTAGACAATGCCGCCCACGCCGACGGCTCCGAACAGGAGCAGAACGCCTAGAACGATGAAAAGAATCTTCGCGCCGGAACTTTTATGGGCGGCCGGCGGCGCGGCGACAGGCTGGGAAACCGGTGCCGCTGGGGGCGTCACGTTCTGTGTGTGCGACGGACCTCCCTCAATCGCCGCCCCACATGCCGTACAGAATTGCCCGCTGACCGGGGTTCCGCATTTCGTGCAAAAATTTGCCATCTTTTCCTCCCGGTCCGCATGTGCGCGAACCCACTACGCCTCAGCGAGCCACTTTGCGAGGGATGATAGCCACAAATGTGCGGGCGGTCCAGCCCCCTCGCCTGTCGAGCCCATCGGTTGGCATGTCGGTATGCCACACGCTTGACTTCGCGAAGTGGATCACCATGTCACTGCGGGCGGTAAAACGTCTTGTCGAAGCGATGCCAACTCTTGAAGGAGCCGGCGCAGGCGCGGCTGGCCGCCGATAAAGTGTTTCGGTATAATTCCACTGTGCAGGGAGGTGGCGAAACAATGTTTCCACCTTCATCATTTTCGGAAGGGTTCCCTGTATGCTGCCGCTAATCCTGCTCGCTGCGTCGCTCCTACTTTCACAACAGGCATCCATGGAATGTGTCGACACGGGCGCCACCGTCGCCGCCACAGAGACCCAGGCAGTGCGCGGACCCGACGGCGCCGCCGCGGTGCTCAAGGTTTCCACGGCTGACGATCACAGCAAGAACTCTCATGAATGCAATGCGGATTACAAGCTTGTGGTCACTCCTGCCAATGGCGGCGCTCCGGTAGAGGCCGATTTCCTCGCTTCGGATGGCGATTACGGGCGAACTTTGTCGCTGCGTCTCGCCGGTTTCTCGCAGGACGGCAAGCGCTTGCTCGGAATTCTCGCCGAAGGCGGCAAGTATTCGACGACGTTGCTCTTCGACTACCATGCGGGCGGCGGCCCGGTCCAAATCGTCGACCTCAAGATGCAGTTCGCCCGCGTCGCGCCGCCAGGCTGCGGCCAGACATTGGGTATCATCGGCACTACGGCGAGCGGCGCAATTGTCATGGAGTCGAATTCGGAGAAGGCCTGCGGCCCGAACCGCCGCTGGCTCGTCAGCGCCGCCGGCAGCAAAGCGCAGCCTCTTCCGCAGGGAGCATCGATTCTGAGCCTCTACGAATCAAACTCGGCCGTGCGATAGCGGCGGTTGACATGACTTGCGCTCCGTGTGTACCGTGTCGGCATGTCCTCTAAACCAGTTGAATCTGCGAGTGTAACTGCTCCTGGCGTGGTGATCGAGCGGGCCGGCGACGTTTTGAACTTCACATTGGACAATCCCGGGCGCGAGAATGAAGTCACCGGGCCGATGTTTGACGCGATGCTCGCGGAGCTTCGCCGCGAAGCGGCGCATCCCGCCGCGCGGGTCTTGCGCCTGCGCGCGCGAGGCAAAGTTTTCTGCACGGGGCGCGAGCGCGCGGGGCGGGACGCCACGACGATCCATCATGAATCCGCCCGGCTCATCGAATTCAAGCGCGCCCTGCGGGTTTCGCCGTTGATCAGCGTTGCGGAAGTGCAGGGCGACGCTTTCGGCTTCGGTTTCGGCCTCGCGATTGTGTGCGATTTCGTCTACGTCGCCGAAAACGCGGCCCTCGGATTCCCCGAAATGAAGTTCGGCCTTGCGCCAGCCGCGATCATGGCCTATCTCGGCGAGTATGCGCTGCCGCGCTTCGCGTTTCCTCTCGTCCTCTTCGGCGATCCGATCAGTCCGCAGCAGGCGCAGCAAATCGGCCTCATCTCGCACGTCAGCCCGGCAAGCACCCTTTCATCCGACGTCGATGCCATCATCGAGCGCATCTTGCGCCTCGATCCCAACGCCGCGCGCAACTGCAAGGAATTTTTCCAGACGGCGCAGCAGAATTCGTTTGACCAGAACTGCCGTTTGGCCACGGAAGCCCTGACGGTGGGCAGCATGGCCGTGCTTTCGAGGCAGAAGTGAGCCGGCCGTGCCCGTGAACGCAGGAGCGCGACTCGACCGGCTGCCGCTGTCCTCCTTCCATCGCCGGATCATGTGGCTGATCGGCGCGGGAATGTTCTTCGACGGCTTCGACATTTACCTTGCCGGAATCGTTCTCGGAGCCACGGTCAAGAGCGGCTTTTCGACGCTCGGCCAGAACGCGGAGTTCGTCTCGGCCACGTTTGTGGGGATGATGCTGGGGTCTCTCGTGACCGGCTTCCTCGGCGACCGGTTCGGGCGCCGCTTCACCTATCAATCGAATCTTGCCATCTTCGGATTTGCGTCCATCGCCGCGGCCTTCGCGCCCTCCATGCAGATATTGATCCTGATCCAGTTCGTCATTGGGTTTGGACTCGGGGCCGAAAATGTAGTTGGTTATTCGACATTAACTGAATTCGTACCTCCCCAGTCCCGCGGCAAATGGCTGGGCTTCATGACCGTCTTCGTCGTCACCGGCTTGCCAGTTGCCGCGCTACTGGGAGTGCTCATCATCCCGAGACTCGGCTGGCGCGCCATGTTCGTCCTTGGCGGGCTCGGCGCGCTCGTCGTCTGGTACTTGCGGAAAAAATTGCCGGAATCGCCGCGCTGGCTGGAATCGGTCGGACGCACCGAAGAGGCAGAGGCGTTGTTGTCGACGATCGAGAACGAAGTCGAATTGCAGCATGCGCCGCTGCCGCCTCCCAAGCTTTCGCTCCTTGTGAAACATTCGCGAAATCTTTCTTCGCTCCTCAGCCCCTTGATTCTCCCGCGCATGATTTTGGGATCGGTCTCCCTGATCGTCATCAACAGCTTGCTCTACGGCTTCGTCACGTGGCTGCCGACATTTTTCGTTCAGCAGGGCCTCAGCATCGCAAAATCTTTTAACTATTCTCTCGTCATGGCCCTCGGCGCGCCGCTCGGCTCCGCGATTGGCGCTTTCACAGCGGACTCCTGGGGACGCAAGCCCACGATCGTCGGCGCTTCCCTGCTCACCATCCTGATCGGAAGCTTTTATCCATTTATCCAAAATCCCGCCATTTTGATGATGACGGGTTTCATGTTGATCATCCCGATCTATGTTCTCGTGGCGTTGCTTTTTGCGATCTACATCCCTGAGCTTTTTCCGACGGAAGTTCGCCTGCGCGCGTCGGGGATCTGCAACACGTTCGGCCGCGGCGCGATCATCTTTACGCCCTTCATCGTCGTCGCGCTTTTCAGGTCGCATGGGATTGGAGGCGTTCTCGTTTTCATGATCGGGCTTCTCATCGTGGAGATTTTGGTCGTCCTCACGCTCGGCGTCGAACCAAAAAAGCGCCGCCTCGAAGAGATCGAGGCTGAGGCCGCCGTAACTCCCATCCCTGCCGAGGTGCGAAATCCATGACCGTCATGCCCATCACCTACGACGCGCAGCTCTTCATCAACGGCGAGTTCACCGATGCCGCAAGCGGCAAAACGCTGGACATCATGAACCCGGCCACAGGCGGCGTGATCGGTCGCCTCGCCGATGCCGGCGCAATCGATGTGGACCGAGCCGTCGCAGCCGCACAGAGCGCCTTCGATGAAGGAAAGTGGAGCAGGGTGCCAGTCCAAGAGCGCGCGCGTGTGCTCAACCGCTTCGCCGACCTGTTCGAGGCCGATCTGGAAGCGTTCTACACGCTCGAGACGCTGAACAACGGCCGCCCGATTGTCGAGACGCGGGCGCAAATCTCTCGCCTTCCGCAGTTCTATCGCTATTTCGCGGCGCTGGCCCTTACGCGCCGCAGTGACGTCATACCAATCGAAGGACCGTACCTGTGCTATACGCAGCGCGTGCCGCTGGGCGTCGTCGCGCTCATGACCTCGTTCAATCATCCGTTGATGATCCTGTCGAAGAGCCTGGCCCCGGCGCTCGCGACCGGCAACAGCGTGGTCATCAAGCCCTCGGAACAAACGCCGCTCACGACCAATCGCCTCGTCGAGCTTCTGGATCGCGCCGGCGTACCCAAGGGCGTCGTCAATGTGGTCAACGGCGTTGGCGCAGAATCCGGCGCGGCGCTCGCCTCCCATCCGAAGATTCGAAAGGTCACCTTTACCGGGAGCACGGAGGTTGGCCGCTCGATCGGCGCTGCGGCCGCGCGCAATTTCGCGGCGACCACGCTGGAACTCGGCGGCAAGGGCGCCGTCATCCTCTTCGATGACATGGAGATGGAGCGTGCCGTCGACGGCGCGGCGTTTGCGGCGTTCATCGCTGCGGGACAGACCTGCGTGTGCGGGTCGCGCATCCTCGTCCAGCGCTCCATGTACACGTCGTTCCTGGAACGGTTTCGAACGAAAGCCGCGTCCATCCGGCTCGGCGATCCTGCCGACGCACAGACGCAATTGGGGCCGGTGATTTCGGAGAAGTCGCGGCGGCGCATCCTGATGATGCTCGACCGCGCCACATCGGCAGGCGCAAAGCTGCTGACAGGCGGCAAGGCAGCTTCCGTGGGTTTGCCTTCCGGATTCTTTATTGAGCCGACGGTGCTCTACGATGCCGATCCTCGCTCCGAGATCGCCCAAGACGAAGTTTTCGGCCCGGTGACCGTCGTCATGCCGTTCGAGGACGAAGCCGACGCAATTCGCATCGCCAATGACACGAGGTTCGGATTGGCCGCGTCAGTGTGGACCAACGACATCGCACGCGCTCACCGCGTGGTCAGCCAGCTGCTCTTCGGCATGGTTTGGGTGAATGACCATCACCGGCTCGACCCCGCGTCTCCATGGGGAGGCTTCAAGGACAGCGGCATGGGCCGCGAGACAGGCGTCGAGTCGTTCGATCACTTCACGGAAGTGCGCGCCGTGACAGTGAACACGACCGGCGAGACCATCGACTGGTACCAAAAAGACGGCGCACCGAAACGCCTCAACTAAAGAAGTCTTGGAGGCTAGCCATATGAGAATCCGGATCGCGAATTTCATTCCTATCTCGTTGCTCGCCGTCGTCGCGCTCGCCGCGGCCTCGCCGGCGTGGTCCCAAAACGCCGACACCATTCTAGTGAACGGCAAGATTTTGACCGTCGACCGCCAATTCTCGACCCGGGAAGCCATCGCCATACGCGACGGCAAAATCACGGCGGTTGGCACCAACACGGACGTTCGAAAGCAAGCCGGCCCGAAGACCCGCGTGATCGATCTACAGGGACGCACGGTTATCCCCGGCTTCATCGATTCACATATTCACGCGATCCGCGCTGGGCAGACGTTCACGACCGAGGTGAACTGGGTGGGCGCAAATTCCATAGTCGAGGCGATGAACCGGATCCATGAAGCGTCGCTGGCGAAGAAGCCGGGCTCCTGGCTGATCGTGGCGGGAGGCTGGAACGCGGCGCAATTCAAAGAAAAGCGCCGACCAACTCAGGCGGACCTTGTCGCGGCGGCGCCGAACAATCCCGTTTACGTGCAGCTTAACTACGACTGGGAAGTGATGACGCCCGCGGGCTTCAAAGCGATGGGGATTAACAGCGACGCGGACTTGCCGCGTCCCGGCAGGCTGGAAAGAGACGCGAGCGGCAATCCAACCGGAGCAATTGAAGATGGCGGCGGCTTCGATGTCGCCATCGCGCTATTTGAAAAACTGCCTCATCCAACTTTCGACGAACAAGTGGAGGGAACGAAGAAATTTTTCCGCGAAATGAACCGGCTCGGGGTGACGGGAGTCGGCGATCCCGGCGGAAACAATGTCAACCCTGAAAATTATCAGCCCGTCTTCAAGGTTTGGCGGCAGCACCAATTAACGGTCAGGATCGCCTATAGCCTGTGCGGCCCGACTTCCGGCAAGGAATTTGAAGAGTTGCAAAGTTTGACGCAAATGCTGCCGCAGGGCTTTGGCGACGACATGCTGAAGTTCAACGGCCTTGGGGAACGCCCCACCTGGGGTATGAACAACAACGACCATCCGAGCGATGATGACAAGGAGAAGTATTACCAGATCGTCCGCTGGGCGGCTCAAAGAGGGATGCCGGTCACAATGCATTGGCCGAAGGACGAAACCGCGGACACGCTGCTCTCCATTTATGAGCGCGTGAATGCGGAATTTCCCATCACGGATTTGCGCTGGTCGGTCGCTCATCTGACCAACGCCTCGGCCCAGAATCTGCGGCGCATGAAAGCGATGGGCGTGGGCTGGACTATCCAGCGTCCGAGCGCCGCATCGGTGGAAAACGCCAAGGAACTCGACGTGAAGATGGGCGCGGGGACCGACGCTCATCGCGTAGCCTCTTACAATCCGTTCACCACGCTCCGGTGGTTGCTGGTCGACAGCAAGAACGCCGGCGGCATGCAGCGCGGACCGGAGCAAACGCCCACGCGCGAGGACGCGCTTCGCGCCTACACGATCGGCAGCGCCTGGTTTTCTTTTGACGAGGACAAGCGAGGCTCGTTCGAGCCGGGCAAGCTCGCCGATCTCGCTGTTCTGAGCAAGGACTTCATGACCGTGCCACTGGACCAGATCGGCAGTATCGAATCCCTCCTTACAATGGTCGGCGGAAAAATCGTTTATGCAGCCGGCGCGTACGCCCAGCTTGAAATCGGTTCTGAATCGGTAAAGCGGTAGACATATCGCGGCAAAGAAATCCCCATATCTCGCGGGCAGCGCGCAGATTTCTTGTTATGCCGGCGTCCTGCCGACGAATTGTCGTTTCTTCACCAGGCGTGAAAGACCCCAACGAGACGCTAGCGCCACATCCCGCTCATCGCTTTGGATGATTCTAGGTCTGTAGGGAGAAATCCGGGCTAAAGAACAGCGCGAAATGCAGATTCCACTTTCGCCGATTCTGCCAAGTTCATGAGTAACTTCCGGGTGTACTCAAATGAAACGATGAGGCGCTGCATACTTCCAATATTCCCAAGCATAGAGGTTCGGCGCGCCGAATTCAGTGGGATGCAACGATGCAGTCGTATTCCTGGTATGGGAATGTACCGATCTAACTGAACCCGCACCCCGAATGAAGCTAGGCGCTAAAGATAACGACTTAGATGCCGATTGGTGTCCTTGACGGGGTAGTTGCTCCACTCACCGTGGGTGCAATTAGAAAACATGAAATCACCAATACTTAGGCAAAGTGAGGATGGATATGAAATCTAGGTTGGGGCATTTTGTCCTTGCTGCAGCAACCATCGCGTGTTTGCTTCCAGCTGCTCTTTATGCTCAGGACATAAAGGTCTGGGATCACACCATCGCCTTTCACGGTTTCCTGACGCAAGGCGGGATCTACACCGCCGGCAATAACTGGCTGACGATGGACACCAACAATGGCAGCGGGGCGTTCACGGAAATGGGATTGAACGTTTCGACCAAACTGACCGATAAGATACGTATTAGCGCGCAGGTGTACGACCACAATATCGGCCAACTCGGGCAATGGCATCCAACGTTGGACTTCGCGACGCTGGATTACAAGTTCAAGCCCTGGCTGTCCATACGCTTTGGCAAAGTCAAAACCACGTTGGGTCTCTTTACCGATACGCAGGACTTGGATTTCCTCCATGCGTTCGCACTGATGCCACAGGGCATCTACCCAATTGATGTCCGTGACGCCGATATTGCCCATCTGGGTGGCGATATCTACGGAACGATCTCCCTCGGTCACAAGATGGGCAGCCTATCGTACACAGGGTGGGGAGGGCACCGTTACGACAGCATTTACAGCGGGTACCCGTATTTTTTGCAAGCGCGAGGAACTCAGGAGTTACGGTACGACGGAACTCAGTACGGAGGCGACTTGCGATGGAATACTCCATTGAAAGGCCTGCTGGTCGGAGCGTCGCGTTTAGATGAGGACCTTAGTGGATACGGCATACGGCTGGGAGCGCCCAACCACGAGCAATCCAAGAAAGATTTCACAGATCAGTTCTACGGTGAGTTCACTTATCGCAATTTGACGATCGACGCGGAAATTAAGCGATTCTACCGCGACCACCTTATCCGCAACCTGACTGCCGAGGACTCCTCCAATGTGCACTCCTGGTACGTCTCCGGAAGCTACCGTCTGAACAAATGGGTGCAGTTGGGCTCCTACTATTCGCACTATACGATCACTTCCACTTTTCTGCAGATCACGGACACGAGTACACCGGGCGGCCATGACTACGACAAAGTGGTCACCGGCCGCGTGGACATCAACCGATTCTTGAATTTCAAGCTTGAAGGCCACTTCTTGGACGGTTACGGATTTGGACCGTACCCGAACGGTTTCTATCCCCAACAAAACCCGGTGTTTGCGCCCAGCACTAAAGCCCTGGTGCTTTTGAGCAGCTTCAATTTCTAATCCAGGAACGACTTAGGAGGAGAATGAGATGAAACGTATACGCCTGTTCCTCATTGCGGTGCTATTTGTCGCTTTCGCGCTGGTAAGTGTGCATGCAGCCAGCGTGAAAGTAATCGCCAATGCCAGCGTTGCGGCGACTGCGGTGTCGGCGGACGAGCTTCGGAGTGTTTTTCTCGAAGAAAAGGACGCGCTTGCCGACGGCTCGCGCGTTGAGGCGGTCATCGAAAAGGGCGGCCCGGCTCACGAAGCGTTTCTGAAGGAGTACTTGGACAAATCCGACTCTGCCCTGCAGTCGTACTACCGCAGCCTGGTGTTCACGGGCAAAGGCGCCATGCCGAAAACAGTCGGCTCCGACGCCGAGATGGTCGCCTACGTCGCCAAGACCAAGGGTGCAATCGGTTACGTTGGCGGCGATGCGAGCGCGGAAGGTGTGAAGACGCTCCAGGTGAAGTGATTCCCGCATCGGACAATTGAATCGTCTGATGATTGACGCTTGGGAGAGGCTGGAATGGCGTCGTCTCCACCCCCCCAAGGATCGGCTGAACTAGCTGTGCCCGCAGGTTTAGGGTATCTGGAAGTAATCCGCGAACCGAGGACTCGATGAACAAGCTAGGAGTTCGAGGAAAGATTTGGCTGAGCATCGCGATCTTTGGCCTTGGGTACGTGGCTTTGTTAGTCCTATTGCAGTGGACAGCGTCTCAAACGCATGAACGCATGCAAGTCGCGTCGGAGGACCTGTTCCCTTCCGCGCTGAGCATTCAAGACGCGCAAGCAGGATTCCAAAAGGTCATGAAACGATATGGCGATGCGGTCGTGTTGCAGGACAAGGGCTCTCTGAATGACGCTGCAAAAGACGCCCAAGCGGTGCTCGATTCCCTTCAGTCCATCAAGGAGAAGACTGGCTTCAACGCCGACTTGCAAAAGCAGGTGTCGGAGATGATGGATCGCCTCAGCGACATGACCGCTCGCGCGAAACCGGCCTACTCAACCATGATTGACGCAAAGGACAAAGTTTCCAGCCAAACGATGTCGGAAGTCGGCAATCTGGCCCGGGAAAACAAGGAGATGGAAGCATCCCTCTCAAGCGTTCGTGAAGACATTTCGAAGGCATTTGGGGCCGACCTGGCCAGCGTCACCGCATCCTCCGAACGACAAAGAACCCTGGGGATCGTCGTTTTCCTGATAGCCGTGGGTTGCGGTTCGGCGCTGGCAGCTTTTGTGATCAACCGGCAAATTATGACGCCGCTCCATGACCTTACTGCTCGCCTCAAGGATATCGCCGAGGGGGAGGGAGACCTGACTAAGCGTTTGGACATAAGTTCGAATGACGAGATCGGCGAAGTGGCTCATTGGCTCAATATCTTCCTAGAGAAATTGCAGCAGATCATCGGCAAAGTTGCGGGGAACACCCAGGGCGTCGCTTCGTCGTCGGAAGAGTTGACGGCGGTCAGCCAGAAAATCTCGTCGAATTCCGAGGCAACCTCCGCTCAAGTCAACGTGGTTTCGACTGCTACCGATCAGGTGAGCCGCAACTTGCAGACCGTCGCCACCGGGGCGGAGGAAATGAGCGCCACGATCAAGGATATCGCCAAGAATGCCACCGAGGCGGCGCGCATCGCAAACGATGCCGTGCGGGTCGCCGAGGAGACCAATTCCACAGTTTCCAAACTGGGGGTATCCAGCGCTGAGATTGGAAATGTAATTAAGGTCATCACTTCGATTGCGCAGCAGACGAACTTGCTGGCCCTGAATGCCACAATTGAAGCCGCGCGCGCGGGCGAAGCGGGCAAAGGCTTCGCCGTGGTCGCTAATGAAGTAAAGGAATTGGCCAAGCAGACCGCCAAAGCTACCGAAGAGATCGGCCAGAAGATCAACGCGATCCAAAACGACACCAAGGGGGCCGTGGAGGCGATCGGAACAATCAGCGGCGTGATCAACCAGATCAACGACATTTCGAACATGATTGCAACGGCGGTGGAAGAGCAGAGCGCCACGACCAACGAGATGTCGCGCAATGCAAGCGAGGCTGCCAAAGGTTCGGGCGACATTGCGCGGAACATCGAAGGAGTGGCCGAAGCCGCCCGAAGCACGTCGCAAGGCGCGGCGAATTCGGAGAAGGCCGCTCGGCAACTCGCTGTCATGTCGCACGAACTTAAGGAATTGGTCGAGCTGTTCAAAGTGTAGTCGGCTGAGACATTCATTGAATAGTCCGTGCCGGGCCTCACAACCTGTCAAGCCAGGCCATGCGCCCTCGAAAGTTCCTATTGAGTAGACGTGATCTCACCGGCCCGACTTCACCAAGCAAGAGAGAGCCAAGATGATTTTCGATACAGCATGCAAGGTCATGAACGGCCCGAATGGGGATTTGCAAAAAATGTTGCGCGCCTTGTTCTCCAATTCTTGACGCTCGTTTCTCACCAAAATCACGGTCGGCGGAACGCAGCCCTGCGGCACTGTGCATCAAGTGTGTTCCCGCAAATCCGATGAATTCACTTCTCCCGCGCTTGAAAGCAGATCGGGTCGGGTGTATGTTTCCGGGCGGGTGAAAAGTCACAACAGAAAATTTAGCTCCGCTAATTGCATTCGTGCATTTGCGGGCATGTCTCTCAAACAGGAAAATATTAGGCAGACCGCCCGCCATTTGAGGAGAACAGACGATGAAAAATTCGGACGCACCGGCAACAGCTTCGGCTCTCGGAAGACGAAACTTTATGAAGATCGGTGTCGGCGGCGCGATGCTGACCGCGCTTCCAGCAGGTATTGCGGCGCAGACAAAAGAAAAAGGAGTGGACTGGTGGGATGCGAAACCCGGGAAGGCCGGAGTAGGCAAACCTGTCGCGATTGACTGCCACGCGCACTGGTCGCCCGAGCCGTACAACAAAGCGCTGGCGGACCTTGGCCAGCCGCTCGTCAATCCCTATCCGCTCAATTACGATCTCGAAAAACGGCTCCAGTGGATGGACGAACACGGCGTCCTGATGCATTGCCTCACGCTTTCCGGCTCGATGCCGTGGCAATCGACGTCCGCGGAACAGGGTGCGCATCTCGCGCAGATCATCAATGACACGGGAATCGAAGTCCACAAGAAGCATCCCGACCGCTTTGTTTTGGGGATCGAGATGCCCGTTCGCGATCCTCAACTGGCCTTGAAGGAATTGAATCGCGTCGCGGGAAAGCCGGGCGTACGCGCCGTCCATTTGCCGGACTCGATGGAGCGGCACGATTACATCATCGAGCCAAACTTCGCTCCCATCCTCGCGCGAATCGAGGAGCTGGGCCTCCCGATTATTTTCCATCAGATGGACGGAGTGGCCAACAACTACGGAGGCGACAGGGTTTCCGGGCCACCCAACTTGGCGGCCGGTCTCGATGCGCCCACCGACCACACCGTGCTGGCAACTAAATTAATGATGTCCGGGATACTAGACAAATATCCGAAGCTGGAAATGGTGTTGCCGCACGCGGGCGGCTCCTTCCCGTATCTCGCGGGGAGGATCGAGCATTTCTTCTCTCATTTCCCCAATCAGCATGTAGCGCTGGCGCGCCCGTTCCGGGAGTACTTGCGGCGGTTCTACTACGACTATCTGATCTACTATCCCGAGGCATTCCAATTCCTGGTCACCATGGTCGGACCGGACCGCATCGTCGTCGGCACGGATATTTTCGCAGCCAGGGACATCGAGTATCCGAGCAATGTTCTCGATCAATTCAACTACCCGGCCGCGGAGCGTGACGCAATCTTGAAAGGGAACGCCATGAAGCTTTTGCATCTGTAGGGTGAGTAGCACAGGCTTCAGCCTGTGGGTTTCCGCCACTTCACCGGGACGAAACCCCACGGGCTGAAGCCTGTGCTACCTGAGGCTACTTGCCACCCACCATCTTGAATTTCTGAATGCGCTTGCCCGTGCCCACCTCAGTCACATAGACGTTGCCCTTCGAGTCCACCGCCAGGAAATGCGCGTACGTAAGTTCGCCCACCTGGTGTCCCGCGCGGCCGAAACTTGAAAGAACCTGCCCGGTGGCGCGATCGAGGATATCGATCTTCTCGTTGTCCTGATTGACCACGTACATATATTTCTGCCCCGGGTCACGCGAGAAGCCGACCCAGACAGCCGATCCTAACGCGCCGGGCACGTGCTCCGGACCAGCCGGGAGCTTGGACATCTGCTCGAATTCGACCGGAATATTCTTCTGGAAATTGCCCATTCTATCGAACACCTGGATTCGGTGGCCACGCCGGTCGCATACGTAGACCGAACCATTGTTGTCCATGGCCACGCAGTGCAGCACAGGCACGAACGCATCTCCGGTCTCGGCCTCCGTGCGGTGCAAGTCCCATTGGCGCAGGAACTGCCCTGTGCGATCGAACACGGCGATGCGGTGGTTGCCGCCGGGAGTTTCGCCGTCGGCCACGTAGACGTCGCCGTTCTTGGGATCGATCACGATGCCTGCGGGTTTAAAGAACCCCGCTTGGCTGGAGTTCAGGGCTTTCCCTTTGGCCGTGCCGTCGGAAGAATCAACCACGCCCCGCTTGCCGATCTGGAGCAGGAGTTTGCTTCCGTCGTGCGTGTATTCCTGCACGATGCCGTCGCCGGTGCCGGTCAGCCATACGTTGTTCTCCGGGTCCACGGTGCAGCCGTGGGGATTGTTTGGCGTCGCGTCCGGATCGCCGAAGGAATTCACCACGTTGCCCTCGGGATCGAACTCGATCACGACCGGGGCCTGATGCCCGGCGTCGAGGTCGTTGTCCGTCAGATCGCCCCGGTTCAAGATGAACACGTGGTCGCGGGAGTCAATGCAAACGCCGCCGATTCCCCCGGTCACCCAGAGATTCGGCAATGGCTTGGGCCAGGACGGATCCACTTCGAACTTGGGCGCGTTGCCCTGTGCGCGCAATGGCGCCGGACCCAATGCACCCAGCGCTATGGCTAGTCCGGCGAACATCGCCGCCATTCGAACGAAACTCATTTTTCTTTTCATGTTGTACCTTTTCGCGATATCAGAATCCGGACGTCTTCGTTCAAGGCTGCCCTGACGAGAGTGCGAGCGTTGCAAATGATAGCAGCATTTGAATGTTCCCGTGGCTCGTCACATATTTGGTCGAAAAACTTTACGGAAGCATTCTCCGCCAGGGCGGTCGGGTGTATATTCCCGTTCGACCTGGAAACCGAATTCGAGAACGCGGCTCGCGATTTGGAGGATTGTCATGCCCAGCTTTAATGGATGGACGAAAGGCGTCTTGTTTTCGATCGGCATTTGTTTGCTTGCGCTTGGTGTTTGCACAGTTGCGAGGGCGCAGGCGCCGCCGGCCTATAAGGTCGATGCCTCCTGGCCAAAACAATTGCCCAACAACTGGATCATGGGCCAGGTCGGCGGAATGGCCGTCGACGGGCAAGACCACATCTGGGTGCTGCAGCGTCCGGGCTCGAACACGAAGGATGATCTCGGCGCGGCGCAAACTCCTCCTGCTTCGGAATGTTGCGTATCCGCGCCGCCTGTTCTCGTGTTTGATGCCGAGGGCAATCTTCTCAAATCCTGGGGCGGCGCGGGTCAGGGTTATGACTGGCCGAATTCGGAACACAGCATCTTCGTCGACCACGCCGGAAACGTCTGGATTACCGGCAATGGCGCCAAAGACCGGCAGGCAATCAAGCTAACCAACGAAGGGAAATTTATTTTGGAGATTGGCCATCCTTCGGCCGCGCCGATGAATAATTTGGACATAAGCATCCTCGGGCGCCCGGCCGGGATCGATCTGGACGAAACAGCTCACGAGATTTATTTCGCCGATGGTTACCTGAACCGGCGCGTCATCGTATTCGACTCTGAAACAGGAATATTCAAGCGCATGTGGGGCGCCTACGGAAATCCCCCGAGCGACACCGACCTCGTTCCGTACGCTCCCGGAAATGCGCCAAGCCAGCTGTTCAGGAATCCGGTCCATGCGGTGCACATCTCGAAGGATGGGCTCGTGTACGTTTGCGACCGGATCAACGACAGAATTCAGATCTTCACGAAAGAAGGAAAGTTCGTGAAGGAATTCATCTTGCGCCCCGAAACGCTGGGCAATGGATCCGCCTACGATCTCGCCTTCTCTCATGACGCGGCCCAGAAGTATTTGCTCGTGGCCGACGGTGAAAACAATGTGATCTGGACGCTGCTGCGAAGCGATGGTTCCGTTCAGGGTACGACAGGCCACGCGGGCCGCAACGCGGGCCAGTTCCATCACGTGCACGCCATCGTTTCAGATTCCAAGGGGAACCTATACACAGGCGAGGTCGAAACCGGCAGAAGAGTTCAGAAGTTCGCGCTTGTCCGTGGGAGCGCTGCGCACTGAGTGGATTTTTCGTCTCCTAAGTTTCAGTCAACATTGATACCGAGGCGGGCCGCAACGCGCTGCGCAGTAATGAGCCGCGCGTCAGTGATCTTTTGTACGGAAGCGCGCGCGGCTTGGAGAACTTCGGGTGGCGCTGTCTGAGGAGTGCCACTGCGGAAGGGCGGATCGGGGGCATACTCGATTCCGAGTTGAATCTGCTGCGCGACTCGCTCGCCGCGCATGAGCACGGCTACTCGCAACGCCCCATCAAGTCCAGCCGTGACGCCCGCGGCGCTCACGTGCTTGCCGTCGACCACCACTCGAGCGTTGACGGGAATCGCCCCGAAATAAGGCAGCAAATGAAACGCGGACCAGTGCGTGGTGGATTTGACTCCTCGGAGCAGGCCCGCTGCTCCGCATAACAATGCACCGGTGCAGATGGAAAATACGTACGAAGCGGTCGCGGCCTTTGCCTGGATGAATTTCAATGCGACATCGTCATCCATCAAAGCTTCCTGTCCAAACCCGCCCGGCACGACAAGCAAATCGAGCGGCGGAGCTTCCCCGAATGTCATCTCAGGCGTAATGAGTAATCCCCTGTTGTCCCGGACCGGAGTCAGCTCTTTCCAAACCAGATGAAATGTGGAGTTGGGAAGCCGCGAGAGGACCTCAAATGGCCCAGTGAGATCGATCTGATCCATCTGCGGGAAAACCAGCGCCCCAATATTAATGTGCTTTTCTGCTGACGTGCTCATCGTTCACTCCATGCCGTGCAGCCAGGCGCGTCAATGAGAACAATGGAAAGAGGACGCGGGTATCCTAACTTCGCCCGCCGCGACGGATGAGAACGAGGATCTTCTGTCATCATCGAGCGATAGGAAATTCAGAGAGCCGACTACATGTGGTCTTTCATAACAAACGCAGTGTGCGGCTTGCTATGGACGTACGTTGCGACGTCGTACGCCTCTTGCGGCGTGAGGGTGTCGGGATCCGTCTGCGGCATGTTGTGTTGCACAAACGCCGCCATTTTGGGAATTTGGTTCATGCCGGCGCCGTCGCTGTATGCGTCTGGCCCCCAAAGCGCCGGGATGGAGGGAGGTTTTCCTGCACCTTCCGTGCCGTGGCAAAGGGCGCATTGCTGTAAGTAGATCTGGCTTCCCTTCGCGGCGTCTCCATTGAGTTCCGGAAGATCAACGAGCCCGCGTCCCGGAAATGGACGTCCGGTCACTTGATCCTTGGACAGCCACTGCGCATAGGCGACTAAGCCCGTCATCTCCGGGCCATCATTGGGGACGCGGTGTCCCGTTTCGCTGCGCCGGAAGCATTGCTGGATCCGCTCTTCAAAGGTGATCACGGTCTTTTCGCGATCACGATACATTGGAAATATTCCGGGCAGTCCAACCATCGGCATCCCCTTCGATACCGTGCCGCCCTCGATATGGCAATGCGTGCAACTCATTTTGTTGCCGACGTAACGCTCCGCATATTTTGGCGTGTCGTTGAAAACGTGCATGCCCAGGCGGATGCTGTCACCGAGCGGTCCCGCAGGGATCGTCGAGGGGTCCGGCGCCACCCAGGCCTTCGCTGAATCCGCGGCCTGGCCCGGTTTCGGCGGCGCGCCAAAGGTGGCCGAGCTTGTCGAAAATAATATGAGGACGGAAAAGGCAAAAGCGACGACCAACCCACAGCGGATGGCGATCACTCGAATCATGGACATCCTCCCCGGGCAAGGTGAGATTGCGATCCCGTAACGGCTATTCTACCGCTTTCTCGTTTCAGGAGTGTAGTGCGATCCGAGGTATTGGATAATCTTTTGCGCAGTATCATCAGGGATCGACGCGCCGAAAGTTTTTCTCATTTTGTTGACTTCGTCTGACCACGCTTGCGCCGGCAATGGCGGTTGCATCGTGATGTAACGAGGGCTGTGGCACAGCTCGCAATTGTTCTCGACCTCATCCTTCCCTTCGCCAGCGGCGAGTTCGGGATAATAGATCGGGTATTGGCCCGCGTCGTAGGTCGCGTCCGTGGAAGCCGTGTTTGGCAACATCTGGTGAATCGTTTCCGGCCCCGCCTGCGTGTAAATTCCGGCGCGAAAATCAGCGTAGAGGCCGCGAGCCGCCAACAGGGACAGCACCGTAATCATCATGAGATACCATTTTCGTGTGCGCATGTCTGGCTCCTGTCAGCTTGCGTCTCCAACCACGATTTCCTGGCGTTCGATCTTGTTCCACAAGTACCCGCCCGGGTTCCAGACCCCTTCGTCGGGCTGAGTATTTCCCTTCTCGTCCGTCGCGCGAACCGCCAATTGATATCGACCGGCGGTTCGTGGAGTCCACTCGAGCGACCAGGTCCGGAAGGAATACTCTCCAGCGTCCAGTTCCAAGCGGGCCTCGCTCCAGTTCGCTCCATTGTTGGTGGAGACTTCAACTTTTTTTATGCCGCCGTAACCGCTGAACGCGATGCCCCGCAGACGCAGCGGAAAACCGGCTGGAATCTTCGTGGAACCATCCGGGGAGATGAGGAACGAGCGAACGGGCATCCTGGCGATGGGGACCGTCGCGACTTTCCCGGATATCATGTCGTCCGGGGTTGTGGTGCCGCGCGGCGTGTCCGGAATCCGATACGCCGCTTTCATCCAGAAATTATCGTCGGGCGCATCGAGGACGCGGATCGAGGAAAGCGATTTTAGCCAATACGTCGCGAAATAGCCTGGCACAATCAGACGCGCGGGAAAACCGTTGAGCATCGGCAACGGTTCGCCATTCATCGCGTAAGCGACCAGACATTCTTCGATGACGGGATTCGTCAAGTCGAGCGACTTCATGAACCGGTTCGAGCCGAAGCCCTTGGGTCCGAGGCCCCGGTCCAGCCCTTCAAATTGCACTTGCACCGAACCGCTCTTCACGCCTGCGGCATCGAGAATCTCGCGGAGTTTCACGCCGGTCCACGCGGCATTGCCCATCGCGCCGTTACCCCACTGTCCTCCCGCGACTCGTGGCTGCAGCCGGCTGCGGCTATTGCCAGAGCATTGATTCACGGCGGCAATCGACACGCTCTTAAATCGAGTCGCCAATTCCGGAAAACTGAGCGTCAGCGGGCGCTCGACATT
The DNA here is from genome assembly GCA_035604385.1 of Verrucomicrobiia bacterium. Classification (GTDB taxonomy): domain Bacteria; phylum Acidobacteriota; class Terriglobia; order Acidiferrales; family UBA7541; genus Palsa-360. The sequence goes on along the minus strand of DATNIO010000197.1, from coordinate 40,387 downwards.
TCCTTCCACATGCAAGCGCCACTCTTTCAAATCCACTGCATTGGGAATGGTTTGAAGATGCCAGCGGACAAAAAACGCATCGTTGGACGTGAAGGTCGATAGAAAATAATGGCGCGGGGTTTCCAGTTGCACCGGACGGTCGGTCAGAAGAATGAGAGGCGCCTTCTGAGGATACGTCGCGAATTGCCCCGGCGATGTCCAATACGGATTCGCGCCTGGCCCGGTAAACTCAGGAGCTGGGTGCTGACCGGAGGGCTCCTGTGCCGCCGCGCCCGGTTTGCCCAATATCTGCCCGGCTGCCAAAGTGGCGCCTGCGGCACCGAGCGTTTTTAACCAACGGCGTCTCGTAAATCCCTGCTGAGAATCCCCCATCCCCCACCTTTTGTGTTCGTAAAAGATTGGCTATCCGACGGCCATGTAGCTGTAATGTCCGTCACTCTGCAGGATAGCAAGCGCCGCCGCCAACGCCGGAACGAGGATGACGCCGGGGTGTACGTGGGCTTGCATATCCTTTACGACTTCCTCCGGATCCACCGTCAAATTGTTCATCTTGATGAGCGCACGCGCCGACTCTTCGGTGGAAGAGTGACAACTCAGGAATTTCACGCCGCGCGCCTGAAGCCCCTGAACGGTGGCGTCCTGATAAGCTGAGTCGGGGCTGCTGGGGTCATCGGACGTGTACTTCATGGAGGAGCCCGCCTTACTTGGGAAAAAAATATTCCGGACGGCGGGCTCTCCGGTCTTGGGGTCGTTCTCTTTCACCCACTCTCCGATCTTGTACTTCTGCCAGACGTAGTCGCTGTAATTCAGCATGTTTGCCGGTCCATTTAATGCGCATACGACCTGGATCTGTTCGGGAGCGATGCCGGCCCCAAAGCGAAGGCCGTTCAGCGAGTTCTTTGCGGTCCTCAGGACCCGTGCATCGCTGATGGAGAAGGCGTGCAGCGCCTGCTTGATATGGCGCGTCGAATGTGTCACCGCATTGAACTCCCCCGCCTGCCAATCAGTCTTCTGCCACACATATTGGGCATGCACCGGCTTGGTCCACATCGTTGCAGCGGCCGCCGCGACCGCTCCACCCAGGATGGATCGGCGTGAGAATTCGCTCATGGATTTTTCTCCTTTGGTCGCAGCGGTTCAAAAACGTCCGTGCGATTTCCGACTGGCCTAAATCATACGCTCGTCTATTGCGGGCCGTCCACCGTGCGACGCAGGAGGCACCTCGGCAATCAGTCACCATCGATCTGCCCGGAAATGTGGTATGTTTTGTCCCATCAACGGAGGCCATCGATGAAGACTCGAGGGTTGTTTAGTGCGGTTGCGTTCGCCATTCTCATTCTTGTTTCCCCTCTCTTTGCTCAAACCGGCGGTAAGGAAACCAAGATCATGATTCGCGCGATCGCGCGCGACGCCAAAGTCATTGGAACGCACGTGGGTGGTGCGCGGATCACCGTCCGGGATGTCGCCACGGGAGAAATCCTCGCGCAGGGAATGGAACAAGGCGGGACGGGCGATACGGACGTGATCATGAAAAAGCCGCACACGCGCGGGATGACAGTCTTCAGTGCCGGGGACACATCCGGCTATCTGGCCGTGCTGCATCTGGATAAGCCGACCGTCGTGGAAGTGTCGGCGGAAGGGCCGCTCGGCAACGCGCAAGCCACGCAACGGTCGTCGAAAACTCTTCTATTGGTGCCCGGCGAAGATGTGCTGGGCGAAGGGATTCTGCTGGAGATTCACGGTTTTATCATAACGCCGCTTGCGCCGCTGCCGGATGCCAAGGTCAAGGCAGGATCGCCGTTTGAAGTGCGCGCCACCGTGACGATGGCCTGCGGTTGTCCGACGGAGCCTGACGGCCTGTGGGACGCCAACAAGATCCGCGTGGTCGCGCGGCTCCTCCGGAACGGCAAAGTGGAGTCTGAAATCCCGATGACGTATGCGGGAGTGCAAAACACGTTTCACGTGGACGTACCCGTCATCGCGCCGGGACCGATGGAATTGCAAGTGCTCGCCCTGGATCCGGGGAGCGCCAATTTCGGCATGAATCGGGAAGCCATCGCCATCGTTCCGTAGCGGCGGGAATGAAGTGGAAAGCGTCGGGGGCTGACTGCGCTTCCAAAAAATTTCTAATCAAATATGGTTGCCATATCATTTAAATCTAGATATCCCGGCCAGTACGAATTATTTTGTTGTCGCTGCGCGCGCTTGGTGGTACCAAGGTGCCCGGAAGCGCTGGCGGCGTTATTTCATCCCCAAGAATTTTTATGGAGCTACATTTATGAAGCGAGCTGCGGTTCGCGCGCAGGCAATCGGTGACACGAAGACACTCCGGGACAGCGCCTCGCAAGTGTCCCGCGCCACGCTGGGGCTGCGGGATATGCTGCTCCGCGGCGCGTTGCGGCCTGGCCAGCGAATTCCCGAAATTCCCTTGTCCGCGAAGCTCGGCGTTTCCCGCACGCCGTTGCGCCTGGCTTTCGAGAGATTGGAGCACGAAGGCCTCGTCAAAGCGCTGCCCCATACCGGTTTTGCCGCGAGCGAGTTCAGCATTTCCGATATCTGGGACGCGATCGAGACCCGAGGCATCCTGGAAGGCGCTGCCGCCAGGCTTGCGGCCGAACGTTTGAACAATCCCGCTCAACTGGAACCCCTGCGCAAGATCAATCGCGCCATGGAAGAAATTTCGGACATAAATCTCGAAAGTTTCACCCACTACCTCGATTTGAACAAAGCTTTCCATGACGCCATCCTGGACCTCGCCAACAATCAAATCCTTCGCCGCGCCATCGAGCAAATCTACAGGCTCCCGTTTGTTTCCCCAAGCTCTCGCACGCTTCTGCCCAAAACATTGCCCGGATCGAGGGAAATCCTCCCTATCGCGGAAGAGCATCACCGGGCGCTCATCGATGCCATCGAGCACCGGGAGGGAGCGCGCGCGGAAAGCCTGGCCCGCGAACATTCCCGGTTAACCCGAAGAAATTTGGAAGAAGCACTGGCGGACCGGACCTTCCTGGAGACCGTTCCCGGAGCCCGCCTGCTCAAGGTTCGGAGCGTGGGACAGAATTGAACCAAGCCCGAGACTCAGCGCATAGATTTGCATACGGTGTCCGAGAGTCCCGCTAGTACATCTCCGTGAAACAGTAGTATTCTTCCTTCACAATCGCACTTGCACGGTGAACGCCCCGGGAGACTGCATGGAACGGGCTCCGACTGTCAGCGAAATCATCGACCGGCGGCCCATGGGCCGTTATCAGATCTGGACCATGGCTCTGTGCGGCATGGTCATCGTGCTCGACGGCTTTGATACGCAGAGCATAGGTTTTCTCGCGCCTTCCATGGCCGATACCCTGCGCGTCCCGGTAAAAACCTTCGGCCCCATATTCGCCGCGGCGCTCGTTGGTTTGATGATCTCTTCCATGTTGTCCGGCCCGATCGCCGATCGGTGGGGACGAAAATGGCCGATCGTCGCTTGTACATTGATCTTCGGAACCTTCGCCATGCTCACCGCACGTTGCACTTCCTTTGACCAATTGCTCGCGTTCCGATTCCTGACAGGACTCGGCCTGGGTGGCGCGCTATCCAATTCCGTGGCGCTGATGTCCGAGTACGCGCCAAAGCGCCTGCTCGCCGTGATCGTGAGCATTATGTTTTGCGGAATGCCCACCGGGGCCGTGCTGGGCACTCAGGTGAGCGCGGTGATGCTTCCCCGATGGGGCTGGCAATCGGTCTTCTACGCGGGAGGAGTCCTGCCGCTCAGTCTTGCCCTGCTCCTGATCGCGATCCTGCCGGAATCGGTGCGCTACCTAGAAGTGTCCGGCGCGAACCAGCGAAAAATCTCAAAAATTCTGGCGCGAATTTCGCCAGAGCTTGCGGCAGCGCCGATCTCCCCCTCCGAGCATCAGGATCAGCGCAGAAACGCTCCGGTCATCAACCTGTTCACCCAAGGCCGCGCAGCCGGAACGATTCTGCTGTGGATTCCCTTCTTCATGAATCTTTTGATGCTGTATTTCGTCGTGTTCTGGCTGCCCGCACTGCTTCGCCAAACCGGCAAGCCGGTTACCGCGGGGATGACGGCGATCATGTTGTTCAGCGTCGGAGGCATTGCGGGATCCTTCGTCGAGGGAAATTTGATGAACCGCTGGGGCGCGTTCCCGGTCTTGCTGACGGAGTTCCTCTGCACCACACTGCTCATCGCTTCGCTGGCGTACTCGACTTCATTTCCGCTCATGATGACGATCACGTTCGTTCTGGGATTCGTGGTGCAGGGCGCACAGGGAGGATTGTCAGCGGTCGCCGCCACGTTCTACCCGATTTCGATCCGGTCCACGGGAATCGGCTGGTGCCTCGGCGTCGGACGCATCGGTTCGATTGTGGGCCCCATCCTGGGCGGCGTGATGTTGAAACTGGATTGGAGCCCGCGCGAAATTTTACTTGCCGGATCGATTCCCGCCCTGTGCGCCGCGGCCGCAACCTTCACGAGCCTGCGGCTGCGCACCAATTTGCCTGCCGAGCAACAGAACGCCGGGATGGTCGAGGAATCAGCCTTATCGCATTGATCTGAAATTGACTTCCAGGATTGAGGATTACCGTCCCGCCAGGCATTCAGTCCGGCGCGCGACTTCTCGTGGCGCCGGCGTCCCGCCGGCGTTTTTGTGATGTTTTGAGATCGGAAAAACCGCCGGCGGGACGCCGGCGCCACGAAAACCTGAGTTCCCCCGTTGATCCTATGAATTCCATTTCGCCGATCAGAATTTTTACCGGCTTGCGCGCCGCCACAGCCCTCTAAACTCTTCAATCGTGCCGGGGCCGTACCCCGCATAGTGATTGTTGGCGAACGCGAGGATCTGAATTTTCCGCTCGTGAACTTTCTTTAGCACCTCGACCCACTCGCCCAGGTCCGCCGTCCGGTTCACGATGATCTTGTTCCACGTTTTCGTCTTTTCCTCGATTCCTTTCCGGTCGCCGAGCCAGCGCACATAGGCAAAATCCGCCGTGATTGGGTCGAAACGGTCGAAAAGCTGCCTGGGGCGCGGCATCCACACGTGATCCACGAGCGCGAGAGCGACATGGCGTTCTCTCAACGCCTCGATCAATGCAGGCACGAGCCAATTCTTGTTCCGGATTTCTACTGCAAAACGGTAGCCCTTGGGGATCTTTTTTAGAAACGGCACGAGGCGCGCCAGGAATTCGTTCACTCCGGCGAACGCGTTCTTATTGAAATATCCGAATTGCAAGAGCAAGGGGCCCAGTTTTTCGCCGAGCGAGTCCATCGCCTTCAGGAAGAGGCGGAAATCCTCGTCGCAGTCCACCAGCGCTTTCTCGTGTGTGATGATTTGCGGCACCTTCGCCGCAAATAAAAATCCCGGTGGAGTTTTCGCATACCAGCCCTTTACGGTTGAAATCGCTGGCGTGCGGTAGAACGTGCTGTCCACTTCCACAGTATCGAATTTTGTGGCGTAGTAGCTCAGGAACTCGGCAGGTTTCATCCCGGCCGGGTAGAAACTGCCTTCCCAGCCGGCCGCGGTGAACGCGGACGTGCCCAGGCGAATCTCGGCTTCGGAGGCCACAGATCGCGATTCTAGCCCGCATTTCTCACGAGATTCAATGACGGATCGTAGTGAAGAGTCCTGGGAACGCCATTCTCCTGAATGGCGTCGTGAGCATCGCCAATCGGGAGATTGGCGTTCCCGGGACGGAAGAACTCTATTGCTCTTGGCAGTGGCTCGACTTCCACACCTGATCGAAGAGCGATTGCGCGCTGGGATCGACGGGAAGGTCGCCCAGATAGACGGGCTGCTCGCCCTTCAGGTCCACAACGACCAACTTTCCGCTGTGGTTGTGAAACGTGAACTGCAGCGCCGGATCGCCATCCGCCGAGTCCACGGCAACAAAATGCCCGTCCTGGCAGTGAAATCGACCCCCGAATGCGTAGCTGGAAAACCCCTTAGCAGCCTGGTCCAGGGGCATTTCACCTTCTGGATGATAGAGCAGGCTATCGCCGCTCCAATCGAGGGTTCCGGAAGCGCCGGAATTCAAATGGAATGTCAGAGACGCCACCACCTTGGGAGGCGAAGGCGCTTTCACTTTGTCCGGCAATTCCAAATATGGAGTTGTCACGACAGGCGCCGGTGGCGGGATAGACGCCGTGGCCATCGCAATTTCCGAAGGGAGCACGGGAATGTCGATGGCGCCGGTCAGACCCGAGGAGACATCGAGAACCACCAAGCGGATTCTCCGAGTGTCCGCGGCCGGCATCAAGGCCACGTGTTCGGGAATGCCGGTAGACTGCCAACTCCGGAACAAGTCGGCAGAAATAGTTTTCGTCAATTCCCTATCATTGAATTTGAAAATCGTATTCTTCTGGGCAAACTCGCAGTCGGCCATCCTGATATTCAGGCTGTAGGAATTGTCGCCTTGAACGGCGCCCAGCCCCGCCGCGGAAATCAAGACCATATATTGGAGGCCGCCTTGCGAATTTCCGGCTGCGCCGGGAGGCAGGCTTTGCACTGTCAGTGGGATGGTTGTGGAGGGCAATTGATCGGCGCACGCCTGCCGCAGATGATCCTCCGGCTGCTGTTTCTTGGCGAGCGCAGACGCATCCAGCGCATAGTAACCGCGGCGATAGGTAAGCTTTACCCCCGGCCGCGATGTCTTCACGACAATCTTGTGAAAACGCCCATCCCAATTCACCTTCTGCGGGTAGAACGACATTTCGTAATACGAGGAACTGTCTTTCAGGGCCGTCATCAAACAGCCGGACAGGTCATTGCTGTTCTTGCACGCCTTGCCGCCGGTGTCTAGGGCAAGCTCCTCCATGGTCCCTTGAGCTTGCAGCAGATCGGTGTCCTCTTGGTTCAACCGGCCGGCAATCGCAGGCCCGGTCATCCGCGACTGGGGAAGATTTATGTTCTGGGAAGCCGATAAAGACTGATTCGCTTGGAGCCCGCGAACATCCAAGGGATATACGGCCACTTGGACATCCGTGAGAGCATTCGCAACGAGTTTGACTTGATCGGCGTAACTCCGGAGGCCCGCAAACGGATTGTTACCTGTGTCCGGGTCGGGCGCGATGGAAAACGGAAATGATTCCGAAACCCAAATCAAATTCTTGCGGCCTTGGATCCCGCTGAGGTACTGCCCAATCTGGGCCATCGCGCCGAGAGTTTCCTTCGCCCGGAGATCGACCGTCATCGCATACTCTTCCTTCTCAAAATTCTGGACCTCGCCCAACTGGCTCTGCAGGCCCAGGTTCCCGACTATATCGGCGGCCGTATTCTGTATGTTGCTGGAAGTGTTTTGGGTGTCTAGGAGCGGGTCCTGTTCCACCGTGGCCCCCGCCACTGCCCGATCCAGCGCGGCCCGCAGGAGCCTCCCGTCACTGGTAAACCCCTGCAAGATTCTCAAGGAACTTCCCAGGAGAAAAACCGCAACCGGAGTGTCCGGCGGAAGGGTCCTTAATAACTGGAGCATGTGAGCCCGCCCCTGCTGCTGGTTGGATGTTTGAGTGTTCAGACTGTCCATCAACACTACCGTCGGAGGGATCTTCAACTGATCGAGCGGGAATTGATTGGATAGCACGTTCGCCGGTTTGCGAGTAGAGGAATTGGGGTTGCCCGGCGCGCCAGTTCCGCCCAGCTTTTCAAAATATTCAAAATGCTCGATCTTTTGCTGTGCTTTGTGCTCCTCAAAGATTTGCAAATCCTCTGGCTTGAGATCGCGCACGGGATTGCCGTGAGAATCGATAGCGATGAGGTCGAGCGTCACGAGCCGCGTGGTCACCTTCAACACATAGCCCGACTGCCCGGACGCCGGCTGCTGTGCTGCGGCCTGCTGTGCCGCCGGCGCAGGCTGAGCGGACTGAGACGCAACTCGGCCTGCAACCAACAGAGCCGAAAACAGGCAAAGCGAGACAGATGTGAATGACCACTTGGTGAGCATGGCACCTCCGCCCCGACGTACTCCCCGCGATGGTACCGGATAGGTGATCTTACCTGACATTTCCGGCTAAAGGCTACGAATCCCTCGGAGAGGTTGGGGCTGGAACTTCATTGGCTCTAGCCAAAAGCGGCAATCCGTGGCAAGCTGCAATCATGGGAAACAAAGACGCACCAAGACGCGAAAAAAAGAAACCGAAGAAGAATAAAGCTGAGCGCATCGTCGTGAGCCAAGCCGCTCCACGAATCGTCAGAGATGCGGTGGAAAAAAAGCCGTAATCCTCGCGTGAGCTAGGCCCAGCCTTATCCTTTGAAATGATTTCCGTGGGTGTCCCATCCTTCGCGCCTCGCGCAGGATGGGAGGTTTTGACTATGTGCTGCCGACTCTGCCCGTCGACCTCAGCCTCAAACGTCAATTATGCCGCCAAACGCTATGTCGGTGTTCTTGACGCTGCAGCGGAAAAGAAATCCTCGGATGAAGATCTAAGCTTCGTGTGTTTCGTGCCAGCTCTTTAACAGCATCTCAAACATCGGCGAGCTTCGCAGCTTCAAAATGGGCGCCAGACCAAGAGCTTCTTGCCCAACTCCCCGGTCTTCAGACAGCCTCATCAAGAATTCCTGAACGCTGAACCGCATGCCATTCCGCGATCGAGAATTTCCTCGAGCTTTGTGCGCCCTCGCGTAGGTTCCATCCGGCTGGAGGAGCCGGGCCTTTTCCGTGTCGGCAAGATAGGGCGCGAGAACCATGCTGCAAACTTGCTGGCACAGCGCCGGGTCCTTCAACCGGAACATCACTTCGACGCGTTCGTAGAGATTCCGCGGCATCCAATCGGCGCTACCCAAATACACTTCGGGCTGTCCTCCATTCGCAAAAAAGAAAATCCGGCTGTGTTCCAAAAAGCGGCCCACAATACTTCGCACACGAATCCGGCTGCTCATCCCCCGAATGCCGGGGCGCAGCGCGCAGCCGCCGCGAACAATCAATTCGATATCGACGCCCGCTTGCGAGGCGGCATAAAGCGCCTGAATGATTTTCTCGTCGAGCAGAGAATTGACTTTCGCGACGATGAACGCGGGGCTGCCCGCCCGCGCATGCGCGGCTTCCCGCTCGATCAGACTGACGCAGTTTTTCCCCAGGTTGAGAGGCGCGACGGAGAGCGGGCCATACTGGGACCGCTCGGAATACGCCGTAAGGTAATTAAAAACGTGATGCACGGCCTCCGTGATTTTCGCGTCGTGAGTGAATAGACTTAAGTCCGTGTAAAAGCGGGCCGTCGACGGATTGTAATTGCCCGTTCCCAGATGCGCATAGCGCCGCACCTTGCCGTCCTTGCCGCGCCTTACTAGCAGGGCCAGTTTGCAATGTGTCTTCAGCCCCACCAGCCCGTGGTACACCTGCACTCCGGCCTCCTGCAGATTTTTTGCCCAGCGGATGTTGGATGCTTCGTCAAACCGCGCCTTCAGTTCGACCACGACGGTCACTTCCTTCTTGGCGGCTGCTCGCATCAACGCCCGGACGATCGGTGAGTCCTCACTCGTCCGGTACAGAGTCTGCTTGATCGAAAGCACGTCGGGATCATGAACCGCGCTCTCGATAAACTGCACGACGGCGGAATACGAATCGTACGGGTGATGCAGCAGCACGTCGTGTTTCCGCAAGAGCTCAAACATATTTTGGAATTCTGGCTTCAGGTGAAACTCTTTCGGAGTGAATGGCCGAAACTTCAGATCCGGACGCGGGGTCTGGTCGTAGAGGTTGAAGAGCCGAGACAAATTGATGGGCCCGTGAACCTGGAACACTTGCCAGGCGGCCAGAGCGAAGTTCGACCGCAATCGCTCGATAATCTCAGGATCGGCGCCCTCCTCAATTTCCAGGCGGACCGCGGCTCCTTTCCGGCGCAGATGGAGTTGCGTGTCCACCGAATCCAGAATGCTGCGCGATTCCTCCTCGCGCAGATAGAGATTGCTATTGCGTGTGACGCGAAACGGCGCGGCGGAGAGGATTTCGTAGCCGTGATAAAGGCGCTGCGAATACGCGTGCACGATGTCGTGCAGGAACGCGAATTCGATCGCGCCCTCGGCCGCGGGCAGGCGCAAAAGCCGGGGAAGCGCGCGCGGCACGGTCACCACTCCCAGATAGATATCGGATTCCTTCCGCCGCCGCCTCAAAAGGAATGCGACGCAGAGCGCCTTATTCAACACGCGCGGAAAAGGATGGGCCGGGTCCACCGTCACCGGAGTCAGAAGGGGCTCGACTTGTTCCGAATAAAACTTCTCGACGACTTTCTTCGCATCCAGTTTCAGTTCATTGACCTTTCGCACACGAACGGATTCGCCGGCGAGGCCCGGAACGAGTTCCTCTCTCCAGCAGGTGTACTGGTCCTTTACAAATTCTTGCAGTTCCGCGGCAAGCTGCGGAAGCAATTCGCCCGGCGCGACACCATCGGGGCCGATTTCTCCGCGCCTTTGCTCTGCCTGTTGGAGCAGTCCGGCGACGCGGACTTCGACAAACTCGTCCAGATTGCTCGCCGTAATCGCCAAAAACTTCACGCGTTCGAGCAACGGATTGTTCGCATCGGCGGCCTCTTCGAGTACGCGGCGGTTGAATTGCAGCCAGGAAAGGTGGCGATTGATGTAGTAACGCGGATCCTCAAGGGAGGTTCGGCGCATCTGCACATGTCCTCTGTGCCGCCAAACCTACAACGGCGATGTTACAGGCATGTTACTCGGCCGAGAGCTTAAAGTAAGTGTGAATCGGGTCAGAGATCGTCACCGGAAACCAATTTTTTTCTGGGCGGGAGGTCCGGACGTTGCGCAAGCTTTTGAAGTTTGAGTGTCCTGTCCTCGCAATGGTTCACCGAGAATGTTCTCCGTGAACGGCGTGAGCGGGTTCCCGGTTTTACGTTTGCAATATTGTCATCCAACAGTGAAGTTCCGCCGGGAAGAAACTAAAGATTCGGCCGTCAGCCTACGGTTAGCGTTGGCGCAGTTGCTCCACAATCGCGAGGATGACCTCTGCCCGAGCGAGCACTGGACGATCCACCATCTTCCCATCTACCGAGGTCGCCGCGCCCCGAGACTCCAAGGACGCTTCCACAACTCTCCTCGCCCACGCTTCTTCTTCCACACTGGGAGTAAAGCCCTCATTGACGACCGGCACTTGTTTGGGATGAATGCACATCTTTCCGCCAAAGCCCAAGCGCCTGGCGCGCAAGGTGTCGGCGCGTACCCGCTCCATTGAATTTATGTCCGTGGTGACGCCATCCACCGGTCGCTGAATGCCTGCAAGACGCGAATCGAGAACGATCTGCGAACGGAAATACAATAGCTCCTCTTCCTCAGCCGCCATTCCGAGATCCAGTTGGAAATCGATTGAGCCGAACAGAAGACGCTGCACCTGTTTGGCGCTAGCCAATGCCAAAGCGTTGCGGAACCCTTGTGCCGTTTCAATTTGCGGCAAGATAGGCACGTCGGCGCCAAAATGCTCCGCAACGAGGCGAATTTCTTCGACCCGTTCAGCCTTGGGCAACAAGACACCTGCAATACCTGGCTTCCGGCCCAGGCTCAAGTCGTCACGAAACCATTCGCTGTCCGAAGTGTTGACGCGTACTAGCACGGGCTGCGCGGCCGTGAGCCACGCCGCCACTGCCGCGCGGGCTTTCAATTTGTCCGCGGCGGCGGCGGAATCCTCCAGATCGAGAATCACCGCGTCGGCTCCGGCCGCGCACGCCTTCGCAAAACGATCGGGCCGATTACCTGGAACGAACAAATAGGAACGAGGGTTGAGCAAAGGCATCTGAAGACTCCCAATTCAAGAAATTACTCATATTGGTCATGCGCGTCAAATACCGGATTCAGGCGGGTGGCCGGAACGTTGCGGAAGCGTTTGAAGTTTGGGTGTCCCCCAAGAGTCACCGCAGTTACGGAATCAACTGTCGAAATACATGAATGCGTGACCTGCATCACAGAGAAAGCGCATTGGGTGGATTAGATTTTTTCGTAGAGGAGAAGAAAAATGAGAATTATGCTTGCCATTGATGGATCTAGATTCTCCGAGGCGGCCACGCAGGCCGTAATCGCGCAATATCAACCACAGGGAACGGAAGTCAAAGTGCTGAATGTGGTCGATTTGCCCTTGCCCATTCCAACATCCGATGCTGCGGGATTCCGCGAAGTAAGTTTGAAACAGGGCCAGGAACTTGTGCAGCAGGCCGAACGCTTGTTGGGCAAGGCGGGGTACAAAACGCAGACAGCGGTCGAGGAGGGAGATCCGAAGTCCAAGATCATCGACCAAGCCACACGGTGGAAGGCCGACCTAATCGTAATGGGATCGCATGGACGGAAAGGGGTCGAGCGATTTCTGATGGGAAGTGTCGCGGAAAACGTCTCGCGCCATGCCTCATGTTCGGTCGAGATCGTGCGCATACCGGAGACCTGAAGATTTCGCGCTTTCGCGCGGACTAACCATGTTTGTCCCGGGGTGAAATAAACTGTTCGGAGCCCAGCTCCTTGGCCAGCGGAAGTGAAAGTCTTTGTCATTCAGGCCAGGACGATCGGAAAGGATCTCCTAATGAAAATTCTTCTGGCGATCGACGATTCTAAATTCTCCGAGGCAGCCGTACACGCGGTGATCGCTCATCGCAAGCTGCAAGGCCTGGAAGTGCGAGTGCTTCACGCGGTAGAACCTCCGGCGTCATTGATGGCTCCCGAAATTACTGCATACGTTCCCCCAATGGAGTCGGTAGAGGAGGCGAAAGCGCTCGCTGCCAAGGCCGCAGGCGCATTGCGTTCTGCCGGCGTCAACGTGACGACAGCCATCGTGCAGGGCGACCCAAAGTCCATCATTCTCGACGATGCCAAAACGCGGGGCGCCGATTTGATTATCCTTGGCTCTCACGGACGAAAAGGACTGGATCGATTCCTGGTCGGAAGTGTGTCTGAGGCGGTCCTGCGTCACGCCCATTGCTCGGTGGAAATTGTGCGCCTTCCGCCCAAATAACGCCCTAAAGCGATTCGCGCGGACGTTGCCGAAGGTTTTGAAGTTTGGGTGCTCCGTCCTTCGCTGTCGGGGGCGTGGGGCTTTTTCAGAGTTATCCTCATTTGGGCGAACTGAAATTGGGTGCCGCATTCTTCTCGATTCTTGTGAAGGCCAAAAATCCACAATCACTCAAAGGCTGGGCCACCCTCCCTGAAGCGTTGCGGACTTAAGGAATCAGCTATAGATTATTGGCCGGCCGGGAAGTCAAGACGGAAATTCCGATTTAGGGAGGCTCACGTGCGACTCCTTCGATTCCTGTTTCGCGATTTACCAATTGCGCCGGCCCTTGCATTCTTCCTGCTCGCATTCCATCCGAATCCTGCCGGGGCGAAGGATCTGCCTTCCGACATTTGCTCGTTGCTGGCGCCGCAGCAGTTGCAGAAAACGCTGGGACAGCCCTTCGGCGCCGCTCAAAAAGCTACCGCGCCGCCGCCATACATGGGCCTTAATTCCGGCACGAACTGCCAGTACACCGGGCAGAAGTACAGTTCTCAAGGTGTGACTTTTATCGTTTACGTCGATCATTCGCCGGCGGAAGCCAGGCAGACCTTCGAAAAATTGTCGGCGTGGTACCCGGCAATCTCTAAGCCCACAGGCATCGGTGATTCCGCATATATTGACAAGTCCCATGCGATACACGTCCTCAAAGGGAGCGTCCGCTATTTCATTGACGTCGGTTCAAGCGCTTCGGATGCGGTACGGGACAAACAAGTGCAAGACCTGGCCGCCTCGGTAGCGGCTCAGATCTGACCTCCACAGATTCGCGATTGCGCTTAAGTGGCGCAGGCTTCCAGCCTGTGGGGGTTAGTCCTCGCAAGGGCGCGCCACCCGAAAATTCAATACCGGTCAAAGGCTGATCTCCCGCCGCCCTCGGGGTTTGAGACACGACACAGTACCATTCACGTTATCTTGTGCCCTCCCTCAGAATTGGGCTTAGGAGGGCACGTCAGTGAACCGCATCGTGAGAGTCAAGAGACTGCTTTTGGCCGGAGCATTGACAATTGGGCTGGCAGCGTTCGCCCAGCAAGAGAAGCCGCGAGTCTATATCAACGGAACTGGAAACACGGATGTCCGAATGGATGCAAGTGCGGCCGGGGGGAGTAACTGGGTTGCTGGGTCGTCCCCTTTGACCGAGGCCGCTCACAATCAGGCGATGGAGTTGGCAAAGGACTTTTCAAAACAGTGTCCGGGCGCGATCGTCACTCTAAACGTGACGGGCTCGGACTATACGGTGGGACTGAACCGCGAGGCATCCCACGCACTGATTTTCAAGAACAATCAGGTGACGGTGACAAACCGTCGTGGCGACATTTTGACGTCCAACACATCTCGGGTGGTTTCGCACTCTACCAACGATTCCTGCGCGGCAATTTTGGCCGATTGGAAAGCAAACGGGAAGATCGAGACTCCGGCGCCAATCACGCCGGCTCCCGCGGCCGCTTCGCAACAACAGGTTACGGCCACACCGGTGTCAGCGACCTCGACACCCGCGTCCGCTTCTCAGTATTCAATCCACGTAGTAGATCCTCAACCCGAATCACTGGGCGATGCCGCGCGACGCCTCAAGGTTCAAAAGCAGCCTCCTTCACCCGCGCCGCAGAAATAGCAAAGACCGGGCCAACCGTCCCGGCGATCTCGAATTGCGTCAGTCGCGGGGCGGCGGGATTCGCGCCTTTTCCGGAATCGCGGTGGCGTCGCACAATTTCTTGAAGTCCGAGTAGCTGCCCCAGGTAAAAGTCACCTTCGCCTGTTCTTTCGGCCCCTCTTTTGAATTGTGCAGGTTGGGATGAAAGCTTCTTTCCCAGCCGCCAGTATCCTCCATCACGAGTTCCGGCCCGTGCCATCTGCCGTAGAGATCGAAGTAGCGCCCGCTTTGCGGATTGATCCGAAAATAGTGTCTGGCATCCAGCAGCCGAATGCCCATCTGGTTTCCGTCGGTGTTCAGGTACGTGCCATAAATGTCGCCGCTGAGGTCCAGGCGCTGCGTCACCCCCTGCGCCGAACACAGCCAACCTGTACCGCGCAATGCGTTGGTGGGGCGCTGCCCATTCAATCGCAGACGCGACATGCCTCTGAAGTTCGGATAAAAATAGATAAACAACGGGTACGCGTCACCGGATTCGGTTCGCAGCATTCCGAATCCCCACCACGACGCCGGAGTCCACCGTCCGCCGATATGATAGGCCCAGGGAGCCAGAACAGCGGTCACAAGAAGGAGAACCACGAATGCGAACACGATGGCGCCGAAACAACCCAACCGCCGCAATGGTCGAAAAGCCATGCGGAATTATAAATCGAAAAGCGCAAGATCACTGACCATTCGCGCGGATTAGGGGCTCACGATTCCCCCCTGCGCGTAGGGTTAGAACCGCTCAAAGGCCCGCATCTGCGGCCTAAAGCAGCGCCAGAAATTCTTCAACCGTCATCCCTGCATTGCGGATGAGGGCGCGGAGAGTGCCCACCGATAACTCTTTGTGTTGGGGAACGGAGAGGTTGACGCGAAGTCCGGGTTTCGACATTACGAGATGGCTGCCTACCTGACCGATTGTCTGCCATCCGGCCTTCTGGAAGGCTTTCGACGCTTCCTTGCCGGAAATATTGGCAAGCCGCGCCACCTGGCTAGACCGAGACGAGAATTTCGGGTGGCTTCCGGTTCGGGTCGCTAGATGTGGCCTTCTGATCTTCCGCCCAGAGCCACGCGGCGATCGCTTCCTTGATGTTGGCGAGAGCTTCTTGTTCGTCCTTCCCTTGCGACACACATCCGGGCAAGGCAGGGCATTCGACTACAAACCAGCCATCTTCCGCCTTGTCGAGCTTCACATGGAAGACCATAGCGATATTCTACCAGTAAAGTGCGGCCGGGAAGAAACCAAAGGCTGGGCCACCCGCCTCATTACTCTCGTCGTTCTACCACCCAAAATGGCTCACTTCTGGATGTTCAATTTTGTACACGTTGTATGTGGTCAACTTTGACCATCTAGACGGTTTGGTCCTATGAGTCTACGATTGGGCACCGCTCAACCAATTTCCTGAGTTGATTTAAGGAGCAGACCAGAATGGCGAGTAAACGCAGTCTTGGTGTCAGTCATGCGGTTCTCCGCAAACAATTCCGTACTGCCATGACTTTTCGGAACTACCGGGACAAGGAGGTCGTCTTTTCGCAAGGAGATCCTGCTGATTCTGTTTTCTACATCGAGAGGGGGACGGTGAAGCTCACGGCGGTCAGTGCGCGCAAGAAAGCAATAATCGCCATCCTACAGCGAGGTAGCTTTCTTGGCGAAGGCTGTCTAGCAGGGCAATCTCTACGGATTTGCACGGCGAGATCAATTGGATCATCCAGTGTCATTCGACTGCAAAAGGGGAGGACGGTTCGCACGCTCAGGAGAAACTCGCAGTTTGCGAGGCTGTTCGTCGAATATTTGCTTTCACGGGTTGTTCGGATCGAGGAAGATCTGATTGACCAATTCTTCAATTTCAGCGAAAGGCGACTGGCGCGGGTTCTGTTGTTGTTCGGGGAAATAACCAAGGAATCGAAGTCGGACTCCCCCCTGAAAGTCAGCCAATCAACCCTGGCGGAGATGGTTGGTACCACCCGCCCTCGAGTAAGTAAATTTATGAACAATTTTAAGAAGAAGGGCATGGTTAGCTACAACGGCGGGTTGCAAATAAATAGAGCACTGATCGTCGCGTTCCTGCAAAATCGCCCCATGTCCGTCAAGAAAACATAGACCAGGTCAGATGGCTCCCGCTTTCGGCACTGGACCACTGCCGAACCGCGCCGCCCTGGACCGACGGAGACAGGAAATGAAAAAAAAAGAACTAACACGAAAGCAACAGACTTCCATCCGATGTCCTACGTGTGGCGCTGCTGCGGGGGAGCGTTGCGTGTTGAATTCGGGCGGGCTGCGCTTCGAGTCGCATCCAGATCGGAAGATCTTGGCTGCTGAGGCCGTGGAAAAGAAAGGAACAAAATGAATGGCGGGCGGCCCTGACGTTGTCGAAGGCTTTGAAGTTTGGGTGCCCCACCCTTCCGCCTCTTGAAGGGTGGGGATTTTGACGTGCGTCGATTTCGTAAGATGCGCGCAATGGATTGAGAAAATCCAGCGCACAAGAAAAAAAAGGCCGAAAGCTCCACCCTTGGAAATCGTCAAGGATGGGCCACCCCAAATTCAAAACAAGGGTGGGCCACCCGCCCGCGCCATTATTATTTTTGAGCGGCGACAGGAATCATCGCGTGCTCGTACGGAGTGCCGGCCCACATCATGTACGGTTTGCTGGGATCGGCGTCGGGGGCCTCCGAGTAGCCGAGCGTTTTCGCCGCTGGACCGAAAAGCATGATGTGAGGGCCCGTCACCACCCAATGGTTCGTGGCAGTCTTGCCCGTGGCAGCGGGGTCTGTGTTGCTCGCGCCCTTATCACCCACCAGCATGTAGGAGAGTCCCACTTTATTCGGCGGCGGCGTGTGATTCATCATTGCGTGAATGAATTCCATGCTGTTCGCGTCGTTGCACATCCGGTCCGTGCCCATGACCAGGCAGGTGAACCCATTCTTTCCGGCGCGAAGCGTACGCATGCTTCCATCTTTCCCTACGCGAACGATAGCCGCTCCATCGGTGACTCCCTTCGGACCCGCGGAGAGCGCCTGAGCCGTGTACTCCGCGTCCGACGTTTCACGTTGCTGGGCCCTGTCCACGATGACGACACCAAATAGCACCGCAGCTGCTACGCAAAATATTCTGAGCGCACGCATATTTCCTCCATGAGCTCCCGACTTAAGTTTCGTATTGGGGGCACCGGAACCGCATTCTACAACAAACAAGGGTGGGCCACCCGCCCTACCGTCCAGCGGGAAGGGGAAAATAGAAGATCAGAAAACCCGCACCCTTCAACAACGCAAGGGTGCGCCACCCGTAAGTTCAAAGTCGTTCAAAGGCTAGCCTACCCGCCAACAGAGTGTTGCTGACACTATCCGATCAGGGTGTATTTGATACAGCCCCAACTGGTTGTCATTCTGAGCGAAGCGAAGAATCCCTCTGTCACGGTCCATGCCGCAGCGCGTACAATCGCGTGCGAAGGTTTCTCCGATGAAATCCTGCCATGTGTACATCATGGCGAGCGCATCGCGCGTTCTCTACATCGGCGTGACGGGCGATCTCCTGCGCCGCGTCAGGGAACACAAAGAGATGCGCGTCCCGGGCTTTACCGCTCGCTACCGAGTGACCGAGCTCGTGTATTTCGAGGCCTTCGGAGACATCCGTATCGCCATTGCGCGGGAGAAGCAACTCAAGGGATGGTTGCGAGCGAGGAAGATTGCGATGATCGAGTCTTTCAATCCGCACTGGCGGGACATGGCTGCGGAATTACAGTCGCCAACGCCCAACGCAAAACCACGGAGAGATTCTTCGCTTCGCTCAGAATGACACCAAGCTGCGGTGGCGCCCGCAGGACTTTCAATGGTCTATCGCTACAGCCCCAACCGGGTGTCATTCTGAGCGAAGCGAAGAATCCCTCTGCCACGGTCCTTGCCACAGCGCGCACAATCGCGTCAACGCTCTGCGCTTTCAGCAATGCCCCGCCCTCGAAGACCCCCAAGGATTGCGCACTCCGAAGTTCAAATCAAAAGGCAAGCCACCCGTCTGCGGGTCTTGGTAGCACAGACTTCACAGCCTGCGGAAAAAATGTCTTGTCTTGTCATTCTGAGCGAAGCGAAGAATCTCTCTTCGATTTAAGCATAAGAAAACAAACAAGGAGAGATTCTTCGCTTCGCTCAGAATGACAGCGCTTTGACTTTTTCCGCAGCCTGTGAAGTCTGTGGGGTTTCGTTCCGGCTACATGGACTGCACAAACCAAGATCAATCGAAAAGCTTCCGGACTGTGGTTTACGCTACCGGCCCGCGGGAAAGGGAAAATCGAGGATCAGAAAACCCGCACCCTTCAACAACGCAAGGGTGCGCCACCCGGAAGTTCAAAACCGCTCAAAGGCTCTGCCACCGCCTTCATCTCCCTGCTACATAACGATTAGTCAATCCAGTAACTTCCTGTTGGCGATTGCTTCCAAATCTTGCGTGAGACTTGGACGAGACAGCTTGTCCAGCGCCGCTTGCACGCTTACGATAGATGCGAAGCTTTCTGGGCGTTCGTCGTTTAGTCTCGTAAGCCAAATGTCGCCCAAACGCCGAGCGATTCTCTGCTGGGCCAGTATTTGCGCTCGAACCCGGGTCCACTCTCCAAGAAGGTCAGAACCCGCCTCATCTACCGACACAACCTTCCCGCTCTTCTGACTAACGGGATACGCGTACGCAGATCGAGCCACCAGATATCGATCCAAGAGCGAGTCAAGGCGCTCGAGCCGCCATTCATAAGCGGCCTTTGTGGGAATTTTCATTGAGTTTGCGAGTATTGACGCGTACGGTCGGACGACCACGTACTGTGCAATAATGACCGTCGGTAATAGTACTAGCGGGCCCGAGAGACCGAGCGAATTAGTGGCCTCAATGCTTGCCGCAGCTACAGCAACCACGACGGCGCCGGCGGGAATCAAGAAAGTGATGAAGTATATTAACGCCCAGAAATAGATTCCCCACATCAACCTCCTGTAGGTCTGGGGTTCGAGCGCGATTTTATATAGCGGTTGGTCCCAAACCCGCGTGAACCAACTATCCGATAGAAAGGCCCCTAATAGTGAGGAAAAGAACGAACGAAGCACCCCAAGCGCAATGCCCACCCCGAGAGAAAGCAGGAATGGGGAAATTAGCGCGGCGCCCACGAGGCATGCAAGGACCTGGTATTTTGTTACGCCATATGTTGAGTAAGGAGTAAGCAGCAAGATGCAGACGATCAGACTGCTCCATGTTGTCGCATACTTAATTGGATCTAGGAACAAATCAGATTTCCCTTTGAGGATTGCAGGAAGCTTCCGAAAAAAATGATTGGGCGCGAACGTAATTGCCCCAAACGTTGGGATAAGGTTTAAGAAATTGATGTATTCGCTGAGGGAAAGCAAATCGTCCCACCACCAAGGGGGTGCTCCTCCGAAGATACGGCGCCTAGCACGACGGATAGACTTAATGGATTGAAGAATGAACCAGTACATAGACGAGGCTCGCCTGCGTTTATACACCGGAAATGCTTCAGAGTGTACTCAATAATTCCTATCACTACTTGTGTTATACTTCGCATCGGCTGGACGGCCCCGACGCTACCTAGGGCTTTTGAAGGGGGGGTGTAGAAGTGCATCAATGGATCGAACAGAATCCAATGGAAGAGCGACAACGGGCCGAATAGCCTCATCCCTGAAAATCGTCAAGGATGGGGACCCACAAATTCAAAAACAATGGCCTCGCCACCCGCCAGAGGACTGACTCGCTTAGGAATGAGCGTAGCGACTCCCAACTTTGAGAGGAACAATGCGGATCATATCCATCCGTGCCAATAACATTGAGCCGATAAAGACATTGGCGGTCGAGAACTTGTCAGACGTCGTTGTGTTTGCCGGACCTAACGGAGTTGGCAAGTCCCGTCTAATTCAGTGGCTGTTGAGTTTCTTCCAAAACCTCCCTTCGAATTCAAATCAATGGGTGGCGATTGAAGCAACCTGCGAGGAAGAGCGAGTCGCGTGGGGTAAATCCGCTCTGGATACCAGGGTCGCAGAAGACGCACAAAAGTTTCGACAGCATCTTCAACAGAATCGCCGTCGTGCTGGCCAAGTAAGTAGCATCCTTAATTTCGAAAGCAATCGGTCGATCACGCAGATACAGCCCTTCGCATTCACATGGGATATGGCCGACCCATTCGAAGAAATGATTGGTTGGAATTTCGGGTTTAACGCCCTCTCCAATCGTTTCACGGATACCGTCCATTCCATATTTAGAAAGGTGAGAAGTCGTAGAGAAGCGATAGCGCTGAAAGTAGAACAACTTATTCGGGAGTCGTCCACTTTACGCCAACTTGATTCAAAGCACGGCACGATCCAAATAGATCCCTCAGCATTTCCCGATCCTCTCGAACCGTTTAAACGAATATTCTCTCAGCTGCTGGCACCCAAATCATTGGTCGATCCTGAAGCAGTCAAGCAGCAACTATTCTACAAGGACGAGCATGGCCGGGAGTTTCCGATAACGTCCCTTAGCTCGGGTGAGCGTGAGGTCGTGAATGTAGCATTTGACTTTCTTTTGCGGAATCCGAGTGACTGCATCGTGTTTTTTGATGAACCGGAATTGCATTTACATCCTGAACTAAGCTACAAACTCCTGCAAACCCTTCGGGGGATTGGGGTACGAAATCAGTTCATCTTCTGTACGCATTCTGCCGAAATTATTTCCGCCTCCCTGGACTACTCGGTCGTCTTTATTTCACCACCGAGGAGCGATGCTTCAAATCAAGCAATAATGGTTCGCGAGAATGACGACACCCATCAAGCGCTAAAGCTACTCGGTCAGTCAATTGGCATTGTGTCGCTTGGAAAAAGGATTGTTCTAATTGAAGGTGAGCAGGGCAGCCTAGATAAGCAGACTTACGGAGCGATCCTCACGAATAAATTTCCCAATTTGGTTCTTGTGCCGAGTGGCGGGAAAGGCCTAATCCAGAGTTTCGGGTTAGTTCAAGAGCGTGTCTTAGAAAAAACTATTTGGGGTGTTCAATTCTTCATGCTATGCGATCGAGATGCAGTTCCATCAACAAGTGATATACAAAGGTTGGAACATTCAGCGCCCGGCCGGGTAAAAGTACTTGAACGGTACCATTTGGAGAACTACTTCCTCGACGAAAACGTCATCGCGCGAGTTTTCAAGCCGATTGAGTCCGAGGGATCATGGTTGCGTGATCCAGCGCAAATTAATGCACGTCTTCTCGAAATAGCACGATCCCGACTCTCCCATGCGGCGGCGCTGATTGTGTCAGCGCAATTTAGAGAGGTCGCAGGGAATGTGAGCATACTTCCGAGTGGCAGCCACGGTAAATCGCTTGATGAACTGATTGTGTTGCTGACTGATGCTGCCAGAAGTGAAGATAAACGTCTTACGACATTGCTTCAAGATAAGGCAATCAAGGATTTTACGACACAGACGTTCAACCAGCTTGAGGCGAGCTTGCTGGATGGAAATTGGAAAAAATTGATGCCGGGACGGCCCATCCTGAACATTTTTTGTTCCGGGCGGCACGCCAATTTAGACTTTGGAAGATTCAAAATTGCTTACCTTAGGGAGGCGTCCGCAGGCTTACCGTCCCCATTTCTAGAAATCGAAAACATTTTCGCTTCATTTGCTCAATTGTAGGAGTCGTGCCCAGTAATTGTGAACGGTGCTACAGCGCAGAAGCATCCCCCCACACTGTATCTCGCAGAGCGTAGGGGATGGCATTGATCTAACAAATCAATAAATATCGTACTGCTCCCAATGTAGCGTCGGGTCCGACTGGATGATGATGGTCTTGCGCGTGGCGTGTTCGAGATCCTCGATCAGGGAGGACTCGCGCGTCTTCAGGGCCTTGGCGATTTCCGGGTTGACGCGCAGGGTGACGTTTTGCGCGTCCAGGTCGGCGGCCATTTTTTTCGCTTCGGTTTGAATCTCGTAGCAGATCGTGGGGATGGACTTGACCATGCCGGAGCCGGTGCAGTACGGGCAGGGCTGGCACAGGACGCGTTCCAGGGCTTGCTTGGTGCGTTTGCGCGTGATGCACACCAGGCCGAATTCGTTGAACGGGAGGGCCTTCGAGGGCGCGCGGTCCTGCTGCAAGGCCTGATCGAGAGCGGCCAGGACTTTTTCGCGGTTGCGGCGCTCTTCCATGTCGATGAGATCGCACACGATGATGCCGCCGAGGTCGCGCAGGCGGATTTGCCGCACGATTTCCTTCACGGCTTCGAGGTTGGTTTTGACGATGGTGTCCTCGAGGCGCGTCGAGCCGCGGCCCACGTATTTGCCGGTGTTGACGTCGATCGCCACGAGCGCTTCGGTGTGGTTGATGACGATGTAGCCGCCGGACTTGAGCCACACTTTGGGGCGCAGCGCCTTATCCAGCTCCTGCTGGATGCCGAATTCCTCGAAGATCGGCGCGTCTTTGGTGTACAGCTTCACGCGCGGGACGAGCTTCGGCTGGAAGCGGCCCACGAATTCGACGACCTTGGTGAATTCCTCTTCGTTGTCGAGCCAGATGGCGACGTAATCGTCGCTCAGATAGTCGCGGAGGATGCGCTGGACGAGATTCAGGTCGCGGTGGAGCAAGGCGGGCGCGCGGCGCTGCTCGGAAGTGGCGCGAATCGTGTCCCAGGTGCGGCCGAGGAATTCGACGTCGGTGCGAATTTCCTCGTCGCTCGCTCCGGACGCAGCCGTGCGCACGATGAAGCCGCCGGGAAACGTTCCCTTGGCTTCGGTCACGAGGCGCCGCAGGCGCGAGCGGTCTTCCGCCGAGCCGATGCGCCGCGACACGCCGATGTGATCGACCGTGGGCATGTAGACGAGAAAGCGGCCGGGCAGCGCGACGTGGCTGGTGATGCGCGCTCCTTTTTTACCAAGCGGTTCTTTTGCAATCTGTACAATTATTTCCTCGCCGGCCTTCAGCATTTCGGAAATGAGCTGCGGGCGGCGATGCTGTTCGTGCCTCGGGTGGCCGTGCTGCACCGGCTGGTGAGGGCGTCCGGGGCGGCGGCCTCCGCGCTGCGGGCGGTTTCCCCGGCGCATGGGGCGTTGGAAGCGTGCGCGCGGCTGTTCGGAAATGCGCGCGCTCGTGGGCGGCTGTCCCTCAGCCGCATGCGGCGCTTCCGCGGCCTCGTGAAATTCTTCGTGAACTTCGCCGTCAGCCCCGGCGTGCTCCCCAGCGTGTTCTCCCCCGTGCTCTTCTCCGCGCCCTTCTTCGTGTTCTGCTAAGTGTTCTGCCCCGAGTCCTGGAGCCGCTTCCGCCGCCAGCGCTTCGTCATGCATTTCGTCGGCGATGGCGTCAGCTTCCGCCGCCGCGTTCTCGTGATCGTCTTCCTGGTCGTTTTCCTGCTCAGCGTCCTGATCATCTTCTCTTTCACTTTCCTGATCGGTGTCCAGCGCTTCCTGCAACTCTTCGAGTTCGGCGGGCTCTACGTACGATTCGGCCACGGCCTCAACTGCTTCGGACCGCTCTTCGGCATCGGCCTGCGCTTCTTCGTGCTTGGCCTCGGCGAGCTGTTCGGCAAGCGAGCTTACATCTTCCTCGGAAAGGCCTGAGCTATTCGGGGCCTGCGCGTCCGTGATCGCCGCCGGGCCCGTTCTGGGATCGAGACTGTCGAGGTCGCGAGCGATTTCCCGTTTCGCGTCCGGTGAAGCATCGGCATATTCCGGCACGCTGGCGGGCGCCTCGGCTCTCAGATCCGCCACATGGGTTTCGTGTTCTTCAGGAACCGCGGCCGGCGGAGTCGCAAACAGCGCGCCCGGCAATCCCGCGGACAATTCCTCGTCCGTGAACGTCCGCGGCGCGGGCGGCGCGGCGGAAGTACAGGCGCCGAATGAAGAATGCTCGGCCGGAGGCGCCGCAGATGCGGACGGAACGCGATCTTTGAATTTTGAGAGCGACTCGCCCGGCAGAATGATGGGCTCGAAATCCGCGGCAGCCGGTTCATAAGGCTGAGACTCGCGCGGCGGCCTCGAATCCGAAGGCGAGGCGTATTTGGACGGCGGCAGATCGCGCCCGGGCCGGCGATCGCGTCCGCCGCGTCCCTGGTCGGGGCGTCCCCAGCGCCGGTTGCGTCCGCCCTGTCCGCCGCGATTGCCAAAGCCGCCGCGCCCGCGGTCATTTCTTTGTGGGAAGGGTGGATGCTGGGTGCGCTGCATCGGGGCCGAAGGCGGAGCGCCGCTTTCAGAGGCAGTCTGCTGGCCAGCGGCAGCAACCTGGAACGTCTCGCCTTCAAGAGGCGTGATGGCGGGAGCAGCCTCAAAAGCCTCTGCAGGCTCAACGGGCGCGGCTTCCGCTATCGGTTCAGGGACATGGACCGGGGGTGCAACGACGCCGCCGTTGGTCGTCGACGGCGGATACACTTCGCTGCTCTTGGCCGGCTCCGGCCTGCGGAACTTGGGCTCGACCGGCGCAACGTGGTCGTACTCCTCGAGATGTTCCAGAAAATCGCTGACGTACAGGAAGGCGTCGCTATCGAGGCCGATATCAACGAAGGCCGACTGCATGCCCGGAAGAACTCTGGTGACGCGGCCTTTGTAAAGACTTCCGACTAAAGCAAATTCTTTTTCGCGTTCGATGTAAATTTCACAAAGCTGTCCATCTTCCATAATCGCGACCCGCGTTTCGTGCGGGGTCGCGGAGATCACTAGCTCCTTCGACATGAAAACTCCTCGGAGGGCATGGCCGCACTCCGGCCTGGCGCATCGGTCGCGGGCTCAAATTAGAGCCCGCAAGAAAAAGGGTGCGCTCGGTCCCGTCCGCCATGGCGGACGGGACAGCCGGGGAAGTGAAGATTGAATTTGCTCTTCCTCTGGGCACTTGCCTCGCTCCAAAATTTTTGTTTCTCGCCGGCGGGCCGTCCACTTGATTCACAGCGCGGCGCGGGCCGGAAAGCAATTCTACCGGCTTAGTTGACGAAACGCCGGATACGGACGTTCATCACCAGCCCTAAAGCCAAAAACACGAACAATGTGGCCGAGCCGCCATAACTCATCAACGGCAGCGGAATTCCGGTGACCGGCATAAATCCAATCACCATGGCCACATTCACCAGGACATGGAAACCTAACACTGCCGTCACGCCCATGATCAGAAACATGCCCGCTCGATCGTGCGCGCGCTGGGCGTTCTGCACCAGACGCAACAGCAGGAACATATACAAAAGCAGCGCGACGAAAACTCCCACAAATCCGACTTCTTCCGCGAGCGCCGCGAGGATGAAATCCGAATATCGGACCGGCACGAAGCCTAATTGATTCTGGCTCCCGTTGCCAAGCCCCTTGCCCCAAAATCCGCCGGAACCCACGGCGATCTTCGATTGCAGGATCTGATACCCTGCGCCCTTGGGATCCTCTTCCGGCCGCAGGAATGTTGTAACACGTTCTCTCTGGTAGGGCTTAAGAAAATGATAACCCACCGGCACCATGATCGCAGCCAGCGTAACAATGGCCAGGGAATGTTTCCATTGTAAGCCTGCCAGGTAAGCCCCTACTGCCGCGAGCGGCACGAGCACCAGCGCTGTCCCCAGGTCCGGCTGCAACATGATCAGCGCCAGCGGCAAACCCATCAGAGCGGCAGCCTTGATCAAATCCCCCAGGCTGAGCTGCTCCGTACGCACCTCCGAAAAGAAGCGCGCCAGCACAACTATTATAATCAACTTCACCAGTTCTGACACCTGCAAAAGACCGCCCAGGATCGGCAGCCAGCGCCTGGCCCCAAAGCGCGTGTGTCCCATGGCCAGAACCGCAATCAACGCGATGATCGCGATCAAATACAAGACGGGAGCCTGATCCATGATCGTGTGGTAGTCCACGCGGGACAACAGGAGCATCAGGACGAAACCCAGGCCGACCCATTCCATCTGGTGCGTGTGCATGCCCGCGAGGTGGCTCGCGTGCGTCGCGGACCAGATTTCGAGCACGCCTACGCCGCAGATGGCGAACGCCGTCGCCAGCAGCCACCAGTCATAGTCGCGAATGCTTGTGCCCTTCTGCATAAAATTTTATCGGCTGGGCGGATCCGGATCCAGAGAAGGATCGTCCACGGAGGTCGGCAGTACCTTGGGCCGCCCTTCCTTCGCCGTATACTCCTGAACTTTTATCCCGCTCTTTTTGTCGTAATACGCCTTGACGATATCGCGCACGACGGGCCCTGCCGTCGTTCCCCCGTGCTCGCTGCTGCCCTGGATGACCGCCGCAACCACAATCTCCGGACTACGCCGCGGCGCATAGCCCACGAACCACCCGTTGGTTTCCTTCCCTTTCTTTCCCATCTTGCTTCCCGCACCGTAGCTCATCAATTGGGCGGTCCCTGACTTGCCGGAGAACTCGATATTCTGAAGTTTCAAGGTCGATCCCGTACCACCCTCATTAATGACGCCATACATTCCCTGCGTGACCTGTTCGACCGTGTCCTCGGCTAGTGGAAAGCGATCCATCTTCGCGGAGAGATTCTTCAGCAGGTGCGGCTGGGGCAAGTCGCCGCCACTAGCCACGGCGCCGATCGTGCGCGCGAGTTGAATCGGAGTGACCGTAACGGCGCCCTGTCCGATGGCCACAGAAATCGTTTCACCCGCGTACCACTTATGGTGGAAGACCCGCTGGACCCATTCTTCCGAAGGCATGAGACCGGCTTCCTCTCCCGGCAAGTCGACGCCAGTGCGCCGGCCCAGGCCCAGGGCGGCGCCGTACTTGTGAATCTCGTCAATTCCAAGCCGCTGCCCAAGGGTATAGAAGAAAACGTCGCAGGATTGCACGATGGCCGTGTGGAGATTGACGATGCCATGCCCCGCCGGCCGCCAGCAGTGAAAGGTTCGTCCGTAAAAATCAGCGTGTCCCGGACAAAACGCGGTGAAATTCGCAGGGACGTCCTTGGACTCAAGCATCGCCGTGGCCATGACAATCTTGAAGACCGACCCGGGGGCAAGTTGTCCCTGAATAGCGCGATTCAGCAAGGGAGTCCGGGGATCGGTATTGAGAGATTGCCATTCCGCCGTGGGAATGCGGATCGCGAAATCGTTGGGATCGAAGGTGGGCCGGCTGACCATCGCCAGGATTTCCCCGGTGCGCGGGTCCATGGCGACGACGGCGCCTTCTTTGTCGGCCATATAGGTATCCGCAATGTTTTGCAGATCGTAGTCGATCGTCAGTTGGATCGGTTTGCCCGGAATGGCGTCCTTCTGCTCGAGACGGCCTACTTCCTTACCGATGCTGTTAACGATCACCCGCCGCAAACCGTCCGTCCCCATCAAGGTTTCATTGTATTGGCGCTCCAGACCTGTTTTCCCGACGATGTCGCCCGGCTTCAGGCTGGAATCGGAAGCCTCCACCTGCTCCGGGCTTACTTCACCGACGTAGCCAACCGCGTTGGCGAGCATATCGCCGTGCGGGTAGCGGCGGCGGTGAACCATCAGCATTTCGAGCACCGGAATGTCGACGCGGTGAGACTCGATAAATGCGATATCGGATGGGCTCGCTTCCGGTTTGATCACGATCGGCTGAAACTTCGGCATGGCCCGGGAAGCTTCCATCTCCTGCCTCACATCCTCGAGCGTCATGCCCAGACCGTCGGCAATCTGCGGCAGGAGCTTCTCCACCTGTTCGGGAGCATCGCGCAACAACAGGACGCTGAAGGAGGGGTAGTTGTCTACGAGGACGCGGCCTTCGCGATCGAGCATCGAGCCGCGCGGGGCAATGATGGGAATCGACCGAACGCGATTGCGCTCGGCCATTTGCGCATAGCGATCCGAATCAATGATCTGCAGCTTCCAGAAACCAAACAGCAGCAGCGAGATCACCCCTACGATGACATACGAAACAACCGTCAGCCGCTCGGTCGGCAGCCGTTTATCGTTCATCAAAGAAAAGGCCAAAGCGACTCCGTGCGGTCCTCATCCCCCGCACACCTTGTGGGCTTTCTCCACACCTAACCATCGTTCACACTATCACTTGCACCAAGGGTGTGCAAGATCGCGCGCATCGTATCGGATACCCCTGTTTCAAGAGGGCTTCCGGAAGCGGTCGAGCAGCGGGAACAATATAATGGCGATCACGGCATTGACGAGCGAGGCGATCAATATCGGAACCGTAAGGTAGCTTTCGCTCCGTTGGGCCAGCAGGGCTCTGGTCGTCAGCGTGAAGACAGCGTGATGGAACAAGTAAAACCCGGCCGTCAGCAGGAAACGCGCGATAGGATGTTCCACATCGATCCGGGCCCCGAGCGAGGAGCCGAGGTACCCCACGAGCGTTTTCGCGATTCCGTAAAGGCCCAGTGGCGTGCGGCTCAAACTATCCTGCAGCAGCCCCACCACCATGCCCAGCACCAGCCCGGAGGACGGATTGCGCTTGCTGAGAGCAAAGTAAAGAGTTACCAGCAATGGCAATTCGAGATAGTTGGCGGAGCGGATGTAGACGGGGAAAAACGCTTGCAGCACCAGCGCAAAGAGCACCACAACGGGCACAACCCCGGCGTAGTACTTGTGCACTTCGATGTGCGGCTCTGGCCCGATATAGACTTCTGTGCTTTCCATCGTCTCCTGCCTGCGTTCCCACGGCCTGGATCAGTGTCCGTCTGTTGGCTTTTTTGCCGTCAATGCCGGCGCCACGGCCGCCTTCGGTGCGGCCGGAGATGTGACCGGCGCGGTTTCGGCGTCCGGGGACTTCTTTGGAGTCAACTCTTGCCTCGTCTGAAGGACCAGAACCTCTTCGAGGCGGTCCAGATGGGCGGCCGGCTTCACGCGAATCTTCATGAACGGCGACTTCGGGTCCGATGCAAAATCCACGACCTTGCCCACGGGGAGATCCTTCGGAAAGATGCGGTCCTGTCCGGAAGTCAGCACCGTTTCCCCAACCGTAATCTTCTCGTCGCTGCTGATGTATTCGAGTGAAAGCAGCGGCTCGCCCGTTCCTTTCACGGGCCCTTGCGTACGCGTTTCCGCCAGCAGGGCGCCCACGCCGCTATCTTTGTCGCCCATCAGCAGGACTTGCGAAACGTCAGGATAGACGGCGAAAATTTTCCCGACCACGCCGTCCGGCGTGATGACGCCCATGTCGCGCCGAATGCCATCGCGCGAACCACGGTCGATATTTACAACCAGGCTCCCGGAGTCGGGACTCGCGCCGATCACGCGCGCGGCGATCATGGGAGTATCGGCATGGGCGGTGCGAAAATTGAGCAGCGCGGCCAGCCGGTCCGCTTCCAGGGCCCGGCCTTCCAGTTCGGCGTTGCGCACTTTCAGCCGGTCGAGCTCGGAGCGCATGGCGTCGTTTTCTTTCTGCGCGCTGCGCAAGCCGATGTATCCGCCCCAACCATGCTCGGCGCCATTGATCGTCCAGGAGCCGATGCGCTGCAGCGGCGAAATCAGTTCCACCGCCCACACGCGGATCAGACGCACCTGCCGCTCGCGCTTGATTTGCACGGCAAGCAGCAACACCTGCGCGACGACGACGGTCGCCAGCAACGTCAGTGATTTGTGCCGTGAGGGAATTGCAATCATTGGGGAAGACTGTCAACTTTCAGAATTTTTTTGCCGGTTCGGATCGGCGCACCGCGCCGGTCCTCCAAAACTCAATCAATCGAGACCAGGCGCAGCAGCCGGAAATCGCTCAGCATCTTGCCCGTTCCGAGCACCACCGACGCCAGCGGATCGTCGGCAATCGAAACCGGCAAGCCGGTTTCCTCGCGGATGCGCTTGTCCAGATTTTTGAGCAGCGCGCCTCCGCCCGTGAGCACGATCCCGCGGTCGCTGATGTCGGCGGAAAGCTCGGGCGGGGTGCGCTCGAGCGCCACGCGGCAGGCGTTCAGAATCGTGGCGACGCATTCGGAAAGCGCCTCGCGAATTTCGCTGTCATCAATCGTGACAGTGCGCGGCACGCCCTCGATCAGGTTGCGCCCTTTCACTTCCATGGTCAGCGGTTTTTCCAGCGGATAGGCCGACCCGATCTCAATCTTGATCTGCTCGGCCGTGCGCTCGCCCACCAGCAGGTTGTATTTGCGCTTCAGGTACTGCATCACGGCTTCGTCCATTTCATTTCCCGCGACGCGCACCGAGCGCGAATACACGATCCCACTCATGGAAATGACCGCGATATCGGTCGTGCCTCCCCCGATGTCCACCACCATGTTTCCCGAAGGCTCTTCGATCGGCAGGCCCGCGCCGATCGCGGCAGCCATGGCCTGTTCCACCAGATACACCTCGCTCGCCCGCGCGCGATATGCGGAGTCCTGCACGGCGCGCTTTTCCACCGGCGTGATTTCGCTCGGCACGCCGATCACGATGCGCGGGTGCACGAGCATGCGCCGGTTGTGCGCTTTCTGGATGAAGTAGGTGAGCATCTTTTCGGTCACCTTGAAATCGGCGATCACGCCGTCCTTCATCGGCTTGATGGCGACCACATTGCCCGGCGTGCGCCCGAGCATCTCCTTAGCTTCCTTGCCCACCGCCACCACTTCGGCGCTGTTCTTGTTAATGGCCACGATGGAAGGCTCATTCACCACGATGCCTTTGCCCTTGGCATAAACCAGCGTGTTGGCCGTCCCCAGGTCGATCGCCAGGTCGGAAGAAAATAAACTGAAGACCGAGCGAAGGTTGTAACCGTTATTGAACATAGTTCCCTCAGTGCCGGGCTGCTCGAGCGGCTGCTGGGTGCCGCCTCGGGTGGGGTGCCGCCCGGCTTCCCCTCCCTGACATTTTTTCCAGCGGGATCCTGCGGGATCTCGCACCGGCCGTCCGGCTATGGAATCACAATCTCGACGCGCTTGATCGCCGTGCCGCCGCGCCGGTTCTGTCCAGTAAGGACGATGGTCTGGCTGCCCCGCGCCAACGGGGCCGTGAAATATTTGAACGCGCCGTCGCCCCGTATGTCCGCGACCTGTTCGCCGTTGATGATGAGCGCGGCGCCCGGCTCCGTGCGCCCGGTGATCTCCACCACGTTACCATGCAACTCGGTACTTCCGACTTCCAGCAACATCTCCTGTCCCTTGCCCTGTGTCGCGAGCGTAAACTTAAATGTATCACTCGGGGCGCTCACGCGCTTCTCCTGATCCGTGGCCAGGACATCCCAGAAGTAGTCACCCTGATCGAAGCCTGCAATCTCCACGGACGTTCCGGTCAGCTTCCGGTCTTCCACGATCCGGGAAAACATGGACGTCAGGCTGACGCGCAGTTCGTAACTGACCGCTTCTGGTACAGGTTTCCATTCGAAACGCACGGGGGTGTGCTTGGGGTCCGGTACGATCAAGGGTTGCAGGTTCAGAGGCTGTGCCAAATCAGGGGGAGCAAGGACATTGGACTTGACGACGGTACCTCCGGTCGACGGCACGGTCACGCGCTCCCATCGGCCTATATCGACGTGCTGACGGCCGTCGGTGGTCGAGAGTTGGGCAGTACCGGCCGACACGGTGATTTCACTTTCGCTCGTCTTCGGATCGCTTCGAACCGCCGCGCGGCTGTTCTGCTGGACCGAGGCCACCGCGTTCGAAAATGAAACTTCGGCCTTCGATTTCGGAGAATCCCACGTGCCGGTGGCCAAGTCCACGGCACCGGAGGTGATGTGCATGGCCACGCGCGTTTCACTGTCCCGTCCGACCGAATTTTCCTCGACGGTGACGAGCGTGTCCGACTGCACGGTGTACGTCGTGCCGTCGGCGAACGTGACGCGCGCGGCGCCGTCGCCGCCCGTCTGGATCAAATCGCCCTTGTCAAGCGCCATGCGGTAATCCGCCGTGACCCACTGTACGGAATTCACCTTTTTGACTTGCACGCGGCCGTCCAGATTCACGAACTTCGCCTGCTTCGCAGTCAGCTCCGCAGTGGGAGGAGTGGCCGCGCCAATCGCTTGTGAAACCTTAGCGATCGCACCGCCAAACGCCTCCGGAAAAATCAGATAGGAAACGGCCAGCACCACGGCAAAAACCAGCAGCAGGTAAACGGCGACCGTGCGGTAGGTAACGGTCTTCCAGTAGATCTCTACGTGAGAGACCTTTTGACGCGGCGCGAGTGGTGGTCTTTGAACTGGCATGAGTCTATCGCTGGAATTTCACCCAACTTCAAAATCTAGCACGCCGCCCGGCACCCGCAAACCACGCTGCCAGAACGAGTTTCTCGCAGCGCAATACACACAGTTTTGTTGCCGGAGGCCTGAAATCCGGTTACAAGCGGGCAGAGGGACACTAGTTTGACGGATGGCGCGAAGGATGGTTTGACGGGTGCCACGTTCTTGCGGTTTTATAAGGTTGCGGGTTTCGGGAAAGTCCTCGCTTAGATCCCGCCGATTCCCCACCACGCATCCAGGGACATGCGGTTCTGTTCGAGATGGATTAGCAAATAATAATAAATGAAGCAGTAGGGCAGCTGCAGCCCCGAGACCAGCCAGTCCTGCGCCAGGTTTGTGCCGATCACCAGGGCCGTCATCACCAGGGCGCCCACAATCAGTGTAAATCGCGAAAACAGCCCCAGCATCAGAAGCAAGCCCAGTGTCGTCTCCAGCCAGGGCAGGACCGCGCCAAACGCCGGCAACGAGCTCGCTGGAATCAGGTGCGCATGCTCGAAGTAGTGGGTCAAATAGGCGAGAAATGCCGGCCGGCCATTGAGGATGCGGCTCAGACCGTGGAGAAGAATATTGGCCCCGAAGGACAATCGCAAAATAGTGTACGCGATCACGATGTCGGAAACCTGACGGGTGGAAACTGTCTCCAGGCGGCTCACCGTGCTAACGGATTGGCTCACAAATCCTCCTTGGAATTCTGAAATCGGCTCGCGTCCGCACCGAGGCGTGACGGATTTCCACTGGCCTCTGGGCGCGAATAGAACAATTTTGGTTCGGTCGTGGGACGGAAGACGTTTTATACCACAAGGGCCTGGCTTGCAACCTTTTCCAGTAGCACAGCCACTCTTGGCTGTGTGCTTTTTGCAGCGCTTAACAAAGGCACACAGCCAAGAGTGGCTGTGCTACAAAACCCTCAGCTCCGTAGAAATCCCCTAAGTTCCTGCGTCAATTCCTCCGGCATCTGCTCCGGAAGGAAGTGGCCCGTCGGCATCGCCTTGCCCTGCGCCTGGACGGCGCGGTCTCGCCAGGTCTGCAAGACGTTGTACAGGCGATGGAACGGCCCCTTCTCTGACCAGAGGATGAGCAGCGGGCATTGAATTTTCTTATCGAGGTCCGCCTTATCGTGCGCCAAATCGATGGAGGCAGCCGCCCGGTAATCCTCGCAAATCGCATGGATTGTTTCGGGACTGCGGAAGGTGTGGAGATATTCCTGAAAGACCGCGGGGCTGATCCAGTCCGGCAACGGGTCCGTGAGCTTACTGCCTCCAAGCCATAGCAGGGTGCACTTCAGGAAATATTCGGCGCTGTTGGCGACCATCGTCTCGGGAAACGGAGGCGGCTGAACCAGAAGAAACCAATGATAAAAGATGGTGGCGAACTCCTGGTTGATGTTTTGGTACAGCAGGTAGGTCGGCACGATGTCGAGAATGACCAGCTTCGTCAGAACTTCCGGATGGTCCAGAGCCAACCGGTGCGCGGCGCGTCCGCCTCGATCGTGGCCCACGAGCGCGAACTTTTCAAATCCCAGGTGCTTCATCACTTCCACCTGGTCCTGCGCCATGGCCCGCTTCGAGTAGGCGAAGTGATCTCCGCCTCCCGGGGGCTTGCCGCTGTCTCCATAACCGCGCAGATCCGTCATCACCAGGAAATAATCCTGAGCCAGCGCCGGCGCCACCTTCCGCCACAGCACATGCGTTTCCGGAATGCCGTGGAGCAGCAGCAAGGGCGGGCCGTTGCGATTGCCGCCGGAAACCGTATGGATGGTTGCGCCCGAGGTTTTAATTTCCTCGGTCTTAAACCCTTTGAAAAAATCCTCGCGGGGCGTCTGCGCAGGTTCAGGATCGCCAAACAGGCCCGGAAGGCGCAGTGCGCCTTCAGCGGCGGGCGCGAGCGCAGTGGCCATGGAATTTTTCAAGAAATCGCGGCGGCCAGAATTCGACATTGTTTCCTCCAGTGGATGAATCTATGGGCGGGTGGATGCAGGTCTGTAGGATAGCGCCAAAAGCACCGGCATTCAAAAGCTGGAGTAGTAGGCCAGTTCATGGGAAGGTCCGCCGCAGATCTCTAGAAGTTGAAAAGTGCGGTGGCAAGGAGGCATCCCACTAATTGGCCTCCTATCAGAGCCGCATACCGAAGCGCCCAGCCTCGATCTCAAAGCCCCGGCCGGCTACCTGAAGCTCAGAACGCGCGGGCTTTTGCTTTCGCAATCGCGGCATCAAAGCGTGGCGCGCTTGTGGACTGGAAAGCAAAATACCCGCCATTGGGTGAACCATAGAGCCAGTTATAGTGGTAAGACCGAAACAGCAGTTCCATGTACGGGACGAGATCTTCGACGGTGGCGGCCGATGAGGTCCCGCAAGCCCCTTGGGCCACCCAGTTCTTCTTAGCCGATCGATCGCTCCAGAGCGTCATTGTCCCGGCGAGTTCCAGGATGCCATTGTATTTCTGAAGAAGAGGCGCAAAGTCAGCGGCGCGCTTTTCGATCGCCAGGCGGAGATCGTCGACGGAATTATGGCAATAGCCGAGGCCCACTTCGCCGCCGGACAAGACGCGGAGCGGAAGATGATGCTGCTGAATTTGGTCGAGCAGCCCTTCCGCAATGTAGGTGGCCGCAAGATAGTACGGCTTCCCGTCAATCACCCTGTATTCAGGGCGGGTAAAGCCAGTGAAGAAGAACAAGAGCGTCGCGCCCGGATACTCCGCCGCGGCGATGTCCGCCATGTGCGCGCCAACCTGCCGCAGCGCGTTCACCACGTCTGCGCGCGGCATGGACGTCATGCGGGCGAGCTCGGCCAGGTCATACGCCTTGTAGTTATTGTAGAACTCAAGGTCGCAAACAATACCGGGAACCCGTGTCTCCCTGGCGAGGCGAAGCGCGTTTCGCCAATTCTCCAGAAAATCATTCTGCGCGCCTGCTTTGCCGTCCAGATCCAATCCCTGGAAGCGCTGGAAGTAAGGGACCTTGGTGAGTTGATTCCCTTCCGCGTCGTCTGCGCCGATCATGCGGTTCAAGGAAACCCAAGGCCAGATGTCCTTGGCAGTAAACTTTTCCCAGCGCCCAATTTGTGCCTCCATCGGGGCGAGCGAAAGCACTGGGGAGGCGTCATACGCGCCTGCGAAAGAAACCGCCAAACCGTCGTAGGGGGAGCGATCAAACTGCCCCATTTTCTGCGCATCCATTTGGCTGGCCATGGCCGTGTTCACCAGCAAAAGGTAGTGATCGCCCAGACGGCCAACTGTGAACTTGGAGGAATTGGCAACCGGCTTGGCAAGTGATTCGATTTCGACAATGCAGGCAAGAAGTGCGGCCGCTACGGCGATTGACGCGGAGCAAAACAAGAGCGACTTTGCCGAGCCACCCACCCGTGAAATCCTTCGCTGTGGCTTGCCGCGCACATGCGGAGCATACCACTCGAGGCTCGCGCTTGCAGTCACTAATCGTGACTTTTGGACACGTCCCTTTGTTCAGCGCGATACAGATGTTATTCTGCCCAATCGTTCCGGAGGCGCGAATGTTGCTGGCTGAAAAAGTGGCGGTCATTACCGGCGGCGGTCGAGGGATCGGCCGCGCCATGGCATTGAAATTTGCCGGGGAAGGCGCGGCGGTGATGGTCGCGGCGCGCACAGTTTCGGAAATTGAAGCGGTGGCGCGGGAGGTTCGCGAGGCGGGCGGGCGCGCGGCGGCCGTTCCCGCCGACGTCGCGGACGAGAAGGATTGCGAGCGCCTTATCCACGAGGCCGTATCCCAGCTCGGCAGGGTCGATCTCCTGGTGAACAACGCGGGAGAGTATGGCCCCGTGAAGCCGGTCGAGGAAATCAGCCCCGTGGAGTGGGATCGCGTGGTCGCCGTGCATCTTCGCGGCGCTTATCTCCTGACGCGGCTTGTCCTGCCGGGAATGTACGCGCGCGGCTCAGGGGTAATCCTGAATATTTCGAGCCTGTCCGCGAAGTCGGCCTTTGGCTGGGGATCGCCCTATGCGGCGGCGAAGGCAGGCATGCTGGGACTGACGCGAGTCGCCGCCGCCGAAGCAGCCCGCAAAGGCGTACGCGTGAACGCGATCTGCCCCGGCCCGGTCACGGAAACGAAGATGTCAAAGGATTTAGGGAAAACGCTCGCGGATCGCCTGGGCGTTTCGAAGGAAGCCCAGCTTGACGGTTTCCTGAATACGATCCTTCAGGGTCGCGGTCAAACCGCCAGCGAAATTGCCGCCGCCGCCTTGTTTCTCTGCTCGGACGAGGCTAGCGCGATTACTGGGCAGGCTCTGAACGTGGACGGCGGAGCTGCTTTTTACTGATCTCCTCGGCCGCCACTAACGCACGCTTTGCCTGGTTTCCCGCCAGGCCGAGCCCCCACCGGCTGGCTCGATCGACTAGATACAAGACCATGGCTATGATCGCGCAAACGACAAAAATCCCCGTGAACAGCATCAGGGCTACAACCATTTCCTGCACAAAATAGAGCTGCAAGGCAACCAGCGCCCCAAGAGCAATCCACAACCACTTCCGAGCTTTCCGCTCACTGAATACCTTACTGACCTTCACTAAGATGGCCCCCTTCTTCACGCTACCTGCTTAGATGCAATTTCCCGCCCAGAAGAGACAAGATCCATTTAAACCGCAAGCCACGCTTTTTCATATGGTACGTGCGTGTCGTTGGCCGTAGAACTCAGGATTTAGAACTACTAGTACAGAATTAAAGAGGAATTCTACAGGAATTAGGAGCAGATTTTTGCGTTTTCCACAGGCAAGGGTCAGCGCCTGTTTCGTTTCCGGGCGGGCTTAACGGCCCTCGAAGGGGTAGCGGTCGCCCGCCTGAACGGCTGCGGCAACACGCTGGCGCATGGCTACCGTGTCGGCGGGCTCGCGCTTCAGGAACCGGCGCAGCACGGCTAGCTGCGTGCGCAGCATATCTCCCTCGAGCACCGCGGCCAGGGCCCGGCGCGCGCCGATCTCAACGCGGTCGGCGGCATCGTGCAGAAACACGCGCGCCGCGTCCGCCATAACGGCGGTGGATGCCGCGCCGCGCGCTGCTTCCGCTTTTTGCACGCGACGCAGCGAGGATTCGATCGCGTAGCATTCCATCACGATGTCGGAAAGGGCGGCGACGACTTCCTGCTGGTCCGCCAGGCGTTCGCGATATTTTTCGAGCGCCGCGCCGGCCACGAGCAGAAACGCCTTCTTCACTCCGGCCAGGATGCGCTCATCCTCTGCCCACTCGCCCCCCGGAGCCTCCTCGAACGACGGGCCCGCCATGATTTCCTCGCGCAACTTCGCGCCGGCTTGCATCAGCGGCAAGGCGCCCGAGGTCGCGCGCTTCATCAGCATCTGGATGATGAGCATGCGGTTGATTTCGTTGGTGCCCTCGAAAATGCGGTTCACGCGGGAGTCGCGGTAGGAGCGCGCGACCGGATAGTCCTCGTGGAAACCATAGCCGCCGAAAATCTGGACGGCTTCGTCCACGACAAAATCGAGCAGCTCCGAACCGTAGACCTTGCTGATCGAGCTTTCGATCGCATACTCCTCGAACACTTTCATCGATTGGTGCGACTTGTCCGCGCCGTCGCCCGCCGCCGCGATGGCGCGGTCCATGAGGCCCGCCGAGCGGTAAATCATGGACTCCACCGCGAAAATTCGGATGGCCATCTCGGCCAGTTTTGCGCGAATGAGACCGAAATCTCCGATCGGCTTGCCGAAAGCCACTCGCTCTTTCGCGTACTTCGACGCGATCTCGAGCGTGCCCTTGGAGCCGCCGGTGCAGTACGCGCCCAGGCTGAACCTTCCGGCGTTCAAAATATTGAAGGCCACGATGTGTCCGCGGCCGATGTCGTGCAGCAGGTTTTCCTTGGGCACCTGGCAATTCTCGAAAAAGATGGCTGTCGTCGAACTGCCCTTCAGACCCATCTTCTTTTCTTCCGCGCCCGCGGAAAATCCCGGAAATCCACGCTCCACGATAAAGCATGAAAATTTCTCGCCGTCGACCTTCGCGAAAACAATATAGATGTCGGCAAAGCCGCCATTGGTGATCCACATTTTCTGCCCGTTCAAGATCCACGAGCGACCATCGGGAGAGAGCACGGCGCGCGTGCGGGAATTTTGCGCGTCCGATCCCGCTTGCGGCTCCGACAGGCAGTAGGCCGAAAGCTTTTCGCCCGTCGCGAGCACGGGCAGATACTTTTTCTTCTGCTCGTCGGTGCCGAAGAAAACGATCGGGAGCGTGCCGATCCCCGAGTGGCCGCCATGACTCACTCCAAAGGAAGCGTAGGCGGATAATTTTTCCGCGAGCTGCACGGTCGAAACTTTGTCGAGGCCTGCGCCGCCGTACTCGTCCGGCACGCCTCCGCCCAGCAAACCAATTTCGCCGGCCTTCTTCAGAAGCCCGGGCAGCAAGCCAGGTTTGTGCTGCTCGAGATCGGGAATGGCGGGAACCACTTCGTTGCGAACGAATTCTTCCGCCGTCTGGCCGATGAGTTTTTGATCGTCCGTCAATTCGGCGGGAGAGAAAACATCTTCCGGGGTGCACGACTCCACCAGGAAACTGCCTCCGCGGGACGCGGCCCGCGGCAACGACGAAGTAGCCATGGTCACTCCTATTCGGCTTTGGTAGCACAGCCACACTTGGCTGTGCGGTTTCGTAAGCCGTACTGGACGGGCTGGTTCAATCTCAATCGTAAAAACCGCGCAGGCAAGAGTGCCTGTGCTACCTTACGCCGCGCCGGCTGCGGATTTGATTTCTCCAATGTAGGAAGCCGGCAGATTGTGCTCGCCCGCGCCGTCCAGCATCGCTTGCAGATAGGGAGCCGATGGGCGCAAGCCCTTTTCGACTTTCTGCGCGATGTAGATCTGCGCAGGAACGGGTTGCCCGCCTTCAGGCGTCACTTGCACTTCGATGCGCCGATAGTGATCCGGGACGCCTTCGTATCGGTCCAGCGAACGCATCGAGCCCTCTTCGATTTTGTACAGCACGCCGTGGACGGTTTTTCCCGGCGAGGGTTGAATGTTCGCTC
Source organism: Verrucomicrobiia bacterium (assembly GCA_035604385.1). Taxonomy (GTDB): domain Bacteria; phylum Acidobacteriota; class Terriglobia; order Acidiferrales; family UBA7541; genus Palsa-360. The sequence continues at coordinate 738 of DATNIO010000197.1, read as the reverse complement.
CGGCCGTGCCGCCGCGAACTTTCTTGTTGAAGCGAACTTCGAAGTTCGGCAGGGACGCATTGTGCTCTTCCAAAATTTTCCCAGTGCGGGAGAGCATCTGAGCGCGATTCATATTGCTGCCATACGCAAAATGCCAGACGGTTCTAGAAGCCATGGTGCCTTTCTCGATAAACGGGACGGATTGAGCGGGTGCGGTGTGAAGCTCTATTGTAGCGGGGTTGCGGGGCGAGAGCAAATCCAACGCGCTCGGGAATTGCATGAAATGGAACAGCAGGCCTTTCAGCCGTGTCCCAGACGCTGAGGACCCCAACTTGGTATAGACTGGCCTTCTGATCGGCGCAATACTTCGCATGACCTGAAATTGGGAGGGACCGTCTATGCCCATTCCGCGCTTGAAGGGAATCCGTTTGACAAGCATCGTTCTGTCTGCGGCGCTTTTCGGTGCGCCGTATCTCGTTGCGATGCCGCGTGCCAAATCGCCTCGAATAAGCCTCCTGGCCGAAACGGCCGAGTCACGCCAGTTATCGAGGATCACGAGCGTGTCGATTGCGGGCTCGCAACCGACAGGAATGTTCGGCGGGGTCGCGTACAGAAGAGTCTGGGGGACTGTTTCTGGAATTGTTGCGCCAAGGGACACCATACTCGGCTTCGATCAATTGACGCACGACGCCGACGGCAACTACAACTACCAGTCCGAATTTGAAATTATCGCGCCGGAGAAGCCCGGGACGAATTCGG
>DATNIO010000196.1:0-11583 GCA_035604385.1 Verrucomicrobiia bacterium | reverse complement strand
AACTCGTTCCAGGCCGAATACGCTGGCCCATATTTCCACGAGCGTCGTTTCCACACCGTTGCTCGGACGCTCCGCATTCTGCTCAGTTCCTGGCTCTCTATGAGCTCTCTGCTCTGGCCGCACTTGCGAAAGGTATTCGGTAGGATCGAACACCGCTTCGGCTTGCAGAAGCTGCTCCAGATTTTGCGGACTCACAATGACCTGCGTAAGATCCGAATTTAGAGCTCGCTGGAACGCCTCCAACCCGTCGTGGGTCGTGATTGCCCTCGCCAGGGCAGCCTGCTTCCACGCTTCCAGCCCGGGCAAAGCCGCAAGGTCAGCCAACTGGCCGACTTCTTTCCAGCCCGGCCAATTGATAGTCACGGTATGAAAACCGCCCTGAGTGTTGGCGAAAGAGGAGTAGGCATCGAGGAAGCAATTGGCAGCGCTGTAATCGCATTCCGCGTACGGGGTGAGAATCGACGTGATAGACGAGAACAGAACCAGAAAATCCGGTTTGACCCGCTTCAGCAGGTCAAACAGGATCATCGATCCATAAACCTTGGGAGCCAATACGGAATTTGCGTTTTCTCTGGTCTTGGCTTGAATCATGCCCGCTCTGACGATACCGGCGGCGTGGATGACCCCGTTGATGGTTCCGTGCTTCGCTAACGCCTCGCTGACAGCTGTTTGCATCTGGTCTCTGTCGGAGGCGTCGGCGACCAGCACGTCGACCTCCGCGCCCATATCCTGGATTTCCAAAAGGGCTGTCATTGTTTTGCGGAGGGCCGCCGGAGTATCGGGAGCTTCCACCAAATTCCTCCAGGAGGATTTTGCCGGAAATGGAGACTTCTTCGTCAGCACCAGTTTGGGCCGGTATGCTTTGGCTACATACCGGGCGATGGCTAACCCGATTCCGCCGGTTCCGCCTGTGATCAGATAAACACCGCCAGGCTTCAAACGCGCGATCGCAGCGCTTGCTGCTGAAGAAGCGCTCCTCAGCTGGACCGGTTCGAGCTGTCGCTCCCACCGATAACTTCCCCGATACGCGATGACTGGGCTGGCAGATTCGGCGGCGAATTCAGAAATGATCCTGGTAAGCGCTTCCTCCTGCAAACTATCGATCGGTTGATTGCCCGGCAAATCGACGTTAAAGCACTTGATGTTTCGATATTCCTTAGGAATCACGCCGCACGGCCCCAGCACAGTGGCCATAGCCGGAGCGATGTCTTCTTCGCCCGTAACGGAATGCAACCGGTTGGAGATTACGCCGATCTTGACAGGGACAGAAGTTCCGATCTCCCCGATTGCCTGAGCAATATGGAACAGGCTAAAGAAGCCGAAATTCTGGCTGGTGGGAGAGGCCTCGGTCGCCTCCTCGTTGTTTCTCACCATGCTTCCCAAATGAACGATGTTGATCGGGGCGCCGTCCGTTCGCCGCTCCACTTCCTGGAACAATTCCCGATATCCCTCAATACCCGCGGGATTGACCTCGAACGAACCATCGGCGCGACGGACAGACAATTTCCCAAAGCGCACGAAAGCAGCCGGCATTCCAAGATCTTCCAGCTTGGATTTCAGGCGGCTGCCACCACCGTATCGATCCCCAAAAATCAACCAGTAAGTCGAGGGAGCGTGCTGGGAGGCATTAGCAGCGTCACTCGGAAAATGTGTCCGCTTCCAGCTCGGGGTATAGAACCAATCGTCAAGACTGGAGAATGCAGACGGTGGTTTCTCCTTTTCGCTAGTGTTTGCGCCATGCTTCCTCTCAATCCAGTAGTTCTGCCTTTCAAAAGGATAGGTAGGCAGCGATACTCTGCGGCGGCTTTCGCCGGAATGCATATTCTCCCAACGAATCTCGACGCCCGAGAGCCAGAGTGTGCCAATGCCCTGCAGTAGAAAGTCAACGTCGGAGTGATTTTCATAGGACGGGCGGATCGAGGGAACGGTCACGGCATCTGCAGCGTCTTGCCGGCCGGGATGCTGCATGGCCAGCACACCCAGGGTTCGGCCCGGCCCGACCTCCAGCAAAATGGGGTTTTTCAATCGCCAAAGCTCGCTCAAGGCGTCGCTGAATCTTGCGGTGTGATCGGCATGCATCGCCCAATAGGACGGATTGGTGGCATCGCGAGCCGTGATCCATTTTCCCGTGACGTTTGAGATGTACGGGATTGCCGGCTCATTCAGCCGCACCTTTCTGACTTCCTTCTCCAACGCGCTCACAATCGGGGTGAGCATCCTCGAATGAAAGGCATGGGCATTCTGCACACGCCGGGAAATAATCTGCTTTTCATTCAACAACCGTTCGAATTCCGCCACCTGGGCAATCGGGCCCGCGACCACGCACAATGCCGGCCCATTGATCAACGAAATGGAGAGATCTCCGGAAAGCAAGGGGAGCACTTCTTTCTCCGGAAGTGTGACGGCGAGCATGGCCCCCTGCTCCTGCTCATTGACCAGCTTGGCGCGTGTGGCGATCAGATGTAGTGCGTCTTCCAGCGATAGCACCCCGGCCAGGCACGCGGCAACATATTCCCCCATGCTATGGCCGACGATGGCGGCGGGAACGATTCCTAGCGATTGCCAGAGCTGCGCCAGGGCGTATTCGATGGTGAATAGTGCCGGTTGCGCGTACAACGTTTTATTGAGCTCCGTGGCGTGCTGGTCTGTCGATGCGTCCGCGGTTCGCGCGAGCATCTTTTTCAGATCGATGCCCTTACTTTTTCCCCCACTGGTAAAGGTCTTGCCATCGGGATAAAGGATTTTCCGAATATCAATTCCCAGGTACGGGTGGAGAATCTGCGCGCATCGATCAACCTCGTTCCGGAATACCTCCGCGTCTTCATACAAACCGTGGCCCATACCGACGTAGTGATCTCCAACGCCCGGAAACATGAAAACCACCGGCCGCCCGCCCGACCCGTCGTTCACGCCAGAAAAAACCCGTTTGGAGTTCTGCTCAGCAAGCGCCGCAATGGCATCTTCCCGGCTGGCAGCGACCAGGCATCGCCTGTGCGAGAACATCCGGCGTCCGACGCACATCGTATGGGCTACATCGCCGAGGTTTACGGAGTCGTTATGTTCCAGAAACTCGCGTAAGCGCTGCGCGGAACGGTCCAGAGCCAGCGGCGTTTTTCCGGACAGTATCAGCAGCTGAGAAGAATTCTTGCGGGGGGCGTGCCCTAACTCCGGCGCTTCCTCGAATACCACATATGCATTCGTTCCTCCCATGCCGGTAGACATGACTCCGGCTCTTCTGGGGCTATCGCTTGTCCATTTCTGCAATTGCGTGTTGACGTAGAACGGAGTGCTCTGGAAATCGATTTCGGGGTTCGCTTGACTGAAGTTGACGCTGGGGGGAAGGGTTCGGTGCTTGAGGGCAAGGATGGTTTTTATCATGCCGGCGACCGCTGCCGCGGCATCGAGATGCCCCACATTGGATTTCACGGAACCGATGGCGCAATAATTTGAACGCTGGGTAAAGGTGCGAAAGGCTTTGGTCAAGGCCCTGACTTCGACCGGGTCCCCGACTGGGGTGCCCGAACCGTGGGCTTCGAGATAGGTGATGCTTTCTGCCTCGACTCCTGCATTGGATAGCGCCTCTGCTACTACGTCGGCCTGGCCATCGACACTGGGCGTGGTATAACCGGCTTTTTCCGAGCCGTCATTGTTGACGGCGGACCCTTTGATGATGGCATGAATGTTGTCGCCGTCCGCGAGGGCATCCGCCAGGCGTTTCAACACCAGAATGCCAGCGCCGCTTCCAAACACAGTTCCATTCGCTTTGGCGTCAAAGGGTCTCACATGCCCGTCCGGTGAAACCACCCCCCCACCGTCACAGAAATAGCCTGCCCGATGAGGGACGCGCACGGAGATAGCTCCTGCCAGCGCCATGTCCGATTCCTCGCTCAGAAGGCTTTGCCGAGCCAAATGGACCGCGACCATCGATGTGGAGCAGGCGGTTTGAATCGTGAGACTGGGGCCCTTCAAATTGAGCTTGTAAGAGATGCGGGTGCTGAGAAAGTCCTTGTCCGAACTGATCAAGGTAGGAATGTAGTCTTGAGCAAATTCGCAACTCAGACCGCTATCCACAAAATATGTGTTGAAAGCGGCCCCCGTGAAAACGCCGATGCGTCCCGGATAACGACCAGGATCATAGCCCGCATCCTCCATCGCCTCATGCGCCACTTCCAGCAGAATGCGATGCTGCGGGTCCAGGGTCCTGGCTTCCAGAGGCAGAAAGCCGAAGAAATCGGCGTCAAAGTGGCCGGGATCTTGCAGGACTGGTGCGGCCTTCACATAGTTCGGGTTGCTCAGGCAATCCGCCGGCACTCCCGATCGCAGCAATTCCTCATCGGAAAACCGGGTGATCGATTCGATCCCATCGGCAAGGTTGTGCCAGAACTCATCCAGGTTTCGCGCGCCGGGAAAGCGACCGGCCATACCGACGACCGCGATATCAAGTTCGTTGTTCATCTCAAGGGTGGGATTAGGCTCGAATGCCAGGTCAGCGGGCTCTTTGGGGGTAGAACCACCGCTAATGTGCCTTCTGTCAAGGCCTTCGGCTCAAATCACGGGCTCTGGAAGCGCCTTGCGATCAGCCTTCCCATTCGCTGTTAGGGGGATTTTGTCAAGTATAACAAAATGACTGGGAACTGAGTAGTCAGGAAGTTGCTTCTTCAAGTATTGCTTCAATTGGTCAACCGCCACTTCCGATCGGCAGACCAAATAAGCGATGATCAGAATTACGTTCTCCGAATACTTTCGGGTCACGCAAACGCAGTCGGCAACGGCGGGATATTCCCTGATCGTATTTTCGATTTCACCCAATTCAATTCGCAAGCCGCGGATCTTTACCTGATGATCTTCCCGGCCCAGATACTCGACATTGCCGTCAGGCAGCCAGCGGGCAACATCCCCGGTTCGATAGATTCTTTCGCCGAGGTCGCTGTTATCGACAAACTTCTCATTGGTCAACTCCGGGTTATTCAAGTACCCTCGCGCGAGTCCGACCCCGGCAATATATAGCTCTCCGGTCTCACCGATCGCCACTTGCCGGCCATCCCTCATGATGTAGAACCTGAGGTTCTGGATTGGCTTGCCGATTGGAATCGTTTCAAAGTCAGTGTGGGTTGGGCAATCGTAGTAACTGACATCAACCGTGGCCTCGGTCGGGCCATAGAGATTCGTCAGCCGGGCGCCAATCCTCTTGCCCAGGATGTTGTTGAACTTCTTAACGTGACTCGGCGTCAGGGCTTCCCCGCTAACGAAAATCCGCCGAACCGATGCCAGGCCCTCGAAAATACGATCATCCTTTCCATCCAGATATTCCAGGAAGATGTTCAGCATCGACGGAACGAAATGCAGAACGGTAACGCGGTGCTTCCGGATTGCTCCAACGATGGCGAGTGGAACTCCTTCGCCACCGGGCATCAGGAAGCTAAGCTTCGCACCCTGGAGGGCCCACCAGAAAAGCTCCCAGATGGAAACGTCGAAGTAATAGGGGGTCTTTTGCAAAATGACATCGTCGGCCCCGATGGGATAGGCGCGTTGCATCCAGTGCAGGCGATTCACCACCGAGCGATGCTCAATCATGACTCCCTTGGGCTTGCCGGTTGAGCCAGAGGTATAAATCACATAAGCGAGGTCGTGCGCCTGATTGACAATAACCGGATTTTCGGTTGGCCCAACATAAATTCCGAGATCATCAAGATTGACCATCCGTCCGTCGAAGGTTGTTCTTCCTGCCGTCTTGTTGTGCACCAGCAATACCTTGACGCCGGCATCCTTCAGCATGTATTCGGTGCGAGCCGCAGGGTTATCCGGCGAAAGAGGCAGATAGGCGGCTCCGGCCTTGATGATTCCCAGGATGCCGATCATCATCGCGAAAGATCGTTCCACCATCAGGGCAACGATGTGGCCGGGGCCCATACCCATGGCCCGCAACGAATGCGCGAGCTGATTGGCTTTTTCATTGAGCTCAGCAAACGTGAGCGAGGACACGCCGAAGACCTTGTCGTGGTCACATACCACAGCCGTCGCGGAACCACTTTTGACGAACTGTGCTTCGATCAATTCTTGAAGGGTCGCTTGATCGGGGAAAAGCGCCTTCGTGCTATTGAATTCAGCGATCCTGTCGAGGTCTGCTTTGCTGACCGCTGCTTTGCCGACCTTAGGTAAGAGAGACGATTCCATAACAGAAATAATCGTAGGGTTCACTGTTGAGACGGGTGGGCCTGTCCGATAAACATCCCTCCGAGAAGGTGCTCATGGACCTGGGTTGTGCCTTCAATGATCTCCATGATCTTGGAGTCACGATAGAAGCGCGAAACCGGTGAAGACGCATGACATCCAGCAGCTCCCCGGATCTGAACTGCGTCCGACGCTGCCTTGACCGCGGCTCTGGACGTGAAATACTTTGCCATTACGGCCTTTTCAAACGCTTCGGGCAGATTTTCATCTGCCGCGTGGCAGGCGCTGTGGCAGAGAAAACCGCCGGCCTCCAGGTTCGTGCCCATGTCGGCGATCAATGAGCGCATCATCCCGAGATCTCCCAAGGGCCGATCGCCAATCTTTCGCGTGACTGCCCAGGAGACGCTCTCTTCAAAGCATCCCCTTAGAAGCCCTAAAGCAGAGCACGCGGTACTGATCCTCCCGTAGTGCAGGCCAACCGGCGCGACGTGCGACAACGCAAAGCCAGGTTTGCCGACTACGTTGGTTGCCGGCACTTCGACATTCTTAAATACAAGCTTCGCCAGACCCGCGGCGCGGAACCCCATCAGGTCATGAATGGGTTCCACATCCAGACCGGGAGTATCTCTGGGAACTAAGCATGCCAGCGAACGGTCCCCCAGTTTTCCAAACACCAGGAACAACGAGGCAAACTGCCCACAGGTGATCCATTTCTTGACGCCGTTCAGAACCAGAGATCCATCGCCCGCCTGCGTGAATTCGGTCACCAGCGACTGGATGTCACTTCCCGCCCCGGGTTCCGTCAAGGCGAAGGCCCCGATTATCTCGCCTTTGGCAAGCGGCGGAATCCATTTTTTTATCTGCTCCCCACTTCCCCACTTGAGCAGAGCTTTGGAAACCATCGTCTGGACCGTCAGCACGCCAGTCAATGAGGACGATCCTCTTCCCAGCGCTTCATTCAGCAAGCCGAACGTAACCGTGTCCCATCCCAGCCCTCCATGCGGCGCCGGGAGACTGCAGCCCAAATACCCCAATTTTGCCAGCGCACCGATAACGGGCTCGGAAATCTTCTGCTCCCGATCCCATTTCTCAGCGAACGGTTCGACGTTGTCTTTAACGAATGCTTTGAACTTGTCGCGCCGGGCGGTTTGCTGATCGGTCAATAAATATTGCATAGCGCTTGCTGGGGGGCGAGGCTGTCCTGTGCGGATCAGTCCTGGGCGAATCAGTGTGCTCCATCATGAAAAGAGCATTGCCGCTCGAAACAAATCCATGACCTCACGGCGTAGCCCCGGCCCTCTGCCAACCCTTCTTTCTCATTACAAAAGCCGTTGTCGCGTTCACGGATTTGAAATTTTCGATGTCCAGATCGTCCATGCCTACTTCCATCAGGAAGGTCTTTTCGAGGAACGTCATCAACTGGACCGCAAACAGGGAATTCACAATGCCGGATTCAAAAAGATCATCCTCGTCGTTAAGCTTCGTAATATTGATCGAGCTCAGCAGAAACCTGGTAACAGCCTCTCTGACCTTCTTCTCTTCTTCTGTATGCATGGAATCCGTCAACGGGTTTTTCTCCCCAAAAAATGAACTGTGTCGAACCGGAAACGAGGTTGCGGTTCAGCCAGCAGAATAAGTATAAAAGCCCTTTCCGCTTTTGCGTCCCAAATGGCCCGCGTGAACCAACTTCCTTATCAGCGGGCAGCATCGGTACTTCGGGTCTTTGTAGCTTTCGAAAAGAACGTCGAGGGAATGCATGATCGTGTCCAATCCGATCAAATCGGCAGTTTCGAGTGGACCCATCTTGTGTCCGAAGCACTTCTTGAAAATCATGTCGATTTTCTCCGCCGTCGACACATTGTCTTGCAGGACAAAGGCGGCCTCGTTCATGAACAAGTGGGAGATGCGGTTGGAAACAAACCCCGGCATGTCCTCGACAATGATTGCTTCCTTGTTGAGTTGCGTGAGGAGTTGGAGCAATGCGCTGATCGTCAGGTCTGAGGTGTGGAATCCCCGGATTACTTCGACCGCGGGCTTCAGGTGGGGCGGATTCATGAAATGAACGCCGACCACATTGGCTGGACGCCCGGACGCCCGGCCTATCTGGGTGATGGAAATGCACGAGGTGTTCGCCCCAAAGCACACGTTGGCCGGCAGCAGTTTCCCCAATCGTTCGTAGAGCGGTTTCTTGACTCCCCAATCTTCGGTGACGTTCTCGATGATGAAGTCGCAGGAGGTCAGATCGCTCAGATCGGTCGTCAGCGTCATGCGTTCCAAAGCCTCGTCCTTGCTGGCCCGCGGCAACGACTTTGAAAACAGAGGAGCGACCCGGATGTTGTTCAATACCTCAGCTTGAGCGCGTTCCAGAATGTCTCTGGTGAGGTCGACGACAACCGTTGGGATCCCGTGAAGGACTAGGTCGGTGACGACACCAGCCCCGATGTTCCCCGCGCCCAGAACGCCTATTTTTCCCAAGTTCATTGACTCCTGGTTCATTGACTCTTGGTCCGCCGCATAGCCCTCGCTCGTCTTTGCTGACCTCGCAGGGCAGCCCCGGCTGTTCTCGGCTCAGCGGAAGGGCGTTCGCCGGCTGGGTTCAATCTGGCGGCAAGAAGTCGGATCGTCGGACACTCGAAGAGAGTGATAACAGACAGGTTTTGCTTCAATTCCTTCCGCAGCATGGCAATGACTTGAACGGCCTTCAACGAGGTCCCGCCCACCTCAAAGAAATTGGCATTCAGTCCGATCCCCGGCCGGCCTAAAACCTTTCTCCATACATTTGCGACCACAGCCTCCACCGTGCCAGGTGTCTCGGTTTCCCCAATGCCCTCCAGACCGCGTGTCTGGAGCCGAAAGTCATCGACTGCTTTTGCAATGCGGCGGACGTTCCACAGTTCCTCCCCAATCCGTTGCAGGTGTTCGGACCGGACAGTGATCCCAAACTCAGATGCGGATGGAAGCCGCGGCTTCTCCACATTGGACGTTGCCCTTTTTTCGTTCGATTGTAGACTCTTTGCGTCCGGATTGTATTGCAAACCCGCCAGGTGTTCCGCGGGAAAAAGCCACTCCCCTGGCTTAGTTCGATATTGCTCGCCCAAGCTGCTGACGAAATCCATGGCGGGCAAATTTCTCTCGGTGAGCACGCAGGTGATTTCGACAAACCTCTTTCGCGCTCCCAATGCCCGATGGGCAACTTCGGACAGTACCGTGTATTCCACCCCCCTGCCTAAAACCCGGCAGCTGAGCAGAAATGTGTCGAGCTTGAGCCGATCGGTCTCCGTCTTATACAGAACAACACCCACGACCCCATAGTCCCCGAATCGATCCGCCACTCGAACCGTCAGACATCCGGCGTTCCTCTGCTTCAAGAATTCTCTTATTTCGCTCTCGGATCGCCGGATCGTAGTGAAGTTGAATTGATTCGTTCGAAAGGTCAATTGGGAAATACGGCTGAGCTGATCCGCGCTCGCTTCACCGATTTCGACGCGAACCCTAAGCCCGGAAATAAAGTCCTTCAGCGATGGTGCTTGCGCGCGAAAGCGCTCTCTCTGCGCGTTATCCTGATACATCTTCAGTCGGCCGCGATCTTCTTCGGTCACTCCGGTACGATCGAAAGCCCAGATATGCTCGAAAAACGAGCCAAACGATGCAGGGTTTTGCGGCAACCTTAGAGTCAGCACATTGGGACAGTTAATTTCCACGTCCGCACACTCCACTGGGTTGTCATCGATGAAGATGAAACTGTCCAACGCCAGATTCAGTTCGCCCGCGAGCGACTGAATATTTTCAGATTTGCTGCTCCAGTTTATGCGCCATGCAGCCAGATGCTCGCGTTTCAGGAGCATATCAGCCCGCTGATCGAACACGTCGAGTACATCCTGTTCGTTGTTCTTGCTGCAGAGGCACAGCAGCATGCCGGCCTTCATCTGATCGACCATGAACTGTTGCAGAACCCGATAGGGCTCGGGGACCGCAATTCCCCGCGGCCCGTCCTCACCACATACTCCTTCCCAGAGGGTGTTGTCGCAGTCCAGCACAATTGCTTTGAACGGCTTTCGCTTCAGGCTGAAGATGGCGCGAAACAGCGCCGTGCCGATAGCGGCGTAGCCCTCTGGGGTGTAAGGAATATCCCCCAACTGGTGACCATGCATGTCGTAGTACTCGTCGACGGGATAGCGCCGCAGCAGGACCTCGGAACCGATGGCTGAAACGCCCGCAAGAGTGCCCATTCGTGAGAGTAATTCCTGCTCGGCATGGCCGACCATTGCCTTGAGTTCCACGTCGGCTTCGACCGCCGGGCTCACCGGACAGACACAAAGGACAAGAGGCGCCGCCACCTGGCTTGTGAATGACTGCAGCGCGTCGCAGAAATCCCGGACATTGCGCTGTAGGCTGCTTGCCTGTCGGGTTTTTTCCGAAGCAGCCGCGCTTTGCAGGCGCTCCGAGTCTGGGCCCGCCCGGTCAGCGATCGCCTCACGGGTGGCAAAAAGATTGAATAGCCCGGAATGCTCCAACAGTTTTTCCTGTTCGAGCGCGCAACGGTATCCCTTCCGGGTCAGTAAGTCGCTGATCCGGCGAGCCGCGTCGCCAGTGGGATCGTGAATTTCAACGACGATCTGATCGATTTTCGGCCAGTCGCAATCGGCAACCCCTCTGATGATTTCCAGTTCGCTCTTTTCCGCGTCAATTTTGAGCAGATCAATCCTGTCAATGCGATTCTCGCGGATGATGTCTGACACGGTTGTCAGGCGGCACTCATGGGTGCTCCGGCGAAGCCTGCCGGCGGTCAGCTCGTTCACATACTCTTCACTGGATTCGTCAGGTACCGATTCCGCGTTGAGCATGTTGCGAACAACGGCCTGGATCGCCTCGCGGTCCTCGGCTTCGTCCGAATGAAAACTGGAGAAAACAGAGGAATTTTCGTAGAAAGTAAAGGTCGCCTTGCCCTGCCTGTCTGAGACGCCTAAGTTGAATACCTGCGCATTGGGGCCGAAGACCGCACAGTTTGCTTTCAGAAGCTCGTACGCGACTGGCGCGGGTTCGAAAGCGTAAATCTTCGGGTTCCTGGAGCGGCTCATCACGAACAGAGAAAACATGCCGATGTTGGCTCCAATGTCCACGACTGTGGCACCATCGCGCAGGACAATGCCGTGCTTCAGATAGGATTCGTCCTCAAAAATCTCCTTGTACAGGTAGGCGGTTTCATAGTGGTTCAAATGCACGATCTCTTGGCCATTCGGCAGTATGTATCGCTTGTGTTTCGCGAAGTACCGCTCCGCCTTCTCTTTACCAACGGTCGAGAGGCCGGTTCGATCGGCGGCAGCCCACTTCTCCAACTGCAAGAGGATTACGTTGAATCCGTCGCGGTTCCTGCGAAACGCGCCCTCCGCCTGCAGCAACTGCTGAAAAACC